>NZ_JBWKZE010000014.1:0-168012 GCF_059424205.1 Pseudomonas sp. GW456-12-1-14-TSB6
GTAACGCCCCCAACCCCACCACTGTCACGCTGGAATACAGCATGTAAACGCACAAGCCAGAAAACAGCAGCGGCAAAACCGGATAAAACGGCACCCTGACCGGCCGGGGGATCTCGGGGAAACGCCGCCGCAGAATGATCAACGCCAGACTGCTCAGACTCAGAAACAACCAATACACCGGCGTCAGATACTCAACCATGGTGTTGAAACCGCTCTGGGTAAAACTGCCAAACAACACCAGCAACAACGCGACCGCCCCCTCCGCCAGCAACGCCTTGCGCGGCACGCCGTCGCGTTCGTCCCATTCGCCGAAACGGCGCAGTTGCGGCACATCGCGGGCGGCGGCGTAGGTGGTGCGGGCGCCGACCAGCAAGGTCGAGTTGATGGTGGCGATGGCCGCGATGCCGACCATCAGCAAAATCAGCAGCACGCCGGGAGCCCCGAAGGCGCGGTTCAACAGTTCCACCGCCGGCGCGTTGCTCGCGGCCAGACCTTCGAATCCCAGCCCTTGGACAAACGCCCAGTTCAGCGCCAGATAGATCGCCATTAGCACCGTCAGCGCACCGAGCATGGCAATGAAAATGCCGCGTCGACCGTCGCGCACTTCAGCCGATAACGTCGCCGCATCACTCCAGCCGCCGAAGGCCAGAAACACAAAAATCATCGCCGCAGAAAACCCCGCCGCGCCAGTGTGTTCGGGCACCACCGGATCGCTGGGCAGCGTTGGTTCGATCCCTTGCCACGCCAGCCAGACCCCGGCGCTGGCGATGCTCAGAAACCCGAGAGCAAGCAGCCCGACCAACACAGTCTGAGTAATGAAACCGATGTGCTTGCCCGTCAGATTCAACAGCACCAACGCGGCAATGATCGCACCGGCAAACACTCCCGATCCGTAATGCCCCAACGGCACGACCGCATTGAAGTAGTCGGCAAACATGAACGCCGACAAGGCGATCCACCCGGTGTGCATCACCGAGAATCGCGACCAGGCAAACAGGAAACCCATGCGCTCGCCGTAAGCGGTGCGCAGGAAATGATAGTCACCGCCCGGATGCGGAAACGCGGTGGCCATCTCGGCAAAGCACAAGGCCCCGGCCATCGACGCCAGTCCGCCGAGCACCCAGACCCAATAGAAATGTTCCGGCCCGACGTTCAAGGCAACGGTCGGCGCGGTTTTGAGAATGTCGGTGGTGATGACCATGCCCAGCGTGATCAGCAACGCCTGAAACACCGGCAGGTGCCGCTTGGGGCCATAGGTTTGAGTCATGAAGGTTCCCGCTGATGATCCGCCATCCATGGCGGAAAAAGCTCAGAAGCCGTAAGTAGCGGTGGCGTAGTAATAAGCGCCGTTGGTGCCGATCGGCGACAGCACGTCGTACGGCAGGTTGCCGCCGTAGTTGATGGCCGAACCCGAGCGTTCCGGGTAGTTGTCGGTCAGGTTGTTGCCACCCAGGGCGATGCTGAATTTCGGGGTGAATTTGTAGGTCACCTCGGCGTCCAGTTGCCATACCGCGCCGTAGGTTTGCTCAGGCTGCGAGTCGCCGAAATCGAACACCCGAGTGGTTTCGCCCTGACGGGTCAGACGCCCGAGCAGGCCCCAGTGTTCGCTGGTCCAGTTGGCGGAAAACACGAAGCGATCCTTGGGCGCGGCGTCGGTCAGGGTGTTGCGTTCTTCGACCCCGACCAGCGCGTCGTTGCCGATCCCTAAGGCGGTCAGTTGCGACGGCGTGCCCTTGGTGCTGGTGACCTTGGTGTGGTTGTAGGTGTACGCGGTGGTCAGGCCCAGTTGCCCGTCGTAGAACGGCTGATGGTAGTTGAGCACCAGTTCGGCGCCGTCGGTGCTGGTGTCAGCGGCGTTGGTGAAGAAGTTGACGTCGTGCACGCCTGCCACGCCGAAGTTGTCATTGATGTAGCTTTCCAGCGCGTCGCTGCCGATTCGCTGGGACAGGGTGATGCGGTCCTTGACGTCGATACGGAACACGTCGAGCGACGCATCGAAGCGTTCGTTCAACTGGAACGTCAGGCCGAGGCTGAAGTTCTTCGAGGTTTCCGGATCGAGTTTTTCCGCGCCCAGGGCACGGGCAATCGGATCGTTGACCGACAGCACGCGGATATCGGTGAGCGTGCCGCCGTCGCCGAAGTTGCTGGTGGTGTTCTGGAAGCCGCTCTGGGCCAGCGACGGCGCGCGGAAGTTATTCGACACCGCACCGCGCAACGCCCATTGATCGGTCAGCTTGTAGCGACCGCTGAGCTTGCCGGTGAGTTTGCTGCCGGCGTCGTCGTAATGTTCCCAGCGCGTGGCGGCATCAACGAAGAAGCGGTCGGTGAGATCACCGGACAATTCGGCGTAGGTGCCGAACACGTTGCGATCCAGATCCGACTCTTCACTCGGGCGCAGGCCGTTGGCGCCATCGGCCCCGGAACCGATGTAAGAGGCTTCATCTCCAGCAAAGGTCAGGTAGTTTTCGTAGCGATATTCACTGCCCACCGCCAGCACGAACGAGCGGCCGCCGAGGCGCAATTCACGGCTGAAATCCAGGTTGGTGGTGGTCTGGCGCAACTCGTAATCGCCGGTGTCGAAGCGGGTCGGCGAGTCCGCGCCGAGGCTGACGTTGAGGGTGCGGCGGGTCGCCGATTCGAAGCGGTTGCGCCCGTGGGTGACGCTGCTGTCGAAATCCCAGTCGTCGCCGATCAGGCCCTTGTAACCGGCGGTGGCGGAGATGTCGGTGTTGTCACCCAACGATTGCGGCAAGTAGCCGTTGGGGTAGAACTGCGGCTGCTCGGACGGATAGCGATAGAACTCAGCGCCGGTGGTGTGGCGTTCGTTGTAGGTGCCGAAGCTGTAGGCCTTGCCGCCGGCCAACGGCAATTCGCCGTTGAACCAGGCGTTGACGTCCCGCGCCACACCGTCGCCCATCACATAGTTGCGCTGGCCCGGGGTGTCGGCGAAGCCGTCGTAGCCGGCGCGGTTGGTCGGGTTGCGATCCTTGTACTCGGTGCCGCCGCGAATGAAGCCGCCCTCCTCGCCCAGCCGTGTGCCGATCTTGGCGGTGGTCACGCTGTTCTGGCCGTCGGTGGTGGTTTTGCCGATCGCGTCCTGATGGGTGTGGTAGGCGCCGTAGCTGGTGGAGACTTCGCCGCCTTCGGGGGCGTCGTCGAGGATGATGTTGATCACCCCGGCAATCGCATCGGAGCCGTACTGCGCACCGGCGCCGTCGCGCAGCACTTCGATGCGTTTGATCGCGCTGATCGGGATCGAGTTGAAGTCCACCGGCGCCGTGCCGCGACCGATTTTCGACGAGTCGTTGACCACCGCCGAGGTGTGCCGGCGCTTGCCGTTGACCAGCACCAGCACCTGATCCGGGCTCATGCCGCGCAGCTGCGCGGCGCGCACGTGGTCGGCGCCACCGGAGTTGGACTGGCGCGGAAAACTGAACGACGGCAACAGCGTCTGCAACGCCTGGCCCAGCTCGCCGCCACTGGCGCCGGCGGTCTTCAGGTCCTCGGCGGTCAGCACATCCACCGGCACCGGCGAATCCAGCACCGTGCGTGCGGTGCCCCGAGTGCCGGTGACCAGCACGGTACCCAGCCGTGTGTCATCGTCGACGCGCGCGGATGTCTCTTCGGCTTGCGCAGGAAGTTGCCAGATTGCACTGACAACAGCGATGGCGAGTAATGAACGCGAACGGTGAATCATGCGACAGCTCCTTGAATCGCAGTTAATAACCGGCCGCTGCCGAATCATGAAGTGTCAGCAATCGGTGCACGGCAATTTCTGCTGTAGTTTTGATATTCAGAAAGGCAGCCAAGTGTGCTGAACAACTATCGGCTGTTAGAGCGCAAGAACCCCAAAGTTAGTAGAACCCCCTGTTTACCGATCCTAGACGAGCGGTCGCACGCCGCAAAAGAACCAATAACGCTTAGGTTATGCCCGACGAACGGAGTGTTGCCTGAGCAACACTTGTGTTTGCGCAACAACATGAACGTCCAACTAACGAACAACTAATCACGCAAAAAAACGCACTCCACGTTGTTGTAGAGAGCGTTATTAATCTGTGTGTTTTTTTCGGAGCGAAGTTAGAGGCCGTCAGTCGAAGTCCTTTTCCCGCCAGGCATCTTCGGCAATGTCCAGCGCATCGCCGCTGAAGCGCTGCTCAATGAACGGATCGGCGTGCAAATGAAAGCCGTTGCGCTCCCAGAAGCCCGGTTGTTCCTGATCGGTGAACTCGAGCCCGCGCAGCCATTTCGCGCTTTTCCAGAAATACCGCCCCGCCACCACCAGCCGCAGTGGCCAACCGTGTTGCGCGGTCAGCGGCTGACCGTCGTAATGGGTGGCCAGCAGGCTGTGCGGATGCAGCAGGTCTTCGAGATGCAGGTTGGTCTGGTAACCGTGATCGGCGTGGGCCATGACGAAGGACGATGTCGGCCGAATGTCCAGGGCCTGCAACAGGTCTTGCAGGTGCACGCCGCTCCAGCGGGTGTCGAACTTCGACCAGCGTGTCACGCAATGAATGTCGCATTGCAACGAGCGTTGCGGCAGCGCTTGCAGATCGGCGTAGGTCAGCTCGACCGGGTTGGCCAAAGTGCCGAACAGGCGCAGCGACCACTTCGCCAGGTCATACGCCGGCACCTCGCCTTCGTGCAGGATCGGGAAACGCTCCGTCAGCACCTGCCCCGGTGGCAGCCGTTCGCCCAACGCCACATCGGCTTTCGGCGAACGGCTCTTGCGCAGACGCGCAGCCTTGTCGTGCATGTCGGCTCCTCAGTTCGCCACGGGAATCCACGGCGACCGCGCGACGTTGGCGGTGTCACCGAAGGCCGGCAGTTTCTGCCCAAGGTCGCGCACGTTTTTCACGTCCAGATCCAGCAGTTGCTGACGGGTAATGAGAGTCGGCGGCACCAGCACCTTGTGCCCCGGATTTTCCCCGGCAATCAGCATCGCCAGACTGCGCACGCTGATCGCCCCGGCCACTTGCGGATTGACCGCAGCGGTGGCGGCCCAGGCGCTGTCCGGTTCTTTCATGATCTGGATGTCGGCAGTGGAAATATCGGCGCTGTAGATCTTCACCTTGCGGCTCAGACCGGCCTCATCGACGGCGATCTTCGCGCCTTTGGCGAACTCGTCGAACGGCGCGAAGATCACGCTGATCCCCGGATTGGCCCGCAACACGGCGCTGGCCTGATCCGCCACCGAGTTGGCAATCGGCGGATTGAGCGTGCCGAAGCGCGCCTTCTCGATGATCCCCGGATTGCTCGCCTTGACCTGGCTCCAGATCTCGTCGCGGCGCTCCATCGGCG
The DNA here is from genome assembly GCF_059424205.1 of Pseudomonas sp. GW456-12-1-14-TSB6. Lineage (NCBI taxonomy): Bacteria > Pseudomonadati > Pseudomonadota > Gammaproteobacteria > Pseudomonadales > Pseudomonadaceae > Pseudomonas > Pseudomonas sp. GW456-12-1-14-TSB6. The sequence goes on from NZ_JBWKZE010000014.1 coordinate 5,299, forward strand.
TGAAGCCGCTGATGTAGACATACCCGGCGTCGAAGCGGGTGCCGTTGTCCTTGAGCGCTTGATCGAGTGCCAGCCGCGCCAGTGCGTGGTGATCCTGCTCGACCTGAGTCACTTGCGGCGTGTTCAGGTCGACGTCGAATGCGACGACCTTGATGCCTTTGGCCAGCGCCCGCTCAATCGGCCCTTTGAGGGTTTCCGCCAGCCCCAGTTGCACGATGATCCCGTCGACACCGAGATCGGCGGCCTGATCGATCATCTCGCCCTGACTGGCTGCCTGCTGCCGCGCGTCGAACATCCGCAGGTTGGCGCCCAGCGCTTCGGTCTGTTTCTCCACCCCGCGCAGATAGGCTTCAGGGAAATCCCCGGAGAACAGATAGCCCACCAGCGCGATCTGTACCTGACCTTTATCGAACGGCGCCGGTGCGCCGGGCAAGGCCTTGGCCTGCGCATTGAAGGCCAGTGCCGAGAGCAACGCCCCGGCGAGGCAATGACGTGCGAACTGCTTGATTGAACCGTGCATGGATCTTTCCTTGAAGCATCAATGAACCGGCTCAGCGCGCCCGATGCGCGAGGCCGAAGGTGAACATCAGGGCCAGCACCAGCACCAGTCCCTTGACGAAATCCTGCGCGTAATACGGCGCGTTGAGCATGGTCAGGCCGTTGAGCAACGAAGCCACCAGCAACGCGCCGACCAGCGTGCCGAACGCGTTGGGCTTCTTCGCCCCGAGCACGGCAAAACCGATCAGCGCAGCGCCCAACGCATCGAGCACCAGGCCGTTGCCGGAACTGACATCCCCGCGCCCCAATCGCGCCGCCAGCAACAAACCGCCCAGCGAGGCCAGCAGCGCCGAGAGCACATAAGCCAGCAACTTGAAGCGCTGCACCGGCGCACCGGCCAGACGCGCCGCCTGCTCGTTGCCGCCAATCGCATAGAACAACCGGCCGATGCGCGTGCGTTCGAGAAACAGCCACACCGCCACCGCAACCACCGCCGTGATCAACACCGGAATCGGCACGATGTCCCACAGCCGTCCGCGACCCAGCGCCAGAAACACCGCACTGAACGAACCCTCGGCTTCGTCGCCATTGGGCAGGGTCATGCCCACCGCAATCGAACGACCACCCGTGGGAATCAGTTGCACGCCGATCACCAGGAACATGCTGCCGAGCGTCGCGAGAATGTCCGGCACGCGCATCTTCACGATCAGCCAGCCGTTGAGCAGCCCGACCAGTGCGCCACCGGCCAGGCTGATCAGCACCGCCGGCACCGCACCCCAGCCGAGCACCACCATCACGTAACTGGCGATCATCAGGCTCATGGCCGCCACCGCGCCGATCGACAAATCCAGCCCGCCCACGGCCATGGTCAGCGTCACGCCCAAGGCCAGCAGCGCGACAATCGACACCGACTGCAGAATGCTGAACAGGTTGCCAACGCGCAGGAACGCCGGTTCCGCGACACTGAAAAACACCACGATCAACGCCAGCACCCACAGCAGGCCATAGCGGATCAGCGCTTGCACGAAGCGCTCGGACGGCGCCAGGGCGGATGACAACAGGGAACTCGAATCAGGCACTCGCTCTACTCCTTGGCGCGGCGTGAACAATAGAATTTTGCGGATCGTTGCCGGCCAGCGCGGCGACCAGGGTGGCGCGATCCAGCCCGGCACGCGGGTACTCGGCCACCACCGCGTGATCGCGCACCAGCAGAATCCGGTCGGCGATCTCCAGCGCTTCATCGACGTCCGAGCAGATCACCAGCGTGGCGCGGCCAGCGGCGCTGTCGCGCAACAACTGGCCGATCTCGCGCCGGGCACGCACATCGACGCCCTGAAACGGCTCGTCGAGAATCAACACTCTGCCCTCGCCAAGCAACCAGCGGCCGAGCACGACTTTTTGCTGATTGCCGCCGGACAACGCACTCATCGGCACATCGATGCAGGCGGTCTTGATTCCCAGCGCTGCGACTTGCGCCTCCACCGCCGCCGCTTCGGCACGGTTGCGGATGAAACCGCCACGGGTGAAGCGTTCGAGGAACGGCAAGGTCAGGGTTCGGCGCAATGAAAAGTCCGCCACCAGCGATTGGCTCGCGCGATCCTCGGCGGCGAAGAACACGCCACTCTGGATCGCCTGGCGGGGCGAGCCCGGTTGCCACTCGATGCCGTCCAGTTGCAGAGAACCGGACAATGTTTTGCGCAGCCCGAACAGCACTTCGGCGATCTCGCTTTTGCCGGCGCCGAGCAATCCGGTCAGCACCACCACTTCGTTTCCGTGCAAGGACAAATCAAAGGCACGGGTGCGCGGCAGGACTGTCACGCCGCGCAGTTTCAGCACTTCGCGCCCCGCCGCTCGCGGTGTGTAGACGTGAGCCTCCAGCGCCTGACCAAGCATCGCTTCCAGTGCCTCTGGCAATTGCCGGGCACTGAACTCACCGGCCAGTTGCCCGTCGCGCAACACCACGGCGCGATCGGCCACTCGTTGCAGATCGGACAGCCGATGGGAGATGTACAGAATCGCCACACCACGACTGCGCAAGGTGTCGATCAGCCCGAACAGGCGCTGCGCTTCGGCATCCGACAGGGCCGCTGTCGGCTCGTCGAGAATCAGCAGGCGCGGTTGCAGGGCAAAGGCGCGGGCCAGCACCACCAGTTGCCGCTCGGCCTGGCCGAGGTGTTCGATCGGTTGCTCCAGCGGCAGCACCAGACCGAGCCCCGCAGCGATACTCGCGGCGCGTTCCAGCAGGCGTTTGCGGTTGAGCCAGAAGTCGGCGTCGGGGCGGCACAGTTCATCGAGCAGCAGGTTTTCCGCCACGCTCAATCCGGGCGCGATGCCCTCGTTGATCTGCTGATGAACCGCGACGATGCCGAAGCGGCGCGCCGACAGCGGCGAACTGAAATGCCGGGGCTGGCCATCGATCCGGATCTCGCCGCCGTCGTGGGCCTGACTGCCGGCGAGGATCTTTACCAGCGTCGACTTGCCCGCACCGTTGGCGCCGAGCAGCGCCACCACTTCAGCGGGAAAAATATCCAGGCTGACCCGGTCCAGCGCCCGGTTCGAGCCAAAGGTCTTGCTCAGTTCACGTACACGAATCAGTGGCTCGGAGACCACGGCGACAGGCGCACTCATAAAATTCCTTAACGTCGATGAGCCAGTGAACGCACCAGTCGATCGCCCAGGCTTTGCACACCCTGGACGAGGATGACCAACACCACGACGGTGGCGACCATCACTTCATTGTTGAATCGTTGATAGCCGTAGCGGATCGCCAGATCGCCAAGTCCACCGCCCCCGATCACCCCGGCCATGGAAGAAAAACCGATCAGCATCACCAGCGTCAGGGTGATGCCCGCCAGCAAGGCCGGCAGCGCTTCGGGCAACAGCACTTTGAAAATCACGTGGCGGATGTCACCGCCCATGGCGAGGATCGCTTCGATCCGGCCCTTTTCGACTTCGTCCAAAGCGTTCTCGACGATCCGCGCAAAAAACGGAAAGGCGCCGATGGTGATCGGCACCACGGCGGCAGTGCTGCCCAACGTAGTGCCGACCACCAGCCGGGTCAGCGGGATCAGGGCAATCAGCATCACCACGAACGGCAGCGAACGACCGAGGTTGATCACCGCGCCCAAGGCCTGATTGAGCCTCGGCAACGGATAAAGACCCTGACGGCGACTGATGAACAGCAACACCCCCAGCGGCAAGCCGATCAGCAAGGTGAACAGCCCGGCGAACAGCACCATGTACAGGGTTTCGCCGGTAGCGTTGAGCACCAGCTGCAGGATTTCATTCCAGTCGATCACGCGGTTCATGAGTGGGCCGCCCGTACGCCGTATTGCCGCAGAAAGCTCAAACCGGGCGCGTCATGCCCCAGCGGCAAACCGCAACTGGGCCGCAGCGAAGCGCCAAGGGCCGACTGCGGATCGGCGAGCAATCGGGCCACCGGCCCAGCCTCCACCAGTTTTCCATTGGCCATGGACGCGGCGTGATCGCAGATCGACTTGACCACGTCCAGCTCGTGGGTGATCAGGACGATGGTCAAACCGAGTTGCCGATTGATGTCGCCCAACAGCTCCAGAATCGACGCGGTGGTTTCCGGGTCGAGGGCGCTGGTGGCTTCGTCCGACAGCAGATACGCCGGACGCGCCGCCAAGGCCCGAGCGATGCCCACTCGCTGCTTCTGCCCACCGGACAGTTGCGACGGAAAGGCTTCGGCCTTGTCGCCCAAGCCCACCAGTTCCAGCAGTTCCCGAACCCGTTCATAACGCTGTGGCTTGGCAACCTTGGCGATTTCCAGCGGCACCGCGACGTTGTCGAACACGTTGCGCGAATGCAGCAGGTTGAAGCCCTGAAAGATCATGCCGATGCGCTGACGCTGGCGGCGCAACTCACGGTCGGACAGCGCCGTGAGGTCTTCGCCGTCCAGCAGAATCCGCCCGGCATCCGGGCGTTCGAGCAGATTGAGGCAACGCAGCAACGTTGATTTACCCGCGCCGCTGCGCCCGAGAATCCCGTAGATCGCGCCATCGGGAATGCTCAGCGACACCTGATCCAGCGCCGGGCTCGACGCTGACGGATAGGTCTTGCTCAACTGCTCGACGACGATCATGGCTTGGCATCCGCCACCGGGATCACCGAGCCCTTGAAGTTCTCGGCGATGTACTTGGCGACTTGCGGCGAGGTCAGGTCCTTGGCCAGTTGCTGAATGCGTGGATCGTTTTCCAGTTTCGGCGTGGTCACCAGAATATTGGCGTACGGGTTGTGCTCGGCCTTCTCCAGCCCCAGCGCATCCCTGGCCGGCACCAGCCCGGCTTCCAGCGCGTAGTTGCCGTTGATCACCGCCAGGTCGACGTCGTCCAGTGCGCGGGGCAGTTGCGGCGATTCGATTTCGAGGATCTTCAGCTGTTTCGGATTTTCGGCGATGTCCTTGGGCGTCGCCTGATCGGCCGCCGGGTCATTGAAGCCAGGCTTGAGCTTGATCAGGCCGTTGTCCTGCAACAGGTACAGCGCGCGGCTCAGGTTGGTGACATTGTTCGGCACCGCGACCGTGCCTCTGTCCGGCACCTGGGCGAAGGTTTTGTGGCGATGGGAATAGATGCCCAGCGGTTCGATGTGCACCGTGGCGGCCACCGCAAGTTTCTCGCCAAGAGCCTTTTCCTGGGATTGCAGGTACGGCAGATGCTGGAAGTAGTTGGCGTCTACATCGCCGTGTACCAGCAGTTCGTTGGAGTTCACGCCCTGCGGGATTTCGATCACCTTGAGGTTGAGCTGCGGATCGAGTTTCTGGATGTACGCCAGAATCTGCGCGTGGGGCACCGGGTCGGCGGCAACGCGCAATGGCTCCAGTGCCTGGGCGCTGAACGAAGTCACCAGCGCGCCGAGGACGGCCAGGGTCAAGCCTGCTTTTTTCAACATGGAAAGAGTCCTTCTGCGAATGATGGATCAGGCGTTGGCGGTCTTGCGAAGCGGTGTCTGGGTATTCGACGCATCGGCGTAGAAGCGCTGCGCGACATCGGGATGGGAGCGCAGTCGGCCCTTCAGGTAATTCCAGCCGACATCGCGAAACAACGGATTGAGCGGATCGCTGGCCGGGCCGCGCGCCTCACGCAACAGCGCCGTCGGCAACGGATACAGCGGCACCACCGCATCCAGTTGCGCACCGAGGAAAAACGCGATGGACAATCGCTCGCTGCCCACCGGTGGCGACACCACCCGATGCACCGTGGCGCGCAGGTAACCGTTGGTGGCCAGCTCCAGCAACTCGCCGATGTTCACCACCAAGGTGTTGTCCCGAGGCAGCGCATCAATCCAGCGCCCCTCTTCGATCTCCACTTGCAGCCCGGCCTGCCGGTCTTGCAGCAAGAAGCTGAGAAAACCCGAATCCTTGTGCGCACCGACGCCCTGATTGCTCGCCGTCGAGGCTTGCCCCGGATAGCGCATCAACTTGATGTGTTCGTTGGGTTTGTCGCCGTACAACCGGTCGAAGGCGTCTTCCGGCAAGGACAGCGCCTGAGCGAATGCGCGCAGCAGGCGCAGCGACATTTGGGTCATCGCCTGCTGCCAGTCGAGCAACAGCGGCTTGAGTTGCGGCAACGCCTCGGGCCATTGATTCGGCCCTTGCAGCCGCGCCCACAACGGACTGTCGGCGTTCAACGGCAAGACCTCACGCTCGGCGCCCAGATCAAATTGCTCACGCTGATCGGGCTGGCCACGGGTGATCTCGGAAGCGGCGCGGTTGTAGCCGCGAAAGTGCGGCGAATTGATCATGCCGACAGCGGTTTTCTCGCTGTCGGGCAAGGCGAAGAACTGGCGTGCGTGATCCTGCACTTGCTCGAGCAGGCCGGCGTCGATGCCATGGCCGGTCAGGTAGAAAAAACCCACATCGCGGGCGGCATGACGCAGGTCATCAAGAAAGGCCTGGCGTTGCGACGGCGTACCGTCGAGCTGGGACAGGTCGAGGATGGGTAATGCGGTGATGTCTGAGGTGTGCGGCATGATTCACTCCCGTGTGAATCAAACCTGAAGAGTCCGTGATCGATTCAGCGCGTGCCGTCATGGCAATCGGGAGGTCTATCGGTTTGATGCATTTGATTCGTCTATGAAACAAAACTAAACGATATTAAAAACACCGAACAAATACCTTTTTTGCATTAGCTTAGGTCTGTCTTACTACAGGGCTCAGCTGACCACCGCGCCCTTCGGGCCGCTGGCAATAAGCGCCGCCCCACACGCAGTTTTCATACCGTCGAGCGCAATGGGCACCCCATCGACGGTGTAGGTGCTGCTGCCCTCGGCAATCGGGAAAATCCCCTTGCACAATGGGCAACTGACCTTGTGACCGAGCCCGGCAATCGGCTTGCCGTTAAGGTCAGTCCGGGAGAAGGCTTCGAGGACCTTGCCACCGTGGGTGGTGGAGTCGCCGAGGCGGATTGCGTCTTTCATGTTGTCACTCCTTTGACCTGACTTCTGGCATGCCAAATGGGGCCGTGGAATCCATCAAACGTGAAAACGGCGGGCCTTGAGTCGTATCAGGGGAAGTAGCTTTCGATCTCGGGATACTCATCCAGGAACTCATCACTTCGAATAAAGGCGTCAAGATCCGGGGACTTCTTCGCAGCCGCGACAATCGCCTTGATCTTCTCTGCGTTGTCCGAGTTCACGACACGACCGATCAGAATAAGAGGCCATTCCTTGCCACTTGCCTGTCTTTGCAACGTTGAGAAGTTCACCGCAAGCCTTTCAGCAAAAACGCCCGCTTCAGCATGATCAAGAACACCCATCACGCGCTCTTGCACACCGTAGTCGTCTTCATCGCAAAAGGTCGACAGTAGTACATCAATGGTTTTTGCATCGAGTTCGTCGCGGACACTGCTCACGAGCGCCGAGAACTCACGAGCATCTTCCGGGTTCTCGTAGCGATCCAATGAAACCAGTTTATCTCGCCACACTTTGAACGCTTGATCATTCATGGTTTCTCTCACTTATCCAGAAATTTACGGCACTTGGCATACGCCAGCATTTCTTGCATTGCTTCATTGTACTTTCTGGGTTGTCCGACCTGAGTGGCTACACGGCGCACATCTCTGATCTCCATCGCCATTGCACCTCTCATGTCTCCCACTTCGATTTTTGACTGAACCTGAGCTCGATAGGCTTTTCCGGGATTACCCTGGTGGCCGTGACTCATTGTTTGGCTATGGTCATAGGGCTCCATTTGTATTGCTGGCCCCTGGCTTCTCTTAATCGGACTGGTGCTGTCTGCCGGCATGTGATGCGACTCGATCCCCGAGGCCGTGGTGCCTCCGTAAGATCCACCTCTGAATGGCCCGGTTCCTTCAGGGTTGCCTTTCTTCAGATCGGCACACGGACATCTTGCCAAGCCTAGCGGGTCAATCCAGCCCAGTGGACTCGGCGCATATACAAAGAGGTTCAACCCACCGTCATAACCGATGGGATCTTTGCTGATGAAGCGTCCAATCAACGGATCGTAATAACGATAACGATTGTAATGCAGCCCCGTTTCATGATCGTGATATTGCCCCTGGAAGCGAATCGGGTTGCCAATACCCTGTTGCTGCGCCAATGGCGAACGCTGCTCAGACACGCTCCCCCATGCCTTGTACTGAGCGCTCCAGGCTATTTCGCCATTCTGGTCGGTCAACTCCAGAGGCGTCCCCATTCGGTCGCATTGATACCAACTCAACACGTCGATTGGCAGTGCCACAGGTACGTGATTCCACAGCGGGTCGTCCTCCAATTGATACTCGCCGCTGAGGTCAGGCTGCCCCATCAGAATGATTGGCTGGTGTCGCAAAGCTTGCGCAACCGGAATGTAAGTACCCGGCTCATAGATGTAATGCACCGTGCGTCCGGGATCACCATCCAGCAGAGCCGGACTGCTCTCCCAGGCCAGCGTATCGCCGTCCCAGCCATACAATGTGAAACCACAACCCGACTCTCGCTGCTTGCGGACAAACTCATTGTCGTTCCACTGTGATCCGGCTTCAGGCCGCCGCTTGAAATGCGCAGTCGAGTTCTTGTAAAGGCGGCGTCCCAATACATCGTAGGCATACTCGACTTCCAGTCGGGCATCATCAAAGTGAACCAAACGGTCGAACAAATCCCAGCGCATTCTGGCGATACTGCCGTTGTGCCAGCGCTGTATCAGATTGCCTCGATCATCGTATTCATAGTGGGTACCCGAGTACTCGCGCAGCAGGTTGTCCACCCGCTTGCTACGCATCGGGTCCTGATCCAGAGGTCGGCGCATCTGTTCAACCGGCTCATCAAGCAAGTTACCGGCAGGATCAAAGGCGAAAGTTTCCACACCCTGTCGACTCGCCGCCTTGATCAGGCGCCCCACCGGATCGTACTGATACGTCAGCGGCCCGCGTCGCGTGTCGTTGAGAAGGATCAGTTGGCCCGCAGGATCATATTGATATTCACGCTTGAGCAACGTGCGCTTGTCATCGCTGCGACCCAACAATTGCTCCTGCAACTGCCCAGCCGGGTCCCACTTCTGCGTCTGCAATAAATGGTTGCCCTGATGACGGGCGATTTCGCGATGCAGATCATCACGCTCCCAGGCCAGCAACTCGTGGTCATCCACTTTCAATCCCAGCAAGTGCCCGCTGCCGTAGGTCATCCAACTGACTCTTTGGCCATCCGGACGCACAGTCGCTACTCGCTGATTCAGGGCATCGTATTCATGTTGCCAGACTGCGATCCGAGGCTGCTCCAGACTCAGATAATGCTGATGTTCACGCAGCAGGTTGCCCGCCGGATCGTGGAACCACTGCAAGCGACTGTGATCATTTTCAGCCAGTGTCATATTGCCGTTGCCATCGTAGGCAAATGTTTCACTTTGTACCTGTTCGCCCAGACTCGCACGGCGCTCTATCAGACGGCCCATCAGGTCGAATTGGAAAGCCACTCGCCGCTCGCCATCAAGCTTGCTGCTCAAACGACCTGATTCAGTGTCGTACTGGTAGCGCGTAATATGGCCGTCGAAACCTGTTTCCTCCAATAACCGCCCCATCGGATCGTAGTGAAAATGGGCGCTACGCTCATTTTCGTTCTCCAAAGCGGTCAAACGACCGAGACGGTCCCAGCGATAGCGCAACGTTTGCTCAGCCGCATCCACTCGCTCGGCGATAAGGCCGGCGGCGCTGTAGTTCCAGGTGGTGCAGCGGTTCAGGCCGTCGACATGGGCCAACAGTCGCCCTTCGGCATCGCGACTGAAACGCTCCTCAGACTTGTCCGGATGCCTGATCAACACCAGTTGACCTGCCACGTACTCATACTCGGTGCTTTGCCCTGCCGCATCGGTAAAGCAAATCAACTGACCCAGGCCGTTGTACTCCCAGGTACTGGTTTTGCCGGAACAATCGGTGTACCCGGTCAACTGACCGGCATCGTTGTATTCGAATTTCTTCTCTGCTCCGTTAGCATCCTTGACGGTCTCCGGATAGCCGGCAGATGTGTAGGTGTACTCCGTCTTGTTACCCAGAGGATCGACAGCTTCCACAAGATTGCCGCTGTCGTCATAAGCTCTGGTCCACTGTCCGCCCTCTGCATCACTAACCTTGATCAGTTGGTCCAGATCATCGTATGCGTAATGCACTACGGTGTTATCGGCACGGATGTGTTCGAGAAGATTGCCACGCTCATCGTAGCTGAACCGATCAACGCTTCCATCGGTGTGGACATGTCGCACGACATTTTTGGCCTCATCGCGGAACAACCATTCCGAACGCTCATCCGGATGACGGATACGGTACGTGTAGCCAAGAATGTCGTAGTAGTGCCAGGTCTCATTGCCGTGAGCGTCAGTGACGTAGGTCAGACGAATGTTTTCGTCCCACTCAAGTCGAGTATCGAAGCTTCCATCATCCGCCCATTCACGAATCGCTTTGGCATCGGAGCCGTCCCCCTGCCATTGCAAATTCATGCCCCGCCCGGTCCGGTCGGTGTATCGCGTGATCAGATGGCTGCGGAATTCATAATTCCAGGCATAACCGTTTTCATCCCGTGCCTGAACCAGATCGCCCAACGCATCATAGTGATAGGCACACAGTTGGCGCTGAGGAATGCCATCGGCGATCTCCCACAAACCTGTCAGACGTCCGTGGTCATCGATCAGTGTTCCGAGTTGTAGATGAACCTTTGTAACGTCCCCCTGATAGGTGAGCAGGTCAGAGAGCACCGGCTCATCACCATGCATGTGCTCATAGTGCAGCATGATTCCGGCACCGCTGCGCAGCTCGATGCCGGCGAGCAGAAAGCGTGCCCCACGACGCACGTAGGTCTCCTTTCGCTCGACGCCGCGGCACAGCAGCAATTGATTTTCACCTGAGCGAATCAGAGTCAGGTTTTCAATCGGGTCATGATGGGCTTCGCCGACTTTGGGCAACGCAAACTCATGACTTCGGCCATCGGCCGCATGAAAGACCAACCCGTCATCCACATAATCGAAACGAGTGGTGAACTCGTTGATCCAGCGAGCACCCAGGCTGCCTTTGTCGTAGGCCTCCAGATTCGAGTAATAAGTACGGTTCCAGACCACGGGAAACGGGCCCGGCAAACGGAAATCCGTGTGGGTGATGGTTTCCGTGCCGCGTGCAAAGCTGATGTTTCTTTTCGTGCCTGTCGGGACGCGATTCTTGCAATCACTGGCATCAGAACGGGCTCGAGCCTGGCTTTGCTGCAACTCCAGTTGGCCTTTGCCGGCGCGTTGTTCTGCCTTGCTCGTGGCCCCCGGTTTGACACTGGCGGCCTGACCATGAGAGCGACGTTTGCGCCAAGTTACTACAGAGCCCGCCAACATCTGCAACAGCCAGCCGATGGAATGCTGAACGCCTGGGTCACCAAGCTTTTTCATCTGGGATTGCAGCTCCACCCCCAGCGTGCGAAGCATCGATGTGTTGCTCAGTACCAGAGCCTTGGCTTTCTCCGGCAGCAAGTTCTTGGCGGCACTGTTGGCAACGCCTTTGCCTGCAGCTTTGTAGGCACTGAAAGCGGCACCGAAAATGTTGCTGATAGCCGCCTTGGGGTCATGCAACAACTGACCGCGCGCCGCCGTGATTTTCGAACCGGCCGCATTGAGGTCTCCCTTCGCATCGAGCTTGCCGTTGACCACCTTTTCCAGGCCCTTGGCGATCTCGTTCACCACGCTTTGACCCAGTTTTCCAGCGTCGTCGAGAATGCCCGCCAGTTTGGGTTGTGCCTGTTTGACGAAGTCATCGATGGTGCCGACGATGGTCGCGTTCAGATGCCCGATCAACACTTCAATCAGAGAGTCCCCCAGCAGCATCTTGGCGCTGTTACGCAGCTCCTGACGCACCAACCCCAGGGTCGGGCGTAGTGTCATGCGCGCAGAAGCCATGGTCGGTGGCGCAGGCAATACACCAATCAGGTTGATACCCAGGCTGACCCAATCCAGCACCTGACGCTGTTTGCTTTTGGCCAGGGTGACGATGTCTCCAAGGGCATCAACCAACGCCATGATGTTGCCCACGACAGGAAGAGCACCCGCGACGTTCTTGACCCGATCGAGTGTGACGACACCGCCGCTGATAGACTGCAACCAGGCATCGAATTTGGCAGCGCCGCGTCCAACATCCTGAATATCGATCGTGTTGAGTGGCACCACCGCGACTTGCGGCTCACGCTGTTTCGCACCACCGCCCCCAGTTGTCATGACAGCACCTCACCCGCCAGCAATTCCGGAGTTTTCAAAGAAGGTTTTGGAAGTGTCGGCGTTGGCAGACTCGGCAACTTGCCCGCCTTGCTCGCCGCCCCGAGAATCCCCGACGCACTCGGCATTGCCGCACTCGCCAGTTTCGGCAGCCCGGCCCCTCCGCCCTGCATCACGCCTTTCACCTGCTGCGCCGTTTGCATCGCACCTTGCGCGGTCTGCACGGCGCCCATCCCTGTTTTCGCCATGTCCTTGCCCTTCTCCAACATGTCCCAGTTCTTGCTTGGCAGCACCTGCGCCACCATGGCCTGCACCTGGCTCGGAATGTCTTCGGCCCCCGGCGGATTCAACGGCCATTCCGGTTTGCCGATGTAACTGCCTTCGCTCCAGGTGTCCGCCGGATCCTTGCCGAACAGCACCCGCGCTGGCCCCGGTGCGGCGCCGGCAACGCTGGCGAAACCCTTCGAGTCGAGCTTGCCCTTGATGCTTTTGCCCAAGGCATCGATGACTTCGTAGTCGCCGTCCTTGATGCCCTGGCGGCCGGCGTACTGGTTGAACAGTTCGAGGTTGCCCTTGCCCGGTTTCGGCGGTTCCGGGAACACGCCGGCCAGACTTTTGGCGCCGGTGTAGGCGAAGTTCGCCGCATGGGCGGTGTACGGGCCGCTGGTGGCGTGGGTGATGCCGCCGGCGTTGTAGGTCGTGGCGCTGCCGCCGCCCTGGATCACCAGTTCGGTCTTGGCGGTGATGGTGATGCGGTCGGCGTTGGCGGTGATGTTGAGTTTGGCCAGCAGGTTGATGCTGTCCTTGAGCGCCTTGACGTCGATGTCGCCGGAGGCTGCCACCAGACGCCAGCCCATGCTTTGCACGAACAGGCGCATGCCGCGACTGGCGCTGGCCAGCAGGCGTTTGCCGATGGAAAAACTGGTGTGCCCGGTACTGCTCAGCGCCAGGTGTTCGCCGGTGGCGATGTGGCTGGAGCGCGGCGTGGTCAGGGCGATGCCGGCGGGACTGGCGAGTACCAGATGCGGCTCGGTGAACTCGGGAAATTCGTTGGCGGTGAGGTTCGCCGGGCCACTGCCGAGTACGCCTTGATGCTGCGCGTGCAAGGCCTTGGCCACGTCGTCCTGATCGCCCGCTTCCTGGGCCTGAAGCTCTTTGGCTTGTGTGGCGAAACCGTCCTGTTGGTCGCTGGCGGTGGCCAGGCGCTCGGCGGTTTCCGGCAGGTCCTTGTGGTGTTTCGATTCGTTCGGACGCGGTTCGGTGGTGATCAGCAGACCGGCTCCGGCACGCACGGCGCCGTGGCGGTCGGTTCTTAACTCAAAACCTTCACCCCGAGGCTGACCGCCGCTTGGGCGCGGGTGGGTCAGGTAACCAAGGTTGATCGCGCTCGCGCCGTGATCGCTGCGCAGCGCGATGCTGATCTCGCTGGTGGTGTCGTCGATGCGCAGTTCGTTGGCGCGGCTGCCCTTGTATTCCTTGCTCTTGACCGTGGCCAGGGTCTTGAAGTCCGGCAGCTTGTACGGCGGCAGATTGGCGCCGTGGTACAGGCAACCGGTGATCAGCGGCTGATCGGGATCGCCTTCGAGGAAGGTGATCAGCACTTCCATGCCGACTCGCGGAATGTTGATCGAGCCAAAGGTTTCCGCCGCCCAACTGGAGGCCACGCGCATCCAGCAGGTGGTCTTGTCGTCGTGCTGGCCTTCGCGGTCCCAGAAGAACTGCACCTTCACCCGGCCGTACTGGTCGCAGAAAATTTCTTCGCCTTCGGGACCGGTGACCACGGCGCTTTGCGAACCGAGGACTTTGGGTTTCGGGTGGTCCAGCGGCGGACGGTACGGCACGTCCCACGGGATCGCGTTGAAGCGGTTGCGATAACCCTGATGGAAATCGTCTTTGTTGTCCGTGGTGTCGCTGGTCACCGACTCTTCCAGCACTTGCGGCTGCTTGCCTTCGTGGAAGATTTCGGTGAGCAGCCACAGGTCGTTCCACGTCGGATTGGCGTGGTCGGTCAGGGCCAGAAAATGCCCGGTGACCAGAATCGGCTGATCACTGTTGCCCTCGGCCAGGCGATAGTCGCTGCGGTGGCGTTCGAGGTTGCGGTTGGCCAGGTGCTTGCCACGCTCGCGATCCACGAAACGGCCTGGGTAATCGTAGTCTTCCAGGTCCGGCTGGGCGCTGCTCTTGGCGTCGCTTTCCAGCTCGATCTTCGGTTTGACGAAGTCGTAATCGCGGCGCGTGGTACGGCTGGTGCGGGTGGCCAGGCGCAGGCCGAAACGCTTGACCACCGGTTGGTCCGCCACCAGCCCGGAGTCCTGCTGATAGGCCACCGGCGCCAGTTTCGGGAACACCGTCTGGTCATCGCCGAAGGTCAGTTTGTGGCCGCTGGACGTGTGCTGGAAGTGGTAGTGAATACCCTCTTCTTCGCACAGGCGCTGGACGAAATGCAGGTCCGATTCGTCGTACTGCGTGCAGTAGACGCGCTCGGGATACACCGCACTCAACTGGAAGTGGTAATCGCTGGCCAGAATGCCGTGCTCTTCCAGCACCTGACTGATGATCTGCTGCACGGTCATCTGCTGAAAGATGCGCTGGTTGAAGCGGTGCGCCAGGTACGAAAGCTGCGGTCGCAGGGAGATCTTGTAGCGGGTCAGGCGCTTGCCCGCCTCGCCCTGGGCGATGCTGTAGATCAGCCCGTGAATACCGGTGCCGCTCGGCGACAGCTGAAGAAACGCCAGTTTGTGCAGCAGGTTTTCGAGGTTGATCGAGGCCTTTTCGCTGACCAGTTCCAGCTCGAATTCGAAGGGAGTGTTGAGGGCTTCCCGACCGGTGAACGACAGCACCTGAAAGTCGCTGTCCGCGCCATCGATAGTCAGATTGAAGTGAGGCTGGTTGGCCGGTGAGAACATTCCCTTGTCCCTCGTGCTGTGCTGCAACCCACGCCAGATGGATAAGCATCTGGCGGCAGTAATCCTTTAAGAACTCAGAGGTTCCGGCCAGTAACGCTGGCCGGAACGGTACAACCATCAGCCGCGATTAAACGACCGGAGCACGCCAGTCATCGGAGCCCGAAGTACCGGAGACTTCGTGGGTCCAGGTGATCTTGCGGTAGGTGAAATGCACCTCTTCCAGATGAGTGAAGTGGGCGTTTGCCGGGTCCTGGCAGTTGTGCATCTTGTTGTTGATGGCGACGATGATCGCGTCTTCCAGTTTGGTGGTGTAGTAGTGCTCTTGGGTGCCTTGCGCCGAAGTGCGGTACCACTGGATAACGATTTCGCTCATGCGCTCGCCGGAAGTCAGAGCCGCTTGCAGCAGAGGCGAAGCCTTGTCGTAGACCTTGGTGATCACGACTGGCTTGTGCACGCGCTGACCGGTTGGCTGACCGGACTGCGGATCACGTGGGATGATCACGTCGTGGGTGAACGCCTGAACCATGACCTGGTCTTCGTGGCCTTCCTGGTAGGTGTTGCCAACGGAGTCGGCGGTGAAGGCGCCGGCAGTGATCAGGCCTTGTTTTTCGCCGGTAACCGACATGTACGCTGGTGTTGCCATGGGGTGTGCTCCTTGCTCAAAAGACAGGACCGGACGGCGTGATTGCCTGCCCGGGTGGCCAAGGAGTTATCAAAAGTCGTGCCAGCCGTATCAGGGCTGTTACCCATCAAAGACTTACGACGTTTACGTGAGATTCGTTCGATTTTGGCTGTAGGAAACAGGGAAAAAGTGCGCAAGAAGTTGCGCAGTGCTGTGCAACTTCTTGCGCACTTGGCTGGAGGCCTTGATCTGCGAGGCCTCCAGCTATTTTTACCGTGATTTTATTACGGATTACTGCGCAACTTTTTGCGCAGTTCCGCCAATGCGAACAGAACTGCGGAATCAGTACTCCTGCAACGCCCGTGGTCGTTGACTGCGCTGCTGCGCCGCCGCATCCGGCGCCTGCTGCAACTGAAAGTCGAACTTCAATTCGGCTCGACGTCCCGCTGCATCCTCCAGAAATTCGACCTCCCCGACCAACCCTTCACGGGTCGCATACGCAAAGTCATCCCACAGGTATTTGTCACCCGACAGATTGATCTGCGTCGTCAGGTGCCGGTGCCCCGGTGCGGAAATGAAGAAGTGAATATGAGCCGGGCGCTGGCCGTGGCGGCCGAGCAGGTCGAGGCATTCCTGGGTCGGGCCTTTCGGGTCGCAGCCATAACCGGAGGGCACGATGCTGCGGGCGCGGTAGCGGCCTTCGGCGTCGGTGATGATCCGGCGGCGCAGGTTGTATTCGGATTGGCTCTGATCGAAGAACGAGTAAGTGCCTTTGGTGTTAGCGTGCCACAGGTCGACCGTGGCGCCGGCCAGCGGCTGGCCCTGCGGGTCGAACACCTGGCCTTCGAGCAACATCAGCGTGGCGACGCCCTCCTCGCTGCCGTCGTCCATGCGGCATTCACCTTCGTACAGCGGCGCGCCGGCCACGTACAACGGGCCTTCGATGGTGCGCGGCGTGCCGCCGGTCAAGCCGATCTGCGCATCCTTGGCGTCCTGCAGCAGGTCGAGGAAATGTTCGAGGCCGAGACCGGCCACCAGCAGCCCGGCTTCCGAGCGGCCGCCCAGGCGGTTGAGGTAATCGACGGCTTTCCAGAATTCGTCTTCGCTGATGTCCAGGTCTTCGATGATCCGGGCGGTGTCCTGCAACACCCGCAGGACGATGGTTTTCAGACGCGAGCTGCCGCCGTCGTTGGCGAAACCGGCGGCTTGTTCGAAGAACGCTTGCAGCTCGGCAGTGTGGGCAATCTTCACGGTCATGGTGTTCACCTCATCTTGTTGTTGTGGGGTCGGGTCCGGGCTCAGCGGTCGTCGGTGTGGATCGATGAGGGATGGCGGCAGAGGCCGTCGATCTCGATGTCCATGTAGGGAAACAGCGGCAACAGCATCAGGGTGTCGTGCAGCGCTTCGACGCTTGGGACGTCGAACACGCTGTAATTGGCGTAGTGCCCGGCGATGCGCCAGAGATGGCGCCACTGGCCTTCGCGTTGCAGGCGCTGGGCGAGTTCCTTTTCGTCGGCCTTGAGCTTTGTGGCAACGGCCGGGTCCATGTCGGCGGGCAATTTCACGGTCATTTTTACGTGGAACAGCATGGCGTTCTCCTTAAGGAATCAGTGCCGGCGAAAACGCGCCAGACGCTCTTCATCCAGCGTCAGGCCCAGGCCCGGGGTGCGTGGAATGTGCAGGTGAAAGTCGCGGTACTGCGGGCGCTCGGTGACGATGTCTTCGGTCAGCAACAACGGGCCGAACAGCTCGGTGTCCCAGGTCAGTTGCCTGAGCGTGAGGAACGCATGGGCCGAAGCCAGCGTGCCGACGGAGCCTTCGAGCATGGTGCCGCCGTACAAAGCGATGCCGGCAGCTTCGGCGATTTGCGCGGTGCGCAACACGGCGCGCGGGCCGCCGTTCTTGGCGATCTTCAGGGCGAAGACGCTGGCGGCTCCGTCGGCGGCGAGGCTGAACGCATCCTCGACGCTTTCAATGGATTCGTCGGCCATGATCGGCGCCGGGCTGCGCTGGTTCAGGCGAATCTGCCCCGAACGATTGACCCGCGAGATCGGCTGCTCGATCAGATCGATACCGTTGTCGCCGAGCACCTGGCAGCCACGAATCGCCTGGGATTCGTCCCAATACTGGTTGACGTCGACCCGTACGCTGGCGCGCTCACCCAGGGCTTTTTTGATCGCCACCACGTGTTTCAGATCCTGCTCCAACGGGTTGGCGCCGATCTTCAATTTGAAGATCCGGTGCCGCCGCGCTTCCAGCATTTGTTCGGCCTCGGCGATGTCGCGGGCGGTGTCGCCGCTGGCCAGAGTCCAGGCGACTTCGAGGCTGTCGCGGACCCGGCCACCGAGCAGTTCGCTCACGGGCAGACCGAGACGTTTGCCTTGGGCATCGAGCAAGGCGCTCTCGATGCCGGACTTGGCGAAGGTGTTGCCCTTGGCGATCTTGTCGAGTTTCTGCATCGCGGCGTTGATGTTGTCCGCGTCCATGCCGATCAGCGCCGGCGCCAGGTGCGCGTCGATGTTGGCCTTGATGCTTTCCGGGCTTTCGTAGCCGTAGGCCAGACCGCCAATGGTGGTGGCTTCGCCGATGCCTTCGATACCGTCACTGCAACGCAGGCGCAGGATCACCAGCGTCTGGTTCTGCATCGTGTGCATCGCCAGTTTGTGCGGGCGGATGGTCGGCAGGTCGACGATGACCGCCGACAGGTTTTCAATCAGGATCCGGTTCATTTCAGTGTCCATTCAAGCGTGATCAACCGAGGTCACCGCCACCGACCGGCAGGGTCACACCGGTGATGTAGGAGGCGTCGTCCGAGGCGAGAAACAGAATCGCACCGACCTGTTCGTCAATGGTTCCGTAACGTTTCATCAGGCTGCTATCGAGGGTTTGCGCGACGATTTCCTGATACCAGGCCTGCTCCTGCGCAGACTGTTCGGCGGCGTTGCGCGGAATGCGCCGGGGCGGCGCTTCGGTGCCGCCGGGCGCGGTGGCGTTGACCCGAATCCCGCGCTCAGCATTCTCGAATGCCAGGCAGGCGGTCAGCGCGTTGATCCCGCCCTTCGCCGCGCCATACGGAACGCGGTTCAGGCTGCGGGTCGCAATCGACGACACATTGACGATCGCGCCGCGCCCCTGCTTGAGCATGTACGGCAATGCGGCGTGGCAGCACCACAGCGTCGGGAACAGCGAGCGGCGCACTTCGGCCTCGATCTGCTCGACTTCGTAATGCTCGAACGGCTTGGCCCAGATGGTGCCGCCGACGTTGTTGACCAGCACATCCAGGCGCCCGAACGCATCGACGGATGCCCTCATCACCCGCGCACAATCGGCGTATTGCTCGAGGTCGGCGGTCAGCGACAGCACGCCCTCGCCTTGCAGTTCGTGAACCAGTTCGGAGCGGTCGACAGCAATCACCTGCGCGCCCTCCTCCAGCAAGTGCTCGCACACCCGGCGACCGATGCCCTGCGCCGCGCCGGTGACCAACGCGACCTTGTTGGCGAATCTGTTGCTCATGACAACCTCGCAATTCAGAAAGAAGACTCAGGCCGCCGCGAATTTCTCGTAGTAGAAGTTCGCCGGCGTGATGCCCTGCTCGCGGATGTACTGGCTGACCGCCTCGACCATCGGCGGCGGGCCGCACAGGTACACGTCGACGTCGCCTTCGTTGAGGTGGCGCGGTTCGATGTGTTGGGTGACGTAGCCCTTGAGCGGGTGCTGGCTCTGCGGATTGGCCACGCAGGCGCCGAAGCTGAAATTCGGAATGCGCGCGGCGAAGGCTTCGAGGCGGTCGAGTTCCACCAGATCGAAATCGTTGGTCACGCCGTAGATCAGGTGAACTGGATGCTCGCTGCCCTGCTCGGCGATCTTCTCCAGCATCGCCGTGAAAGGCGCCAGCCCGGTGCCGCCCGCCAACAGCAACAACGGCCGCTTGATCTCGCGCAGGTAAAAACTGCCCAGCGGCCCGGCCAGATTCAGGCTGTCGCCGGCCTTGGCCAGCCCGGTGAGGAAGCTGCTCATCAGGCCGCCGGGGACATTGCGGATCAGGAAACTGACCTCGCCGTTCTTCTGCAACGAGCTGAAGGAATAGGCGCGGGATTGCTCGCTGCCCGGCACTTGCAGGTTGACGTACTGACCGGGCAGGAACGCCAGTTTGCTCAGGGATTCGCCCTTGAGCGACAGCGCGATGGTGCTTTCGGAAAGCTGCCGGACATCGCTGATCGACGCCTGATAACTCGCCTGCTCGGTCTTGCACACCTGCGAGCCGACCGGCACTCGCACCACGCAATCGCTTTCGGCGCGCATCTGGCAGGTCAGCACATAACCCTGGGCCAGTTCGTCTTCACTCAGGGCGTCTTCGATGAAGTTGTCGCCCATGGCGTAGCGCCCGGCCTCGGCGAAACATTTGCAGGTGCCGCAGGCGCCGTCGCGGCAGTCCAGCGGGATGTTGATGCCTTGGCGATACGCCGCGTCGGCAACGGTTTCGTGGCCCGAGGCCTCGATGAAACGGGTGACCCCGTCTTCGAAATTCAGTGCGATCTGGAAACTCATGGTGCACCTCGCTCACAGCGTCGAGCCCGGCTCGCCGCCGTCTCGATCAGATGTGATAGATGTCGATGACCTGACGGACGTAATCGTTCTTCAGCACGACTTTCTTGGCCTTGATCAGCGGCTGTTCGCCGCGCAGGTCGAGGGTGTAGAAGCTGGTGCCGAAATAACTGTCGGTGACCTGATAGCGAAAGCTCAGGGTGTGCCAGTTAAAGCGCACCTGACATTGCCCTTCGCCTTGCTCGACGATCTCGATGTTGCTGAGGTTGTGCGAGGTGCGAGTGTCGGGGATGGTCGCGCTGGAGCGCTCGGTCTTGATCCGGAACACCCGGTCTTCGAGGCCGCCACGGTTGCCATACCAGATCAACGAGATTTCGCTTTGCGGGTCTTCGGTCAGGGTGTCGTGGTCGTCCCAGGCCGGCATCCAGAAACTGGCGTCGGCGGCGTAGAGTTCCAGCCACTGATCCCATTGGCCGTCGTCGAGGTAGCGTGCTTCGCGGTAGAGGAAGTCGCGCACGGTGTCGTAGAGGTTGCTCATCACACAGCCTCCACAGGGATCAGGTTTTTATCGCTGGCGGCGGCCTTGAGCATGGTTTCCTGCCAGTACTTGTGTTGCAGCACGAACAGGCCTTCGTCCTCGGTGCGCATGCCGGACAGCAAGGGCTTGAGGTCGATTTCCTCGGCCGCCGCGTCCGCGCCTTCGACCCAATGGGTCGCGCCACGGGACATGTCGTTCCAGCCGCGTCCGGCGCCGTAACCGGTCTGGCACGAGCGGAATTCTTCCAGATCATCCGGGGTGGCCATGCCGCTGACGTTGAAGAAGTCTTCGTATTGGCGAATGCGCTTGGCCCGGGCCTCCGCGCTTTCGCCTTTGGGGGCGATGCAGTAGATGGTGATCTCGGTCTTGTTGACGGAGATCGGCCGGGCGATGCGGATCTGCGAGCTGAACTGATCCATCAGATAGACGTTGGGGTACAGGCACAGGTTGCGCGAGTTCTCGATCATCCAGTCGGCGCGGGCCTGGCCGAAGTCCCGGGCCAGTTCATCACGACGCTCGTAGGCCGGGCGATCCTCGGGGTTGGCCCAGCGGGTCCAGAGCAGCAGATGGCCGTGGTCGAACGAGTAGAAACCGCCGCCCTTCTTCGCCCAGCTGCCGGCGCTCATGGTCTTGATCTCTTCGCCGGCGTCGCGCTGCTGACGCTGGTTCTGGGTGGCGGCGTAGTTCCAGTGCACGGAGCTGACGTGATAGCCGTCGGCACCATTTTCGGCGGTGAGTTTCCAGTTGCCTTCATAGATGTAGGAGCTGGAACCGCGCAGCACTTCCAGACCTTCAGGGGACTGATCGACGATCATGTCGATGATCTTGGCCGACTCGCCCAGATGCTCGACGAGGGTTTTCACATCGGCATTCAGGCTGCCGAACAGAAAGCCGCGATAGGACTCGAAACGCGCGACTTTGGTGAGGTCGTGGGAGCCTTCGCAGTTGAAGCCTTCGGGGTAGCCGGCTTCGCTCGGATCCTTGACCTTGAGCAGTTTGCCGCTGTTGTTGAACGTCCAGCCGTGGAACGGGCAGGTATAGCTGGAACGGTTGCCGGACTTGTGCCGGCAAAGCATGGCGCCGCGATGGCTGCACGCATTGAGAAAGGCATTGAGTTCACCGGCCTTGTTGCGGGCGATGAACACGGGTTGGCGACCCATGGTGGTGGTCAGAAAATCGTTGGCGTTGGGGATCTGGCTTTCGTGGGCGAGGTAGATCCAGTTGCCTTCGAAGATGTGCGCCATCTCCAGTTCGAACAGCCGCGGATCGGTGAACATCTCCCGCTTGCAGCGGTAGGCCCCCTTTTCGGGGTCCTCTTCAAGCATGGCATTGAGGTAGTCGATTCCCAGGGACATGGCCGGGGCCTCCATTGTTATTGTTCAGGCCAGGTCAGATTAGGGAGGCAACGCGGGCGGCAATATCCGAATCCTGCAGAGCGCTATCCGTTTTGTGCAGGACGGCGCAGCAGGTGCTTCAGATTGTTTCGAGGCGGGACTTCAGTGGCGGCGCTTGAAGGTCACGGACGGCAATTCGCCGAACTGCTGGCGGTAGCTTTCGGAGAAACGCCCGAGGTGCAGGAAGCCGTAGTCGAGCGCCAGTTCGGTGAGGTTGCGCACCGGGCAGCTCGGGTCGCTGAGACAGGCATGAATGCGTTCCAGCTTGCGCTGGCGGATGTATTGCATCGGGGTCACGCCGAGCTGGCGTTCGAACAGCGCGTACAGGGAGCGCGAGCTCATGTTTGCCTGGGCCGCCAGGTGTTCGGCGGGCAGATCCAGCTTCAGGTTGCGCTCTATATAGTCGAGGATCCGCTCGAAACTGACGCTCGGCGAACTCAGGCATTCACGGCTGACGTTGGTGTTCATCAGCGAGATCAGTTTGCTACCGACGATCTGCGCATAATGCTCCTGCACCCGCAGCAACGGGTCGCTGGCTTCAGCTTCCTGGCAGATCATGCCCAGCAGATTGGTAAAGCCTTCCAGTTCGTCGAGCCGGTAATGATTGCGCAGAAACCGGATGCCGCGGGCAGGATGCAGCCAGCGCTGTTCGTCGCACACCGATTCCAGCACGCTGACCGGCACCTTGAGGATGAACTTCTCGCAATCGTCGGAATAAGTCAGGTCCACCGGATCGTCCGGGTTGATCAGCAGCAATTCGCCCGGCACCAGATGATGCTCGCGCTTGTGCCCGCGCCACAGGCAGTTGCCTTGCAGCAGGACTTGCAGGTGATAGACCGTTTCCAGTGCAAGTGAAGTGACGCGAACGCTGCCGCCATAGCTGATGCGGCACAGATCGAGGTCGGCGAGTTTGCGGTGGTTGAGGCTGGCTTGCGGGTGGGTGGTTTTGGACAGGCCGATGAAATGCTGGCCGACGTGCTGGTTCACATAGTCGGAGACGGCATACGGGTCAGCGTGGCGAAACACGCTGCTGCGGTCGCTCAGCAGGCGGCTGTCCATGGGCAAGGCACTCGATCTTGTCGTTATGGTGATGGTCACGGTTTACGCCATCACCGGTCACAGTACGCCGGCGAACAAGATCGGGCAATTGGACGAAGGTTCGGGTGTCCGGTGATCGAACGCTTTCAGCGAATCGGGATTGACGGCCCCCAACGAAAAAACCACCTGCGAACAGGTGGTTTGATCTGGCCGGCACACCCGATCACTCAGCGATCGGCATGCTGCTCCAGCATCGCATAGGCCTCGCCGGTGAAACGGTAGCTTTTGTCGGGCTGAAACACGATGACGCCCTCCTCGCACAAACGCTTGAGCACTTCCCTCACGCTGATGAACTGAATGCCGCTGACAAATGCCTGCAGATACCCATGCACCCCGCGCCCGCCAACGGCGCGTCCTTCCCGTGTGGCAACCAGCAAGGCATCGATCACCTTGATCCGGATCAGACTGGTGCGCAGCCCGTAATAATGCAGCAGCTCACGGATATGCTCGTTGGTGCTGCGCTCGAAATCGAAGGCTCGCTGGACTTTCGGGATCGGCAATGGCGTACCAGAGGAAGTCGATGCCGGGCTGGTTAACATTCGAATACTCCTTTTCCTTGAAGGCTCTGTGATCAACCGCTGTGCGTAGCTCTATATATAAGAAGGCGCACCCGACAGTGGGCCCCCGGATCAGAAGTCGACGGTCGCCGACAACTGCAACGTGCGTGGATAGCCCGGGGAGAAAGCGCCATAGGACGCCACACCCGACCAGTACTCGCGATCAAACACGTTCTGCACCGTGGCGCGGAATGTCGTTGGCCGACCTTCGATCTTGGTGGCGTAGCGAGCGCCGGCGTCGATGCGGGTCCAGGAAGGCAGTTCCTGGGTGTTGGCCTGATTGACGTATTGGCTGTCGGTGTAGATCGCGCCGCCGGTCAGAGTGAAACCTTCGACCCACGGTGTGTCCCACTCGGCCCAGAGGTTGGCCTGGACATCCGGCACGCCCACCGGTTTGTTGCCACGGTTGGCGGCGGTGGCCGAATCCGTCAGTTCGCCATCGAGCAAGGTCACGCCGCCCATCAGGCGGGTGCCCGGCGCCACTTCACCGAACATGCTCAGCTCGACACCACGGTTGCGTTGTTCGGCCTGCACCGAGAACACGTTGCCGGCGCCGATTTCGCCGCTCGGCTTCTCGATCTGGAACAGCGCCAGAGTGGTCATGAACGTGCCGTGTTCGTACTTGACGCCGATTTCGTGCTGCTTGGATTTGTAGGGTGCGAAGGTTTCACCGGAGTTCGCCGCCGTGCCCGGAGCGATATCACCTTTGCTCAGGCCTTCGACGTAGTTGTAGTACAGCGAAACGTCTTCCCACGGTTTGACCACCACGCCTGCCAACGGCGTCGTCGCGTTGTCGTCGTAACGGGAGCTGACCGCACCCGAAGCGTTGTAGTTACGCGATTCGATGTCCTGACGGCGCACGCCGAGGGTCAACTGGATCCGGTCATCGAGAAAGCCCAGGGTGTCGGTCAACGCGATGCCGGACAGTTCCGATTCGGAAATGCGCAGCACTTTCGGCGAGTTGATGTACTGCTTGGGCACGTCCACCGGGTGGTAGATGTTCGAGCGGATTTCCGTGCCGTTGTTGATGCCCCGGGACAACTCATCCTGATAACGGGTCGCCATGACCGTGGTCGTGTGGGTGACCGGGCCGGTGGCGAACAGCGCACGCATGCCCACGTCGGCCGTCGAACGGTCGACGTTGAATTTGTAATAGCCGGGGATGTTGCTGGTGTCGCCGGCGTCGTTGAGGATTCGCGGCACCTGGTCGGACATGCGCTTGACGTCGGAGCGGCCACCGCCGGCGTGGGCGAATACCGTCAGATTATCGTTGAGGTCGTACTCGCCGCCGAGCAAGGCCGACTGCTCCCTGGTGTCCGACCAGCCCCAGTCCTGCGGCAGGTTGGTGCGGCCGTTCGGCGCCGATGGAATCTCGACGCCCGGTGCGATGGTGAACGGGCGCGACGCCGCCTCGAAGCTCTCTTTCTGGCTGATGAAATCCAGGTTCAGACGCAAGCGCTCGCCCTGGTAGTCGAGGGCGATTGCACCGATGTTGAGGTCCCTCTCCTGATCATCCACCGCAGTGTCGCCGCCCTGGAGGCTGCCATTGAAACGTACGCCGAACTGGTTTTCGTCACCGAAACGCCGACTGATGTCCAGGTGCCCGCCCACTTGCGAGTCCGACGCGTAACTGCCGGTGAAGCGGGTCAGGTCTTCGGCCAGCGGCCGTTTGGGTACGATGTTGATCACGCCGCCAACGCCACTGTTGGGCGAAATCCCGTACATCAGCGCGCCCGGACCCTTGAGCACTTCGACGCGCTCGGCGTATTCGGTGAACACGCGATAGTTGGGCGCAACGCCGTACACACCGTCATAGGCCAGCTCGCCGAGGTTGCCCTCGCCTATCGCAAATCCCCGGATGAAAAACGAATCGACGATCCCACCGGTCTGCCCGGTCGAGCGCACCGATGGGTCGCGTTCCAGTGCGTCAGCCACGGTGACCGTTTGCAGATCCGCGAGGGTTTTGGCGGTGTAGCTGGTCACGCTGAACGGTGTGTCCATCACGTCTTTGTTGCCCATCATCCCCAGCCTTGCACCTCGGGCGACCTGCCCGCCGGCGAGAACTTCCGGCAATGCGGTTGCGCCGTTGTAACGGGCGTTGACGTTGGTGGTGTCCAGCGTCAGCCCTTCGGTGGCGGCGGCGTCCTGTTGCTCGGGTTGCTTGGGGTCGGCTGCCCAGGCAGTGGCGCTTCCTGCGGCCAGGATAGAACTCAGCATCGCGGTGCGAATGGCCAGTGTGAGGGCGCGTTCACTGCAGGGTCGGCGTGCAACAGACATGACGATTGGGTCCTTCTCGAATGGCTGAAAATGGTAATGACTCCTATTTGCCAGTCGACAATCGAAAAAGTATCAGCGTGGCCGAATATTTTTTTTGCGCGGATCGCCCGCAGGGGAAAACGCCGGAGGATGGGGCAGTGAAACCCACCCTCCGACGCCGATCAGTCATACAGGCAGTGCAGCGGGATGGAGACCACCGGCAGCGCGGGGTCGAACGCGTGGCGGGTGGTCTTGTACGGGAACAATTCGCCACGCTCGATGGTGGTGAAAATCTGCGCCACTTCGAACGCTTGTCCGGTTTGCCAGTGGCGCACACAAACCCGTGGGTCGGCGTAGTCGAGCTGGATGCACGGCACCCGTTTTAACCCCAGTGCCCGCGCTGCGTTGAACCGGTGGTTGCCGTCCATCACGATGCCCCGGGAACGCTCGACGATGATCGGTTCCAGCCAATGCCCGGCCTGGATGATCGCCTCGCGCAGACGTTGCACGTTGAGCGGATCGACCTGCTCGGATTGCCGCACGTCGCACAGCGCACGCAAGGCAATCTGGTAACCATGTCCCATGCTTCACCCCCGGTTTCAGCAGGCATCCGCGTTGGCGACCAGCGCGTACTGGCTGGCCATGTCCCGCAGGCGCTGGGCCTGTTCGATGAGCGGCAGATCGACCATTTCGCCGTCGACCTGCACCGCGTGACTGCCCCCGGCCACCGCGTTCAGGACCCGATCCGCCCACGCCAGTTGGCGGGCGTTGGGCAGGAAGGCTTTCTGCACCGTAGTGATTTGCGAAGGATGGATACACAGCTTGGCGCCGAACCCCAGTGACCGGGCGTAACGCGAGTCGCGCTCGACCACCGCCATGTCGCTGATGGCCGGGGTCACGCCATCGATCGGCGCCGGTAACCCGGCCACCCGCGAAGCCAGCACGATGCGATTGCGGGCGAACAGAAACGCTTCGGGAATCTGGCTGCAATCGATGTCCAGGGAAAAATCCAGCGAACCGAATGCCAGCCGCGCCAACCCGGGAATCGCCGCAATCGCCTCGACCTGATGCAAGCCCTTGGCGGTCTCGATGATGGCGACGATCTGCAGCTCGGGGTTCCATTCCAGCAGTCGCCCGACGACATGGGACAGGCTCTCCGGGCATTCGGCCTTGGGCAGGAAAATCCCCGCGCAGCGCTCGGGGTAGCGCATATCGCCCAGCCACGTCATGTCCTGGCGAAACAGCGAACTGCCGACGCTGTTCAGCCGGATGTAACGCCGGCAGGCGGTTTCAGGCGTGCTCTGTTGCCAGGCCCAGATCGACGCCCGGGCCACGGCTTTGCTGTTCGGATGAACGGCATCTTCGAGGTCGAGAATGATCGCGTCCGGCCCGGCGTCGACCGCTTTGGAAAAACGCTCCGGGCGGTTGCCGGGAACGAACAGGTAGCTGATGGGAAGCGTAGCGTTGGTGCTGTGACGAACAGTCATCGGGACTCTCCTGAGCGTGCTTCAGTCGTGGGTTTTCAAAAAAAATTCGAACACCTGTTACAGGGGAAAAACCGGGTTGATTTCAGGCGCATTGAATCAATCGTCAACACCTTGAATAACAAGGCGTTAAGAGAATTTTTAATCAATACGCGAGCGCTTACTTGAGCAGGCGAACAAACGGCTTCGCACTCCCTTGTTGTGTGTGTTCATTCAAAAATATTTGAAAACCTTACTTGATAATCGTTCCCGTTCGCAATATTGTTCGAGCCGCTGACAGGGTCGAGACTCAAATCAAGACCTGCGATTTTGTTCACCGAAAGTTCGGCGCAATGATGTCATTTACATGTCAGGCAATGGCACTTCAAAAGCGACAAGGCCATATTTTATTGGCCTTCTCCTTGCCTGTCTGAGCCTTAAGGAGTGGGGTTCTCATGAAACAGATTTGTGAAAATTTTATGAAAGAACATGCCCCTTGTTTAATTCCAGAGCGGATCTGTCATCCGCCTCCACCTTTTTAAACATTCGTATCTGACGAGCAGCAAGAACACGCAACATACATATGGCGATTATTTACGCCAGAGGTTTCCTATGCCTGAATTAATTGCGCCGCCCGTTAAACACACAACTGAAGCTCATTACACAAAAGTGCTGAAACCGTTACTTGATCCTGTTATCGAAAACTTTCTTCAACATTCACCTGGAAAACTTGTTGAGCTTGTTAAACAACACGGATCGCCGCTGAATCTCGTGTGGCCACATGCCTTTGAGGCCAATGCCCAGGCGCTGCAATCGGTGCTGAAAAAGCATGACGTCGACTACGCGATTTTCTACGGCGCCAAAGCCAACAAGTCCCAGTGCCTGCTGGCTGCGGCTGCGTCTTCGGGCATCGGCACTGACGTATCGAGCCTGTTTGAGTTGCAAGCTGCACTGCGCGCCGGGACCGAAGCGGAACATTTGTGCGCAACCGGGCCGGCCAAAACCAACGCGTTTCATCAAGCGCTGGTGCAAGGCGGTTCGCTGATTTGTGTGGATTCCCGAGAGGAATTCAGCGAGCTAACAGCGTTGCTCGACACCTCGCCGCCACCGGCAAAAGCCCGAGTCCTGCTGCGTTACAGGCCAACAAATTGCTCGTCGAGCCGCTTCGGAATGGGCGCCGATGACGTGTTTCAGTGCTTGCAATGGCTGACGGAACATCGGGAGTCGTTGCACTTCGAAGGTTTCCATTTCCACCTCGGCGGATACGGCTACGAAACCCGAGTACAGGCCTTCCGTGAAGTGACCGGGTTCTTCGATGCCGCCAGGGAAATGGGCCTCGACCCGGTCATGATTGACATCGGTGGTGGCCTGCCGATGCGCTATGTCGACCCACGGCAGTACGACAGTTTTTTGCAGAACGACAACAACCCTGGTCATTATCAGAACCGTCGAGTACCCCACTCTTATTACCCTTATGGCAGCGGTCTGACGGCTTGCCAGTGGTTGGACTTATTCCTAACGTCGGAGCATTCCCCGGAAAAAACCATTGCCAGTTACTTGAAGAGTCAGAATATAAAACTGGCACTGGAGCCCGGCCGAAGTCTGGTGGATCAAGCGGCGATCACCGTCTTTCGCGTAACGCGCACCAAACAATTGGCCGACAACAAAGTTGTGATATTCGCCGAAGGCAGCAGTTTCAGCGCGTGCGAAACCTGGTTTTCATCTGAATACCTTGTCGATCCAATCCTGATCACTTCGAAAGAATCGAGACAAGTTCCGATGCAAGCCTACATCGCCGGACATAGTTGCCTGGATGATGACGTGATTACTCATCGATTGATCAACTTCGAAACAACACCGCAAACCGGCGATTTATTGATCTACGCCAATACCGCCGGTTATCAGATGGACTTGCTGGAAAACGAATTTCATCGCCACCCGTTGCCACGGCGACTGACGGCGACTTGTTGTACGGAAGGTAACTACGCATTCACACCTGACTATTAAGGGAAGACGTCCAGATGATACTGAATAAAGTTTCGGATCTTATTGGCAATACACCAATGTTGGGCATTGATGTTCCGGATACCAACGCTCGACTTTTGC
This sequence comes from Pseudomonas sp. GW456-12-1-14-TSB6, assembly GCF_059424205.1. Lineage (NCBI taxonomy): Bacteria > Pseudomonadati > Pseudomonadota > Gammaproteobacteria > Pseudomonadales > Pseudomonadaceae > Pseudomonas > Pseudomonas sp. GW456-12-1-14-TSB6. The sequence continues at coordinate 34,974 of NZ_JBWKZE010000014.1, forward strand.
TCAAGATAGAGAAGAACAACCCCGGCGGCAGCATTAAAGACCGTATGGCGCGCAACATGGTCTTGGCGGCGCTCAAGTCCGGAAAGTTGAAACCCGGTGGCGTGGTCGTGGAATCGTCCTCCGGCAATACCGGCATCGGCCTGGCAATGGCAGCCGTGGAGTTCGACCTGCATTTCATTGCGGTGGTCGATCACCATGCGGCGCAGGACAAGATCGCGGTGATGAAGGCACTGGGCGCCGAGATCCGCTTCGTCGCCGGCACGTACCGGGAAGACGAAGTGGCCGTGGTCGAGCGTCAACGGTTGGCCGCCGAACTCGCCTCGCAGATCCCCGGCGCGGTGTTCATGAACCAGTCCGACAACGCGGCCAATGCCGGCGGCTACAGCGACTTCGTCCGTGAAACCATCGCCCAGGCCGGTGGCCACATCGGCGCGTACGTTGGCTGCGTCGGCACTGGCGGTTCGATGACCGGCATCGCCCGCGGCCTGAAACTGCACAACCCGGACATCGTTACCGTCGCCGTCGAACCGGCCGGTTCCATCGTCTTCGGCCATCCCGGCTATCCGTACTACCAGTCGGGGACCGGCACCCCGGCCGGCGACACCGTTGGCCTGGTGCTCGACTACAGCTGCATCGACCTGGGCTTGCAGGTCACCGATTCTCAGGCCTTCGAAACCGCCCGCTACATCGCACGCAATCTGGCCCTGCTGGTCGGCGGTTCGACCGGCGGAGCGATCTTCAAGGCGCTGGAGCTGATTCACAAAGGCACGCTGACCGGCAACGTTGTGGTGCCGATTGCCGACGGTGGCGAGAAGTACCTGCACACCGTATTCGACGACAAATGGCTGGAAGAACGCGACCTGCTGGACCCGGACGTCGCCCCGCAACTGGACCGCTGGCTGGGCAAGACCCGCTGGCTGGAATCCGACGCCACTCCCCTGCAATTGAGCGTCGCCTGACGCGTCTCCCACACAGGAAAGTCTCTGTATGAAACCGCTGAAAGTCGCCATCTGCGGCGCAGGCCGGACCGGGCATCTGAATGCCATTCTGTTTAAACAGCTGCCCAATGTTCAGGTTTCGATGCTCACCAACAATCAAGAGGTGGTCGACCGGCACCTCGCCAACCAGCCGATGCAGGCGCTGATGCCGGACGGCTCGACGCTGAGCGCGCGACCGGACCGGGTCAGCACCGACGCCGGCGTCGTGGTTGCCGACGCCGACATCGTGATCATCACGGTGCCGGCTCACGCACGGCCGCAAGCCTTGCAAGCCATCGCGCCGCATTTGAGTTCGAGCAAACCGGTTTATGTCGGCGCGATCCCGGGTTTCTGCGGTTTTGACTGGCTGGCGGAAGCTTCGCTGGGCGAACGCTCCAATGTGGTGATCTGGGGCATGAAGGATGTGCCGCACACCGCGTTCGATCTGAAGCCTGGGGTGTCGGTCAAGATGGGCGGCGGCAAGAGCCAGTTGTATGTCGCGCTGCACGACCGCGAATCAGCGCAATCACGGCAGCACCTGGAAAAAATCCTCACCACGCTTTATGGCCCCTGTGTGACGATGCTCGACCACTACCTGGAAATCACCCTGACACCAGGCAACCCGATCATGCACAGCTCGGTGATCTACGGTTTGATCGGTCCTTACGGCCAATGGCATCGCAAGATCTTCCCGCAACGAATGTGCTGGTGGACCGAATGCCCCGAGCTGGGCGCCTATTTTCTGGAGCGCATGGATCAGGAAAGTCAGGAACTGTGCAGCGCGATCAGCCAGCGCATGGGCATCGACCTGTCATCGGTCAAATCCCTCAAGCAGGAAATCATCGAGGCCTATGGCGAGCAGATCCGCGATCAGAGCAGCATGCTGTCGATCCTGCGCACCAACCAGGCCTACAACGACATCCTCGCGCCAATGATTCCGGCCGACGACAACCGCGCCGGCTACGTGATCGAGCGCGAAAGCCGCGCCTTCAACGAAGACGTTGCCTACGGCCTCGTGCTGCTGGTGGAAATGGCCCGGCGCTTCGAACTGAAAGTCCCCTACATCGAAGAAGTCCTGCAATGGAGCGTTTCCTACATGCAGGGCCTGCGCGACTCGGCGCTCGACTACTTCCCCAGCCAATGGCCGCGCACCGCGTGAGCGGGTTCAACTTTTCATTAACTTCTCGACGAGCAGATAGCTGATATGGATGACTTCAAGACACTCATCGCCTACTCCCGCAAGAACGCCCTGCGACGGATGATCCGTTGCCTGTTTGCCGAAAACATTCTGGATCGCGCGGGCTTGCGCTTCTCTGAGGCCGGTAATGAGGCCACGTACGCGCTGAAAGACGGTCGTGCCCATGTGTTCTTTTCCAACATCGCCAAGGGCCCGGCCGATACCGTAGTCAATGACGGCGACGTGATCCTGATGACCGATGAAGGCGTACGCCAGGTGATCTACACCCATCATGACCTGCTGGATGTGCTGCGCGACAGCTTCGATTTCGAACCCACTGATGAAGGCATCGCCGGGCTCAAGTCGGACATGGAAAACAGCCTGATGAACGACGCCCACGCGCGTCAGCATCGCCAGCAATGGAACGCTCGACTGGCCGCCGCCGCCCGGGAACAGGGCCTCGACAGCCTGACCGATTACCTGCGCCAGCACGCAAGCACCAAGGACGCCGCGATCCTTCTCGACCAGTGGGGCTCGCTGGAAGGTCACCCCTACTATCCGACCTGGAAAGCGCGACCGGGCCTCAGCGATGAGGAAGTCGAGCAACTGTCACCGGAGTTCAACGCCCAGGTGCCGCTGCGCATTGCCGCGCTGCGGGCCGACATGGCGAAAAGCGAAAGCATGCCTCACGTCAGCGATTACCACAGCTGGTTCGCCAGTAACTTCCCAACGCAATGGGCGCAATGGAAGGCGTCGCTCAACGACAAGGGCCTGGACGAATCCCAGTGGTTGCCGCTACCGATTCACTCATGGCATTTGCAGGCTTACGTGCTGAAAAACTTTGCGGCGGAAATTGCAGAAGGCATTCTCATCACCGACGGTCCGGACATCCAGACCCTGCCGACCATGTCCTACCGCACGATGATGCCGGTGCTCAATGAGAGCGCGCCGCTGATCAAGTTGCCGATTGCCGTGTGGATGACCAGCGAGCTGCGCAGCCTGCAAGCCAAGTCGATTCACATGGGGCCACGCATCAGCACCGTCATCACGAAGATCCTCGAGGTCGAAAACGGTTTCGAGCAACGCCTGGAAATCTTCCCGGAGGAGATCGGCTTGCGTTACAAGCACGCGATCACTCAGGACGACCATCCCGGCCGGCATCTGTCGGTGGTGTTCCGTGCCAGCCAGCAAGCGTTCGAGCGTAACGACGATTGTCTGCCGATCACCGTGGCTTCTCTGTTCACTCGCTTGCCGGGCAACGGTCGACCACTGTTCACCGAGCTGATCGAGCGCGACGGCGTTCGGGCCAATGCCGCTCAGGTGGAAGACTGGTTCCGTCAGTACGCCAAAGTGGTCACTCATCCGGTAGTGGCGATCTACCTGATGTACGGGATCGGGCTCGAAGCGCACCAGCAGAACACGATGGTGCTGTTTTCCCCGGATGGCAAAGCACGTAGTCTGCTGATCCGCGATTTCGGCGATGGCAGGACCTACGCGCCATTATTGGAGGGACGCGGCTACACCCTGCAACCGCATGTGCAGCCGGGCATTCTGCCAACGGTGTTCGAGGGCGATATCGAGCCGGTGCGCATGTTCGTGCTCGACGCAGCCTTCCTCACGCACCTGCATGAAATGGCCCTGTGGCTGACCAAGGAGTACGCGCTGGACAACAACCGGATGTGGGGCATTCTGCGTGAAGAAACCGAGCAGGCGTTCGCAGCGGTGCGCGAGCGTGTTGCGCCGGATCTATGGGAAGTCGAACGCAAGGCCTTCCTCAATGATCCATGGCCGACCCGTTCGTTGCTGCGCATGCACATGATGCAGTATTCCAACTACCGGATTCAGCACACGCTGACCAACCCGCTCAATGTCGTTCAATAACCGAGGCTGACTCATGACCCAAGCAGGTGCCATCGCGGGTTCGCGCGTAAGAGTCCTGATTTATCTTCTGTTCGCGATCCAGCTCATTTCGATGGGCGCGATGGAAATGAGCGGGCCGTTCTGGCCTGTCCACCTGCGCGGGCTGACCTCCTCAGACTCGCTTTTCAGCTTCGCCAGCATCGCCGTGTACGTCGGGCCGATGCTGGGCATTATTCTGACCAGTGCATTCTGGGGCCGTATCGGCGACCGCTACGGCCACAAGTTGATGATGATCCGCGCCCTCGCCGGCCTGTCATTGACCCAGCTTGGGCTGGCCCTGTGCAGTGACATCTGGGTGATCCTGATCCTGCGCTTCCTGCAAGGCGCCTTCGCCGGCTACATCGCCCCGGCCCAGGCGTACGGCGTGAGCATTGAAGCACCTTCGCGGCGGGCACGGCTGTTCGCGATCCTGCAGATCTCCACCAACGTCGGCTCGTTGCTCGGCGCAGTGGTCGGCGGACTGATCCTCGATTACGCGACATTCTTCTGGATCAACATGATCGCCGCTGTGCTATGCGCCATCTGCACCGTGGTCGCAGCCGTGACGTTGCCGGATGTACCGCCAGTGAAGAAAGCGCCGGTCGCTGATAAAGCGGCTCCTGCCAGCCATAACACCAGCGTCTGGCAAGGCACGCCCCTGCTGTCGCTGCTGGGTGTCATGGGCATCCTGCTGCTGGCGCGGATGCTGCCGCAGACGTCGTTCTCGCTGTACGTCAGCTCGGTGTTCGAGGTCAGCAACTCGGTGGTCGGGCTGTGCTATGGCTTGCTGGCGCTGGGTTTCATTCTGTCGGCAACCGCGTGGTCGCGTTACTTCGAGCACCGTTCCCGGCAGGACACCTTGCAACGCATTACTTATGTCGTGATCGGCTGCATCGCGCTGACGGCACTCGCCGGCGTCACGCGTAATCCGATCGTATTCGTCGGCACCTACTTCATCTGGGGCGTATTGCTCGGCGCCACGACGCCGGTGCTGATGGCGCTGATCTCCAAGACCGCCGACAGCTCGCGCCAGGGCTATGTGCTGGGCATTGCCCAAAGCACTGCGCAATTCGCGTCCATCGCCGGCATTTCGGCCGGTGGGTTACTCAGCCAGATCTATGGTTTGCAGTACACCTACCTGTTTGTCTGCCTCGCCTACATGCTCGCGCTGATGCCCATCGTTGCCTTGCGCTACCGGCCGATGGTCATGCAACCGAGCCAGATGCCGCCGGGCGACTGACCAAGGAGTTTTCGTTGAACATTGAACAACTGCGCGCCGACACCCCTGGTGTCGAGCAACTGATTCACTTCAACAATGCCGGCGCGGCGCTGATGCCCAATCCAGTCATCGAAGCGGTGACCCGTCACTTGCAACTTGAAACCCGGATCGGCGGTTACGAAGCCGCCGGGCAACAGGCCCGGGAAGTGGAGGATGTCTACGACGCCATCGGCCAACTGATCAACGCGCGTCCCGAAGAAATCGCGGTGATTGAAAACGCGACCCGCGCCTGGGACATGGCCTTCTATTCATTGCCGCTGCGGCCTGGCGATGTGGTGCTGACATCGACCACCGAATACGCCGGCAACTACATTCCCTACCTGCAACTCAAGCAGCAGCGCGGCATCGAGATCAGGGTGGTTCCCAACGACGAACAGGGTCAGGTGTCAGTGCCGGCGCTGCGGGGCATGCTCGGCGATGATCGGGTCGCCCTGGTGTCGCTGCCGGTGATCGCCACCAACGGCGGCCCGGTGCAGCCTATCGAACAGATCGGCGCCCTCGCCCGCTCGGCCGGGGTTCTGTTTCTGCTGGATGCCTGCCAGGGCGTCGGGCAGATGCCGATCGATGTGCAGAAAATCGGCTGTCATATGCTGGCGGCCACCAGCCGCAAATACCTTCGTGGCCCTCGGGGCATGGGGTTTCTCTACGTCGAAAAAACCTTGTGCGAAAACCTCGAACCGACGTTTCTCGACCTGCACGCGGCCTCATTGCTGACCCCGGATACCTTCAAGATCCGAGGCGATGCCCGACGATTTGAAAACTGGGAATGCAACGTTGCCGCGAAACTGGGCATGGGGGCGGCGGCCCGTTACGCCCTGGCGCAAGGCATCGAACCGATGTGGCAGCGCATTCAACGATTGTCGGCACACTTGCGCAATCGCCTGACCGACCTGCCCGGGGTGACGCCGCAGGATCGAGGGGCGGTCAAGTCAGGCATCGTCACCTTCACCTGCCAGGGCGCCAGCGCGGCGCAAGTTCAGACATGGCTGGCGCAGCAGGAAAAACGCGTCAATGTCACCACCTCGACTTTCCGCTCGACGCTGCTCGACATGCAGCAGCGGGACCTGCTGGAAGTCAGCCGGGCATCACTGCACGCCTACAACACCGAGGCGGAAATCGATGCCATGGCGGACGCGTTGATGAGAATGCCACGCGCCTGAAAACGGATACGAATCGCGCTTGCGTCGCAGGCTCTTTGTAAACTAGCATTGGGAATACTTCTCAATTGCAAAACACTGCAGCCATGAGCGAAACCCTTCCCGCGAACAACGACAACCATCTGCGCGTGATCGAAGCGCTGTACAGCGGCCATCACGGCTGGCTGTACGCCACGCTGAAGAAAAAACTGGGTAACGCCATGGATGCGGCGGATCTGGCGCAGGATACCTTCACCCGGATCCTCGCCTCCCAAGTCACGACCATCGAGCAACCCCGGGCCTACCTGAGTTGCGTGGCGAAGGGCATCCTCATCAACTGGTATCAGCGCAAGGCTCTGGAACGCGCCTACCTTGATGCCCTCGCGCATTTGCCCGCACCGGAAGTGCCCTCCCCCGAGTTGCGCTTCGTGGTGCTGGAAACCCTGCACGAAATCGACGCGATGCTCGACACCCTGCCGCCACTGGTCAAACGCGCGTTCCTGCTGTCGCAGATCGGCGGCTTGAAATACGCCGACATCGCCGAGCAGCTGGACGTCTCGCTGATCACCGTCAAGCGCTACATGAAACAGGCTTTCGTGCAGTGCCTGATGCTGGTGGAATGAATGCTTACGCGCCGCAGTGAACCGCCGCTCGATCCGAAAATACTCGAAGAAGCCGCCGAGTGGCTGATGCGTCTGAGCGAAAACGACCTCAGCGAAACCGAGCGTGCGGAGTGGGAGTACTGGAAAGTCAGCAGCCCCGAGCGCAACCGGGCGTGGGCCCGCGCGCAGTTGCTGCAAAGCAAGTTCGGCGGCCTGCCGCCGTCGCTGGCGATGTCGGCGCTGGATCGCCCGAGTAACCCGGAACGCCGCGCAGCGCTGGGCAAACTGGCCTTGCTGCTGGCGGCGATACCCGCCGGTTGGGGCAGCTGGAAACTGGCGCAGTCGCAGCAATGGTCCGCCGATTACCACACCGCCGTCGGGCAGCGTCGCGAACTGACCCTGGCCGACGGCTCGCAAATCACCCTGAACACCGACACGGCCATCGACGTTCTGTTCGACACCCGGCAGCGGCTGATCCATTTACGCGAAGGCGAAATCCTGGTGCAGACTGCGCCGGACAACGCCGCGCAGCCTCGACCTTTTCTGGTCAGCACCCGTCAGGGCCGGATGCAGGCGCTGGGCACGCGCTTCACCGTTCGTGAATGGCAGCCGCGCACCCAACTCGCAGTGCTCGAAGGCGCTGTGCAAGTCGAGCTGGCCGACAGCCCACAGAGCGCGCCGATCATCGTCAACGCCGGGCAACGTACCGACTTTTCATCACAGGCCTTTGGCTCGCTGAACCCGACCGACCGCAACGTTGGCGCCTGGACCGAGGGCATGCTGATGGCGGACAAGATGCGGCTGGCGGATTTTGTTGTCGAACTGGCGCGCTATCGCCGAGGCATTGTGCGGTGCGATCCAGCCATTGCCGACCTGCGCATTTCCGGGGCCTTTCCCATCAGTGATACCCAACGCTCGCTGAACATGCTGGCGCAGACCTATCCCGTGCGCGTCTCCGGGCACTTGAGTGGTTACTGGGTGACGCTCTCACCCGCCTGAGCAAAAAAATCACCGCACGGGTGATACTTTTTTTGATCTCGGCTGGCTATGAAAGGAACAACCATTCCACCTCGTCCATAGGGTCATCCCTTCATGCTCGTTGCACGACCCTTGCTTGCGGATCGTCTGCTAAAGCCCGTTATGCGCGGCGTGTTGCTCAGCGTTGTGCTGGGCCTGGCCAGCAGCGCGCTCGCCGAGGCAGCCAGGCCGGTGCAGCTGGACGCGGTCACTGTGCGAGCCTACAACATCGGGCCCGGCCCGCTTGGCGTGACCCTCTCGAGCTTTGCCGTGGACGCCGGTATCGCCTTGTCGTTTCAGCCGTCGATCACCGAAGGCCTCGTCAGCCCTGGATTGTCCGGCAGCTACTCGGTGCAGGAAGCGGTGTCTCGACTGCTCGAAGGCAGTGGCCTGGAGATGGTCGCTCGCAGCGACGGGACCTGGACGCTGGTAGTGCGCCGGGTCACGTTGTCGGACACCACGGTCGAAGGCATCGACACGCGCACCGACAGCTTGCCGCCGGTGCTTGCGGGCGGTCAGGTCGCCCGCGGCGGACGCCTTGGCATTCTGGGCAACCGCGATGCGATGGACGCTCCGTTCAGTGTCAGCAGCTACACCTCGACACTGATCAAGGACCAGCAGGCTGTCACCGTCGGCGACTTGCTGGAGCGCGACTCATCGGTGCGTTCCACAGGGCAGACAGGCGGGATTGTCGACTCGTTCTTCATCCGTGGTTTTCCGGTCGGCGAAGGCAACCTCGGTGAACTGGCGTTCGACGGCGTGTACGGCGTGGCCTCCAACTACCGGGTGTTCACCGAGTACGCCGAACGGATCGAACTGGTCAAAGGCCCCGGCGCCCTGCTCTACGGCATGTCGCCCAACAGCGGTGTCGGCGGCGTGATCAACGTGGTACCCAAGCGTTCACTGGACGAAGACCTGACTCGTTTCACCACCAGTTACGCCTTGAATACCCAGCTCGGCGGCCACCTCGATGTCAGCCGACGCTTCGGTGAAGAACGCCGCTTCGGCGTGCGGATCAATGGCAGCGTCCAGCAAGGCGATACGGCTATCGACAAGCAATCCCGAGAGGTCGGTATCGGCGCGATGTCCCTCGACTACCAGGGCGAACGCCTGCGCACCACCCTGGACCTGATCAATCAGAAAGAGAGTTTCGACGCCGCATCCCGCCCCTTCCTGATTGCCTCCGGCGTGGAGATTCCGTCCGCAGCCAACGGCCGCACCAGCGTCAGCCAGGAATGGGGCTGGTCGGAAACCCGCGACAAATCGGCGTTGCTCGGCGGCGAATACGACCTCAACGACAACCTGACCGTGTTCGCCCACGCCGGCGGTGGCCGATCGGATGTCGCGCGCATGTCCGACCAGACGCCGACCATCATCAATGAAGCGGGCGACACCTCGTCGATCCCCGGCTATTACAAATTCGAAGTCCAGCGCTACACCGTCGATGCCGGTGCGCGGCTGCGGTTCGACACCGGGCCGATCAGTCATAGCACGGCGCTACAAGTCACCCGCTACCGCGATAACTTGTCCCGGGGGATTATTTCCGGCCCGGCGATCCTGTCGAACATCTATCACCCGCTCGATCGCCCGAAACCCGCGATCGCCAAGCCGGATACCCCGAAGGTTTCCGAAAGCGAGCTGTCGGGCGTGGCCCTCGCCGACACCCTGTCGGTGCTCGATGAACACCTCCAGGTCACGCTCGGCGTGCGCCAGCAGAACATCAAGTCGGATAACTACAACACGGCAGGCTCAATCACCACGTCCTACGACAAAAGCAAATCCACGCCGCTGTTCGGGATCGTCGCCAAGCCCTGGGACCATGTCTCGTTCTACTACAACTACGTCGAAGGCCTGAGCAAGGGTGACATCGCGCCGTCCGCCGCTGCCAACGCGGGCGAGATCTTTTCCCCTTATGTGTCGCGCCAGCAGGAAGTCGGGGTCAAGCTCGACTACGGCCGTTTCATGTCCACCATCGCCCTGTTCCAGCTTGAAAAGCCCAGCGGTGAACTGGCATCCGGGGTGTTCTCGGTCAACGGCGAACAGCGCAACCGTGGCGTCGAACTGAACATGGCGGGCGAGATTGCAACAGGCACACGCCTGATCGGGGGCGTGACGCTGCTCGACGGCGAACTGACCCGAACCGGTGTCGCTGCCAACCGTGGCAACAAACCGGTCGGGGTTCCCGAAGTGCAAGCCAACCTCTGGGCCGAGTGGGACGTCCCGCAGGTCGAAGGTCTGACGCTGACCAGCGGCGCGATCTACACCGGCAACCAGTACGTCAATCAGGCCAACACCCAACAACTGGACGCCTGGACCCGCTTCGATGTGGGCGCTCGCTACGCCACTCGCATCGCCGAACGGCCGACCACTTTGCGGGCCACCGTGCAGAACGTGTTCGACCGTGAATACTGGTCGGGCGTCGCCTCCTACGGCGCGTTCTCCCAGGGCGCGCCTCGGACCTTATTGCTCTCGGCCACTGTCGATTTCTGAAACGTCCGGCCCGGAGCGGCGCCTGGCGTCGTGGTCCGATCCGGCTTTTGCAAAGGCATACACCATGGTTAATGTTTTTCGCCGCCGCCAGACCTTCGCCGCCCTGCTGATCGCCGGGCTGCTGGGTTTGTCGATTTCTTCCTTGATGCCAAGCCGCGTACAGGCTGGCGAAGCGGATCCGGCACTGGGCACCGTGACTGACTTGCAGGGCCGCACGGTCAAGGTTCACCTGCCGGTGCGCCGGGTCATTCTGGGTGAAGGTCGCCAGCTGTATCTGGTGGCCGCGCTGGATACGCAGAACCCTATCGAACGCATCGTCGGCTGGCGCAAGGATTTGATCCAGTCCGACCCGGACACCTATAACGCCTACCTGCGCAAATTCCCCGACATCGCGAAAATCCCGACCTTCGGCGGTTTCGAGAGCGGCACCTTCGACATCGAGCAGGCGATCTCGCAGAAGCCTGACGTGATCATCCTCAACATCGAAGCGCAGCACGCAACCGAGGATGCCCGCTACATCGAGAAACTCGATGCCCTGGGCATCCCGGTGGTGTACGTCGACTTTCGCAACAACCCCATGCAGAACACCGAGCCGACCATGCGTCTGTTCGGCAAGTTGTTCGGCAAGGAAGAGCGCGCCGAAGCGTTCATCGATTTTCGTAACCAGCAGATCCACCGCGTCACCGACGTGATCGAGAAATACCATCCTGCCCGTCCCAACGTGTTCATCGAGCGCATCGGTGGCTATACCGATGATTGCTGCCTGAGTTTCGGCAACGAGAACTTTGGTCTGTTCGTCGACATGGCCGGTGGCAATAACATCGCCCGTCGGATCATTCCGAGCACCTTCGGGCAACTTAACCCTGAGCAAGTGATCGTCGCCAATCCCGACCATGTGGTGGTTACCAGCGCCGACTGGGAAGCCTTTGCGCCGCGGGGCCATTGGGTCGGCGTCGGCCCGGGCGCAGACCTGACCGAAGCCCGGCGCAAACTGGCCTGGTACACCCAGCGCCCGGCCTACGCCGGCATCAAGGCGCAGAACACTCAGGCGTTTCATGCGATCTGGCACCAGTTTTACAACAGCCCTTACCAATTCGTGGCCATTCAGCAATTGGCCAAATGGTTCCACCCGGAACTGTTCGCCGATCTTGATCCCGATGCGGAATTTCGCGAAATGCACGAGCGCTTCCTGCCGGTGCCGTATGAACCGGGCTATTTCGTCAGCCTGCAAAAAACCGAGGACAAGCCATGAGTTCGCTGGGCGAAGCACCGATTGTGCAGAGCGTCACCTACCGGCGGCTGGTGCTGCGTAAACGGCTGATTCTGCTAGGGCTGGCCGTGCTGCTGATCTTCAGCGTGTTGCTCGATCTGGCACTGGGCCCGGCCCGTTACAGCCTCAGCGAAGTGCTCGGTGCTTTGATCTCGCCGGAAACCGCATCGGCACAAGTGCGGGTGGTCATGTGGGACATCCGCCTGCCGGTGGCGTTGATGGCGGTCGCTGTCGGCGCGGCGCTTTCGCTCGCCGGGGCGCAGATGCAGACCATCCTCAACAACCCGCTCGCCAGCCCGTTCACCCTCGGTATTTCGGCGGCGGCCGGTTTCGGCGCAGCGCTGGGGCTGGCCTTCGGCGTGGCGCTGTTTCCGCTGGCGGCGCAATACATGGTGCCGCTCAACGCGTTCATCATGGCGATGCTCTCGGCGCTGTTGATTCACTTCATGAGCATGCGTCGTGGCGTGACCGCCGAAACCATCGTGCTGCTCGGCATCGCCCTGGTGTTTACCTTCAATGCGTTACTGGCGCTGGTGCAGTTTTTCGCCACCGAACAAGCCGTGGCAGCCGTGGTGTTCTGGACCATGGGCAGCCTGACCAAGGCCACGTGGCCGAAACTCGGGGTGATCTGCGTGGTGATCCTCATCACCCTGCCGATCTTCGCCAAACGTGCGTGGGCGATGACGGCCCTGCGCCTGGGCGACGACAAGGCTGCGAGTTTCGGCATCAACGTGCGCAGCCTGCGCTTTCAAACGCTGATCATGGTCAGTCTGCTCGCTTCGTTTCCGGTGGCGTTCGTTGGCACGATCGGTTTCATCGGGCTGGTTGGGCCGCACATCGCGCGGATGCTGATCGGCGAGGATCAGCGGTTTTTCCTGCCGGCCTCGTTGCTGACTGGCGCGCTGATCCTGTCCGCCAGTTCGGTGGTCAGCAAGACGCTGATCCCGGGAGCGATATTCCCCATTGGCGTGGTCACATCGCTGATCGGTGTGCCGTTCTTCATTTCTCTGATTCTCAACGGTAAGAAAAACTCATGGTGAAGATCCGGCTCGACAACCTCGGCGCCCGCTACGGGCAGCGCGAGATCATTTCCGGTGTCAGCACCGCGACGTTTACCGGTGGCCAGGTCGTGGCCGTCGTCGGCCCCAACGCGGCAGGCAAATCGACGCTGTTCAAGCGCATGGCCGGGCTGATCGACGGGCCGGGCGAAGTGATTCTGGAAGGCTCGAAAAAAGGCACTCAAGGCATCAGCTACATGCCCCAGGGCCTGAACGCCAGCGCCCGGCTCACGGTGTACGAATCGGTGCTGCTGGCGCGCAAGCAACTGACGCCCAACTGGGCGGTTCACGATGATGAACTGAAACTGGTGGACGAGATTCTCGAAGCGCTCGGGATCACCGAACTGTCGTTTCGCAACCTCGGTGAGCTGAGCGGCGGTCAGCAGCAATTGGTGTCAATCGCCCAGACGCTGGTGCGCGAACCGGAAATCCTGCTGATGGACGAACCCACCAGCGCACTCGACATGCACCGGCAGGTTCAGGTGTTGAACTTCATGAAAGCCCTCGCGCGCCGTCGCGAAGTGATCGTCTTCATCGCCATCCACGACCTGAATCAGGCGCTGCGCTTTGCCGATCAGGTGCTGGTCATCGCGGGTGGCACGGCCCATGGCAGCGGACCCAGCCATGAAGTCATCACCGAGCCGATGCTGCGCGCGGTCTACAAGGTCGAGGCGCGGATCGAGCAATGCAGTCGCGGGCAGCACCATATTCTGATCGATGACATTGTTTGAGGGTTGCACCGTCAAACCGCAAACGCAGGGATGCCGAGAGCTATTTCGTGACGGGTAGAAATTTCAGGCAGGCGAAACCGGTCTTGATACGCAATTGTTGGATGGGCTGGACACTTTCCTGATCGCCGACCTTTTTCACTACACCGATCCCGCAGTGATACTGGTCGTACTTGAACACCGGAATGATGCCGGGCTTGGTCTCGCTCCAGAAACCGGTCTTTATGGTGTAGACAGCGCCTTCCTGAGGCGTGAAGGAAAAAGGTATCTGGCACTGAGTACCGCCCACTACATCGCGGTAAGTCAGCACCAGTTCTTTACCGACGGCGACTTTGGACTCGATGAAGTCGCCGTTATAGGAAAGCGGCGTAAAGCCGGCATAACAACTTTTTTCGTTGAACGTCATCGCGTCCAGCGTTGTGCCACGATCATATTTAAGGCGAACGGTCGCAGAAGGCTCATCCGGGCGGGGAAACTCGTACTGTTTGCCCATGAACAGTGACGTGCAACCACTGAGCGCAAACGACCCGGCCAACAGTGCACACCAACCAAACTTGTATTTACCGACCATCAACCAGTCCTTGAGACGTTTGAATAGGGAACTGCCTGCCCCTCAGAGCAAACTCCACGACACCCCGACATACATCGCCATGCCCTCACCCGGCGTGGAGCGTGCGGCGTCCAGACCTTTATCGTCATAGCCCGGCGTAACTGTAGCGGCGTAGTGCTTGTCGGTCAGGTTGCGCATGTCCAGCCAGGTCTGCCAGTCGCCTTTCGGTGCGTTGTAGCCGAGGGTCGCACCGAAGGTGGCGTAAGGATCGGCGTAATAGCTGTTGGCGTAATCCACTGCGGTTTTCGAGACCAGTTGCGTGTTGACCGCCGCGAAGAAACCCTGCGGGAAGTCGTAGCGCAGTTCGCCCTGGTAGTAATGCATCGGCAGGCCCGGCAGGCGGTTATCACCGAAGCGGTCGTCGTCGCGGTAGTGGAAATCGCTGAAGGTGTAGGCCTGACGCAGGCTCAACTTGCCGCCATCGTTTGCTGACCACAGGTTGCTGTTCAGGCTGGCTTCAATACCTTGGTGCACGGTCGGGCTGGCGTTGAGTTCGTAAGGCGTGGTGGCGTTGGCGTCCGGCAACACCGAAAGCAATTCGTGTCGCACCTGAGCGTAGTACCACGCCAGACTCCACTCGCCGAACGCGCTGTCGCCACGGCCGCCGAGTTCCAGGGTGGTCGCGGTCTGGTTTTGCAGCTTGACCGGGTCGCGCTGGGCGCCGGTGGCGGCGCCGCTGCCGGTCGGGAAGCGTACGTTGGAGCTGTAGATCAGCGACCACGGATGCGGCGCTTCGACCGAGCGGCTCAGGTTGCCGAACAGTTGCAAGTCCGGCGTCAGCTGATAGCGCAGACCCAGACGTGGCGCGTAATCCCAGTCACCGAGGCTGGTCTTGCCGCCACCTTCCGGGTAGGTCACGGCGCTTTCGCGACGGGTGTAGATCGCGGCGAGGCCGGTGGTCAGCCACAGGTCATCGGCGATTTCCAGGTCGTTGCCCACGTGCAGGACAGAATCCGAACCCTGATACGTAAAGTTGCGCATGTGAGTGCCCGGCGCATAGCCGGCGGTGTTGCCGGTAGGAATCCGCACCAGCTCGCTGGCCCCGTCGTTGGGCAGGTGTTTGGTCACTCGCAGGCCCACGGTGCTGTTGCTCTCCATCCCCCAGAGCGTGTCGCGGCGCTTGTAGTCAAACGTGCCGCTGACATCGGTGTACGCCACTTTCAGGCGATTGGGGCCTTCGCGCAGGTCCATCGGGTAATCGTGATAAACCAGACCGGTCTGGATGCTCGAATCGTCATCGATGTAGTACGTGGTCTTGTTGCCGATGAAGGTGCTGCCGGGCTGATCGCGGCTGTCGTTGCGCGTCACGTAGGCCGGGTTGGCTGCGCGCGGATCGTGCTCGATGGAGTGTTTGGTCACCCGGCCGGCGAGGTCGTTGTCGGTCTCGCGGTGACGAATGTAGAAGCGGGTTTCCAGATTCGGATTGAAGCGATAACCGAAGTTGGCGATCACGCCCTGGCTCTTGCTGGCGGTGTGATCCTGATAACCGTCGGAATGCGCGTCGGTCATCGACAGGTAGTAATCGAAGTCACCCAGCACCTGGCCCGAGCTGACTTGCCGCTGGGAATAACCGTGGCTGCCCATGACATAGCGCACATTCAGCAGTGGCGCGTTATAGCCCGTGTGGCTGACGTAATCGACGGCGCCACCGAGGGCCAGCGCACCGCGATCAAAACCGTTGGCGCCGCGCAGCACTTCCACATGATCCAGCCACAGCGGCTCCAGCAGTTCATAAGGCGTGCCGCCGGGGCCGGTCAGCGGCAGACCGTCGAGCATCGTGTACAGCCCCGAGGCGTGGGCGCCGGGGGCACGGTTGATGCCAGAGCCACGGATCGAGATTTTCGTTCCTTCGTTGCCCGCCGACTGGGCATAGACACCGGGCTGATACGCCAGCACGTCCTGATTGCTCGCGACCCGGCCCTGCAATGGCTGGCGCATATCGACCACATTGCTGCCACCCGGCACCTGGGCCAGACGAGCCTTCGCCTCTTCCACCGACAGATCGTCACCGCTCTGATCCTCGGCCCCGATCAGCACTTGCCCCAGTTCCAGCCCCTGGGATTGCGCCTTGACCGGACAGACAAGGGCCAGCCCCAGCAAGGCAGCGGGCAGGGTTTTCAGCGAAGGCATCGGGTGAACTCCAGACAGGCGGGAACGGACAGTGACAACTGCGACGTATGAAAGAACGAAGGAAACACATGGCGATTTTGTTTTTTGTCAGGTAAACAGGCGGCTGAAATGCCGGGCTGTGATTTGAACAAGGAGATGCAGGGATGGCCGAAGAAGTTCTGAAGTCGAAGATGGTCAACTTTCTGGTGACCGATGCTGAACTGAACTACGACGATGTGGGCGAATTCTACGAGGTCGTGGGGAGCGGCAATGTCGGCGTACTGGCCGGGGTGCTCGAGGGATTCAGAAATCACTATGGCGGATTGTGGGTGGGCGGCAGAGTCACCGTCACCGAAAACGCCGTTTACTTGAATGCCAATGCCATGAACCGCATGGTTCAGGACGGGACACTGGATGTCGAGATACCAATGCCGGCGATCCGCAAGGTCACCGTCGAAGGCGGTTTCGTGACAAAGATCGTCCGTCTCGACACAGACGCCTACAGTGTCAAATTCCGCTGCTACGGTGCCAAGGACGTTGCCTCACTGATCGCCAGACTGGCCCTTTCGCAGTCGTTGAAACGCGCGCGGTAGTGCTGGTCTGAAGACAACAGCGCCACCGGCCTTTGAGGTGGCGACTGGGTCCCCCGTCAATTCTTGCACTTGGCCAACACCACCTGACAGGTATCGGGCGTTCCGCCCGAACGTCCGGCATAGCGCACGCAGTTATTCATGGATTTTTTTTGCGCGATACCCAGGGTCGCTCCCCACGCGAGACCACCCTCCCCTGATGTCGGCACCGCTTTGGCATAGCAGCGATCACCGGTGGTCGCATAGTGAGCATTGCTCGAACAGGACGCCGTCAGCGTCAGCAGGATCGCGCACAGGCCATACGAGCATCGGCGTACCCAGAATTCGCTCATCTCGTTTCACCTGCAGCAAGTGGGGCTGACCTGTTCAGTCTAGCCGCGATGACTCGCAAACCGCTCATTACTCTGTCGCCTGCCGGTACTGACGCGGGGTGAACCCGGTCGAGGCCTTGAACTGCCGGGTGAAGGCGCTGTGATCGGTGTAGCCGCATTGCAGCGCCACCTCGGTGATCGGCAGCTCGGTGTGCAACAGGCGATGGGCATGTTCCAGCCGCACTTTCTGAATCATCTGCCTCGGCGTAAGGTGAAAGACCCGTTTGCAGTAGCGCTCCAGTTGCGCCACCGAAATGCCGGCGATCCGGGTCAGCTCACCCAGCGTCACCCGACGATTGAAATGCGCGCGGATGTGTTCGTCGACCGCCGCCAGGCGCTGAAACGCCGGGTGGGTTTCGCTGGCCGATTGCAGGTCCACCGAAATCCCCGCGAGGCCGATGATCTCGCCGTCGCGGTTGTACAGCGGACGCTTGTGCGTCAGGCACCAACCCGGTTCGCGGCTGCCGTACAGATGCAGTTCCAGTTGATCCTCCAGCACGAACCCCTCTTCCAGCACCCGCCGATCCTGCTCGGTATAACCGGGCCCGAGTTGCGCCGGAAATACCTGCGCACTGGTCTTGCCGAGCAGCGGTTTCAGGTCTTTCAGGCCGCAGCGCTGCACCAGCGTGTGATTGGCCAGGACGTACCGCGCCTGCACATCCTTGATGAAGATCGCCGCGTTCGGAATCACGTCCAGCATCGGCAACAGCGGCGCCACCCCCGCCAGCAGCGCCTCGAGGGTGTAGGGACGATTGTGCGCATCGCCCTGGCTCAGGATCGCAAATGCGTTCTGCATGGTGACGGTTTTCCCCGGTGAGTGGATCGGGCTGAGGCGTTCGCGTGCAGATTGCAGCAACGTTTGCGGCGTGTCGAGCGCCGCTGTCTTTCTTCGCAACTGTGCCGATTTCGTCATCCGCAGCTGCGCAAAACATCAATCGCCCGACGCACGATGAGTTCACTGTTTAGCCGTTCCAGTGACTCACACCTGCCTATCCAATAACTCACAAGAAGGCGATGCCATGTCAGGCCAAGGCAAGTTCAAAAAACAACTTTCATTGATCGACCTCACCTTTATCGGGTTGGGGGCGATCTTCGGTTCCGGCTGGTTGTTCGCGGCCAGTCACGTGTCGGCGATTGCCGGGCCGGCGGGAATTTTTTCCTGGTTGCTGGGCGGGTTCGCCGTGTTGCTGCTGGGCATCGTCTACTGCGAACTGGGCGCGGCATTGCCCCGCGCTGGCGGTGTGGTGCGCTACCCGGTTTACAGCCACGGGCCGCTGCTCGGTTACCTGATGGGTTTTATTACGCTGATCGCGTTTTCCAGTCTGGTGGCGATCGAGGTGGTCGCTTCGCGCCAATACGCGGCAGCCTGGTTTCCGAGCCTGACCAAGGCCGGCAGCGGTGACCCGACCCTGCTCGGCTGGCTGGTGCAGTTCGGCCTGCTGTGCGTGTTCTTCCTGCTCAACTACCGCAGCGTGAAGACCTTCGCCAAGGCCAACAATCTGGTCAGCGTGTTCAAGTTCATCGTACCGCTGCTGGTGATCGGCGTGCTGTTCACCTTCTTCAAACCGGAAAACTTTCAGGTTCAGGGCTTCGCCCCATTCGGACTCTCGGGTATCGAGATGGCCGTCTCCGCCGGCGGTGTGATCTTCGCCTATCTGGGCCTGACCCCAATCATTTCGGTGGCCAGCGAAGTGAAGAACCCGCAACGCACCATCCCGATTGCGCTGATCCTGTCGGTGCTGCTGTCCACCGCGATCTACGTGTTGCTGCAAACCGCCTTCCTCGGCGGCATCCCGACCGAATTGCTCGCCAATGGCTGGGCCGGGGTATCCAAGGAATTCGCCCTGCCGTACCGCGACATCGCCCTGGCACTGGGCGTGGGCTGGCTGGCGTATCTGGTCGTCGCGGACGCGGTGATCTCCCCCAGCGGCTGCGGCAACATCTACATGAACGCCACCCCTCGGGTGATCTACGGCTGGGCGCAGACCGGCACCTTCTTCAAGGTCTTCACTCACATCGACGCGAAGTCCGGCATCCCGCGTCCGGCGTTGTGGCTGACCTTCGCCCTGTCGGTGTTCTGGACTCTGCCGTTCCCATCGTGGGAAGCACTGATCAACGTGGTGTCCGCCGCGCTGGTGCTGAGTTACGCAGTGGCTCCGGTGACCGTCGCCGCGCTGCGTCGCAATGCCCCCGACATGCCGCGCCCGTTCCGGGTCAAGTGCATGGGCGTGCTGGGGCCGGTGTCGTTCATCATCGCTGCGCTGATCGTTTACTGGTCGGGCTGGAACACCGTGTCCTGGCTGCTCGGCCTGCAAATCCTGATGTTCGTCGTCTACCTGCTCTGCGGCCGCTTCGTGCCGACCGCCCACCTCAGCCTGTCCCGCCAAGTGCGCTCGTCGGCGTGGCTGATCGCCTTCTACGCGGTGACCATCGTCCTGTCGAAACTCGGCACCTTTGGTGGTCTGGGCATCCTCACCCATCCGTTCGACACCCTGGTCGTCGCAGCCTGTGCGATGGGCATCTATTACTGGGGCGCCGCCACCGGCGTACCGGCACACCTGCTGCGTCTGGAATCGGAAGAGGATGAAAGCGAAGTCGCTTCGCCGTCCCCCGCCTCCGCCGCCAATCCTCGCGCTGCCGGCGCTTACTGAAATCACTCAACGGGACCTGTCCATGAAACGAATACACGTCATTGATTCCCACACCGGCGGCGAACCCACGCGTCTGGTGATGAAAGGTTTTCCCGACCTGCCGGGCCGCACCATGGCCGAGAAGCGCGATGCCCTCTGCAACCAGCATGACCAATGGCGCCGCGCCTGCCTGCTGGAACCGCGTGGCAACGATGTGCTGGTGGGCGCGCTGTATTGCGAGCCGGTGTCGCCGGACGCTACCTGCGGCGTGATCTTCTTCAACAACGCCGGCTACCTCGGCATGTGCGGCCACGGCACCATCGGCCTGGTCGCATCGCTGCAGCACCTGGGGCTGATCGCACCGGGGGTGCACAAGATCGACACGCCGGTCGGCCCGGTCAGCGCCACGCTGCATGAAGACGGTGCCGTGACGCTCGGCAACGTGCCCGCTTATCGCTCACGCAAACAGGTGGCGGTGGAAGTGCCGGGGTACGGCCGCTTCCTCGGTGACGTCGCCTACGGCGGCAACTGGTTTTTCCTGGTCTCCGAACACGGCCAGACCCTGACGATGGACTACGTCGAAACCCTGACCGACCTCACCTGGAAAATGCTCAAGGCCCTCGAGGACCAAGGGATCCATGGCGAGGACGGCGCGGTCATCGACCACATCGAACTGTTCGCCGATGACGCCGAGGCCGACAGCCGCAACTTCGTCATGTGCCCCGGCAAAGCCTACGACCGCTCCCCTTGCGGCACCGGCACCAGCGCCAAACTGGCGTGCCTGGCCGCCGACGAAAAACTCGCGCCGGGCGAGCGCTGGGTGCAGGCGAGCATCACCGGCAGCCAGTTCGAAGGCCGCTTTGAATGGGAAGGCGATCGCATCCGCCCCTACATCACCGGCCGCGCCCACATGACCGCCGACAGCACGCTGCTGATCGACGAAACCGATCCGTTCGCGTGGGGCATCTGAGCCGCTGCGCTGCACTTCAAACCCCTCTGAATGACCGTTCCAAGGAGAACAATAATGAGCGACAACATCTTCACCGGCTGCATGCCCGCCCTGATGACCCCGTGCACCGCCGCGCGCAAACCGGACTTCGATGCGCTGGTGGCCAAGGGTCGCGAACTGATCGACATCGGCATGAGCGCGGTCGTGTATTGCGGCTCCATGGGCGACTGGCCGCTGCTCACCGAAGCCGAGCGTCAGGAAGGCGTGGCGCGGCTGGTGGCGGCCGGGATTCCGACCATCGTCGGCACCGGCGCGGTCAACACCCGTGAAGCGGTGTCCCACGCTGCCCATGCGGCGAAAGTCGGCGCGCGGGGCTTGATGGTGATTCCTCGGGTGCTGTCCCGTGGCGCTTCGGCGGCGGCGCAAAAAGCCCACTTCGCGGCGATTCTGCAAGCCGCGCCGAACCTGCCGGCGGTGATCTACAACAGCCCTTACTACGGCTTCGCCACCCGCGCCGATCTGTTCTTCGAGCTGCGCCGTGAATACCCGAACCTGATCGGTTTCAAGGAATTCGGCGGTGGCGCCGATCTGCGCTACGCCGCTGAAAACATCACCTCCAAGGACGATGACGTGACCTTGATGGTCGGTGTCGACACCCAGGTCGTGCACGGTTTCGTCAACTGCAACGCCACCGGCGC
This sequence comes from Pseudomonas sp. GW456-12-1-14-TSB6, assembly GCF_059424205.1. Lineage (NCBI taxonomy): Bacteria > Pseudomonadati > Pseudomonadota > Gammaproteobacteria > Pseudomonadales > Pseudomonadaceae > Pseudomonas > Pseudomonas sp. GW456-12-1-14-TSB6. Next base: position 56,564 of record NZ_JBWKZE010000014.1, read on the forward strand.
CATCACCGGCATCGGCAACGCCCTGCCCCGCGAAGTGCTGCAACTGGTGGCCCTGAGCAAGCAGGCCGCCAAGGGTGACGCCAAGGCCCGACGTCAGGCCCGGGAGCTGGAATCGGCGCTGGCGGTGCTGTCGTCCTTCGACGAAGGCACGGATCTGGTGCTGTATTACAAACACCTGATGGTGCTCAACGGCGACAAGGAATACACCCTGCATTTCAACGAAACCGATGCCCTTAGCGACTCACAGCGTCGTTACGCAGAAGCCCAGTACGCGCTGTTCCGTCACTGGTACGAAAACTGGTCGGCGGAACAGAACTTCGCCTGACCTGCCGCTGCGCTCAAGCCCGCCGCCACCCACGGCGGCGGGCCTTATTCGTGACCTGTTTTATTGATAAGGAATGCGCCATGACTCTGACGGGCCAACTGCTGATCGGTCAGCAAACCCTCACCGGCGACCGCGACGTCATCCACGGAATCAACCCCGCTACAAACTCGCCTTTGCAACCGGCCTACGCCGGCGGCTCTGCCGAACATGTCGAGCAGGCCTGCGCACTGGCCTGGGCGGCGCTCGACCATTACCGCGAGACATCGCTCGAGGCACGGGCCGAATTCATTGACACCATTGCGAGCGAAATCGAAGCGCTGGGCGACGAACTGATCGACCGCGCCCTGGCCGAAACCGGCCTGCCGCGCCCGCGCCTGCTGGGTGAACGGGGCCGTACCTGCCAGCAACTGCGCTTGTTTGCCCGCACCGTACGGGCCGGTGAATGGCTGGACGTGCGAGTCGACACCGCGCAACCACAGCGCCAGCCGATGCCGCGTTCGGATCTGCGTCAGCGGCAGATCCCACTGGGCCCGGTGGCCGTGTTTGGCGCGAGCAACTTTCCACTGGCGTTCTCGGTGGCCGGTGGCGATACCGCTTCGGCACTGGCCGCTGGCTGCCCGGTGATCGTCAAGGCCCACGGCGCGCATCCCGGCACTAGCGAGTTGGTCGGACGTGCAGTGGCGCGCGCGGTGAAGGCCTGTGATTTGCCGGAAGGTGTGTTCTCGTTGTTGTACGGCTCCGGCCGCGAAGTCGGCATTGCGCTGGTCAGCGATCCACGGATCAAGGCTGTCGGCTTCACCGGTTCGCGCAGTGGCGGGCTCGCGCTGATCAAAGCGGCTCAAGCCCGGCCCGAGCCGATTCCGGTGTACGCGGAAATGAGTTCGATCAACCCGGTGTTGCTGTTTCCGGCAGCGCTGCAGAATCGCGCCGAGGCGTTGGCCCAAGGGTTTGTGGCTTCGCTGACGCTGGGCGCCGGTCAGTTCTGCACCAATCCCGGTCTGGTCATCGCCCACAAGGGGCCGGCGTTGGACGCCTTCATTGGCGCCACCACCGAACTGATCCAGCGCAGCCCCGCGCAGACCATGCTGACGCCGGGGATCTTCAACGCCTACGAATCCAGCGTGAATGCCCTCGCGGAAAACCACCGAACGCGTATTGCCGCCGTCGGCCAGCGAGCGACGGAACCGAATCAGGGCCAGGCTCATGTGTTCATCACCGACGCCGCCGACTTCCTCGCCGATCATTCGTTGCAGGCCGAAGCCTTCGGCGCCGCGTCCTTGATCGTGCAATGCGCCAGCGACGCTGAAATCCGTCAGGTGCTCGAACAGCTGGAAGGCCAGTTGACCGCCACGCTGCACTTGGATGACGAGGATCTGCAACAGGCCCGCGCCTTGCTGCCGACCCTGGAGCGCAAGGCCGGACGCCTGCTGGTCAACGGCTGGCCGACCGGCGTTGAAGTCTGCGATGCGATGGTGCATGGCGGGCCGTTCCCGGCGACCTCCGATTCGCGCACCACCTCAGTGGGCACGGCGGCGATCCTGCGTTTTCTGCGCCCGGTCTGCTATCAGGATTTCCCCGACAGCCTGCTGCCGGCCGCGCTCAAACACGCCAATCCACTGTCGCTGCGTCGCTTGCTCGATGGCCAAAGGGAAACCGCGAAAAATGCCGAATAACCCGCACGACATCGCCGTGGTCGGCGCCGGCATCATTGGCGTCGCCAGCGCCATGCGCCTGGCCCGTCAGGGTTTGCGGGTGGTGGTGATCGATCCGCAGGAACCGGGCCACGGCGCCTCGTTCGGCAACGCCGGGCATCTGGCGACCGAGCAGGTGTTTCCGATTGCCGACAGCTCGATCCTCAAACGTCTGCCGGCCATGCTCATGGACCCGATGGGGCCGCTGCGCCTGGACTGGAAATACCTGCCCCGCGCCCTGCCCTGGTTTACGCGGCTGTTGCTGAACCTGCGCTCGGCGCCGTTCCAGCGCACCGTTGCCGGGTTGCGCGCGCTGAATGAAAGCTCGCTGGGTGCCTGGCACCGCTTGTTGAATGACATCCAGCGTCCCGAGCTGCTGAAGATGGAAGGCTCGCTGCTGGTGTTCGAACGACCCGACTCACGCCCGGCACTCGAAGCACTGCAGCGACGCATGCAACAGCAACAAGTGCCAGTCGATTGGTGGCAGGCCGGAGCGGTACGCGAGACCGCGCCGCAACTCAGCGAACAGATTCAGGGCGGACTGTTTTTCCCGAACACCGGGCATTTCATCGATCCCTACCGCGTCGTGCGTGAGTTGGTGGAAGCGGCGAAAGCCAGCGGCGTGCAGTTTGTGAAACAGGCGGTTCAGGGCGGGCAACTGCATCAACATGGCGTCAATCTGATGACCGGAACCGGCACCCTGTCCGCTCGCCAGGTACTGATCGCCTGCGGCGCCCACTCGGCAAAACTCACCGCTGCACTGACCGGCAAAAAAGTCCCGCTGGACACCGAGCGCGGCTACCACCTGATGCTGCCTCACGAACACAACCGGCTGCCCTTCCCCGTCACCTCGCTGGAACGCAAATTCATCATGACCCCGATGTCCGAAGGGCTGCGCCTGGCCGGTACCGTCGAATTCGCCGGCCTCGAAGCCCCACCGACCATGGCCCGAGCGTGGCAGTTGCATCGGTTGAGCAAGGGGTTGTTTCGTGATGAATTGAGTGTCGAGGCGGCCACACCGTGGATGGGGTTTCGGCCGTCGCTGCCGGATTCGCTGCCGGTGATCGATCGGGTGTGTGACGGGAAGGTGTTGCTTGCGTTCGGGCATCAGCATCTGGGGCTGACGCAGGCGGCGGTGACGGCGGAGATGGTTGAAGAGATGGTTTCACCATCGGCGCAGGACACGGCTCGTATTCTGCCGGTGCGCGAGCCCTATCGGCTGGATCGCTTTTGAGTGGCCGTCTATCGGGCGCCCTGCTGATATTCACGGGGCGTACACCCGAACTCTCGGCGGAACACCGTGTGCAGGTACTGCGCGGATTTGAAACCGCACGTGCGGGCAACGTCCGCAATCGCCGTGTCGGTTTTTTCCAGCCCGCGGGTGGCCGCCGCCAGTTTGAAACGCAGAATCTCGTCATGCACGCTGCAGCCCCGCGCCGCGCGAAAATGCGACTCCAGCGAGGAACGCGACACGCCGACATAAGCCGCCACTTGCGCGGTCTTGATGCCCTGGCAGGCATATTGGCGGATGAACAGCAGCGCCTGCATCACGTAGGGGTTGCCCAACGGTTGATGCAAGCTCGACACCTGGACGTTGATCGCTTCGGGCGGGATCAGGACATGCACGCCCGTTGACGGTTTGCCGTGGAGCATCTGGTGCAGCAGTTGCGCGGCGGTGCGGCCCATGGTTTCAGTGCCCTGGATCACCGAACTCAGGGGGACCCGGGTCAGGCTGCGGGTCAGCGGGTCGTTGTCGATGCCGATCAGCGCCACCTGCTCCGGCACGGCGATGCCGGCGGTCAGGCAGGCTTGCAGCAACTGCCGGGCGCGGGCGTCACTGACCGCGATGATGCCAATCGGCTTGGGCAGGCTTTGCAGCCAGGCGATCAACTGTTCGACGGCGCTGTCCCACAGTGGTGCGCTGGTGCCCATGCCGCGATAGACCTCGGCGTGCAAGCCGTCCCGTTGCATCAATCGTAGAAAGGCTTTTTCGCGCTCCTGAGCCCAACGATTGGCCTGCGCCTCAGGCAGGCTGAAGCAGGCGAACCGTTGCAGCCCGGCCTCGACCAAGTGTTCGTAAGCCAGTGTGATCAGTGCGTTGTTGTCGGTGGCGACGTACGGGATTCCTTTCGGATAAGCCCGCTCATCCTGATAAGAACCACCCACCGCCACCACGGGCAGCTTGATATCGGCCAGCGCCTCGCCGATCAACGGGTCGTCGAAGTCGGCAATGATGCCGTCGCCCTGCCAGCGCTCGATGCCCTTCAAGCGGCAGAGAAAATCCTCTTCCAGAAACAGATCCCAGGACGCGCGCGTGCTGCTCAGGTAGTTGCCGATGCCGCTGATGATGCCGCGGTCATAGATCTTGCTCCCGTTGAACAACAGGGCGATGCGGTGAACAGGCGGTACGGTTTTCATTGTTTTCAGGCTTGTTCCGGGCCCCTTGCCGTAGAGGCGGTCTGCACAGACTAGGCGCGCATAGGGCGAATCTCAATACGCAAAATCGCACTGCGTGTTGTTGATTTTCGCAATCGGCAGGCACAGGGCCGTTGCTAGTATCGGGACACGCCCCAAGAACAACAACCGAGAACAACAACCAAGAACAACAAGGACATTGCCAATGCCGTACTTCCCCGATGTCGACCGGATTCGCTACGAAGGTCCTGCCAGCGACTCTCCCCTTGCCTTCCGTCACTACGACGCCGACAAAATCATCCTCGGCAAGCCGATGCGCGAACACCTGCGCATGGCCGCCTGTTATTGGCACACCTTTGTCTGGCCGGGCTCCGACGTGTTCGGCGCCGGGACGTTCAAGCGCCCGTGGCAACACGCCGGTGACCCGATGGAGCTGGCCATTGGCAAGGCGCAGGCCGCGTTCGAATTTTTCTCCAAGCTGGGTATCGACTACTACTGCTTTCACGACACGGATGTCGCCCCCGAAGGCAATTCGCTGAAGGAGTACCGCAACCACTTCGCCCAAATGATCGATCACCTGGAACGCCATCAGGAAGAAAGCGGAATCAAGCTGCTGTGGGGCACCGCCAACTGCTTCAGCAATCCGCGCTTTGCCGCCGGCGCCGCCAGCAACCCGGATCCTGAAGTGTTCGCCTGCGCCGCCGCCCAGGTCTTCAGCGCCATGAACGCGACTCAACGCCTCAAGGGCTCCAACTACGTGTTGTGGGGCGGTCGCGAGGGCTACGAAACCTTGCTCAACACCGACTTGAAACGCGAGCGCGAACAACTGGGTCGCTTCATGCGCATGGTGGTCGAGCACAAGTACAAGATCGGCTTCAAAGGTGACCTGCTGATCGAGCCCAAACCGCAGGAACCGACCAAGCACCAATACGATTACGACAGTGCCACCGTGTTCGGTTTTCTCCAGCAGTTCGGTCTGGAAAAGGAAATCAAGGTCAACATCGAAGCCAACCACGCGACCCTGGCCGGTCATAGTTTCCATCACGAGGTGGCGACGGCCGTCTCGCTGGGGATTTTCGGCAGCATCGACGCCAACCGGGGCGATCCGCAAAACGGTTGGGACACCGATCAATTCCCCAACAGCGTCGAGGAAATGACCCTCGTCACTTATGAAATCCTCAAGGCCGGCGGCTTCGGCAATGGCGGGTTCAACTTCGACTCCAAGGTGCGCCGCCAGAGCCTCGACGAGGTCGATCTGTTTCACGGTCACGTCGGGGCCATGGACGTCCTCGCCCTGTCGCTCGAGCGGGCCGCCGCCATGGTCCAGAACGACCAGCTGCAACGGATCAAGGACCAACGCTATGCCGGCTGGCAGCAGCCCTTCGGCCAGTCGGTGCTGGCGGGTGAGTTCAATCTCCAATCCCTGGCCGAGCACGCCTTCGCCAACGAACTGAACCCGCAGGCCGTCAGCGGTCGGCAGGAAATGCTCGAAAACGTCGTCAACCGGTTTATCTATCGCTGATCGCCAATGAGGACTGTAGGCGCTGTGACATTTGCGCGACAAATCTGTAGTCCGTTTCGCCTGCTGATTCTCTACAGTTCCACCAGCCCGATATTCATCGTCAGGCCGTGTCTTTCAAACAAAAATAAAAGGACGCACCACCATGAAGAACGTAAAACGCACGCTGTTTGCCGGCGCCCTGGCGTTGCTTTCGCTGCCGGTTATGGCCGACGCCGCCCACCCGAAAATCGGCTTCTCCATCGACGACCTGCGGCTGGAACGCTGGTCCCGTGACCGGGATTACTTCGTCGCAGCGGCGGAAAAAATGGATGCCAAGGTCTTCGTGCAGTCGGCCGATGCCAACGAGCAGAAGCAGATTTCGCAAATCGAAAACCTGATTTCCCGTGGTGTCGATGTCATCGTCATCGTGCCGTTCAACGCCACCGTGCTGACCAATGCCGTGGCCGAGGCGAAGAAAGCCGGAATCAAGGTCGTGTCCTATGACCGTCTGATACTCAACGCCGATATCGACGCCTACATTTCCTTCGATAACGAAAAGGTCGGCGAGATGCAGGCCAGCGGCGTGCTGCATGCAGCGCCCAAGGGCAATTACTTCCTGCTGGGTGGCGCGCCCACCGACAACAACGCGAAAGTGTTGCGCGAAGGTCAGATGAAGGTGCTGCAACCGGCCATCGACAAGGGCGATATCAAGATCGTCGGCCAGCAGTGGGTGAAGGAATGGAACCCTACCGAGGCGCTGAGCATTGTTGAGAACGCCCTGACCCGCAACGACAACAAAATCGACGGCATCGTCGCCTCCAACGACGCCACGGCTGGCGGCGCCATTCAGGCCCTGGCCGCTCAGCAACTGGCCGGCAAGGTGCCGATCTCCGGACAGGACGCGGACCTGGCAGCGGTCAAGCGGGTCATCGCCGGCACCCAAACCATGACGGTGTACAAACCGCTGAAACTGATTGCCTCCGAAGCCGCCAAACTCTCGGTGCAACTGGCGCGCAATGAGAAACCCGCCTACGGCTCGCAGTACGACAACGGCAGCAAAAAAGTCGACACCATCCTGCTAACCCCGACCCCGTTGACCAAGGACAACATCGACCTGCTGGAACAGGACGGCTTCTACACCAAGGCGCAGATCGCCGGACAGTGACACTCACTGAGTGATGCCCCCCGCAGGCGTTCTGCTCCTGCGGGTTCAGTCCCGTATCTGCCGCTTATGAGCCTCTGCCATGTCCGACTACCTGCTGCAAATGAACGGCATCGTCAAAACCTTCGGCGGTGTCAAAGCGCTCAATGGCATCGACCTCAAGGTCCGGCCGGGGGAATGCGTCGGGCTGTGCGGCGAGAATGGCGCCGGCAAGTCCACGCTGATGAAAATCCTGTCTGCGGTTTATCCCCATGGCACCTGGGACGGTGAAATCCTCTGGGACGGTCAGCCGCTCAAGGCGCAGTCGATCAGCGAAACGGAAGCCGCTGGTATCGTCATCATTCACCAGGAGCTGACGCTGGTTCCCGACCTCTCGGTGGCCGAAAACATTTTCATGGGCCATGAGCTGACGCTGCCGGGTGGGCGGATGAATTACCCGGCGATGATCCACCGCGCCGAAGCTCTGATGCGTGAACTGAAAGTGCCGGACATGAACGTTTCGCTGCCGGTTTCGCAGTACGGTGGCGGTTATCAGCAACTGGTGGAAATCGCCAAGGCCCTGAACAAACAGGCGCGCCTGCTGATCCTCGATGAACCTTCGTCGGCCCTGACCCGTTCGGAAATCGAGGTGTTGCTGGACATCATCCGCGACCTCAAAGCCAAGGGCGTCGCCTGCGTCTACATCTCCCACAAGCTCGATGAAGTGGCCGCCGTGTGTGACACCATTTCGGTGATCCGCGACGGTCAACACATCGCCACGACCGCCATGGAAAACATGGATATTCCACAGATCATCACCCAGATGGTCGGCCGGGAAATGAGCAACCTCTACCCCACCGACCCCCACGACATCGGCGAGGTGATTTTCGAGGCGCGCCACATCACCTGCTACGACGTCGACAACCCCAAACGCAAACGGGTCGACGACGTTTCCTTCAGCCTCAAACGCGGGGAAATCCTCGGCATCGCCGGGCTGGTCGGTGCAGGTCGCACGGAGCTTGTGACCGCGCTGTTCGGCGCCTACCCCGGTCGCCACGAAGGTGAAGTCTGGCTGGACGGCAAACCCATAGACACCCGCACGCCGCTCAAATCGATCCGCGCCGGCGTGTGCCTGGTGCCCGAGGACCGCAAGCGTCAGGGCATCATTCCCGACCTGGGTGTCGGCCAGAACATCACCCTGGCCGTGCTGGACAGTTTCTCGAAACTGACCCGCATCGACGCCGAAGCCGAACTGGGCAGCATCGATCGGGAAATTTCGCGCCTGCACCTCAAGACCGCGAGCCCGTTCCTGCCGATCACCAGCCTGTCCGGGGGCAATCAACAGAAAGCCGTGTTGGCGAAGATGCTGCTGACACGGCCCCGGGTGCTGATTCTCGACGAGCCGACCCGAGGGGTGGACGTCGGCGCCAAGTATGAGATCTACAAGTTGATGGGGATGCTGGCCGCCGAAGGCGTGTCGATCATCATGGTGTCTTCGGAACTGGCCGAAGTGCTCGGCGTTTCCGACCGCGTCCTGGTCATCGGCGAAGGCCAACTGCGGGGTGACTTCATCAACCATGAAGTCACCCAGGAACAGGTGCTCGCCGCCGCACTCAGCCAGCCTGACAGCCATAACAATAAAGATCGGAAATCCGCGTAAATGAATCAGGTCAAACAACTTTTCACCCGCTACAAGATGCTCGCACTGGTGTTTGCCGTGGCGTTGATCTGGCTGTTCTTCAGCTGGCAGACCGAGGGCGGATTTCTGACGCCGCGCAACCTCTCCAACCTGCTGCGCCAGATGTCGATTACCGGGATCCTCGCCTGCGGCATGGTGCTGGTGATCATCAGCGGCGAGATCGATCTGTCCGTCGGCTCATTGCTGGGCCTGCTCGGAGGCGTGGCAGCCATTCTCGATGTTGTCTATCACATACCGCTGCTGGCGAATCTCAGCCTTGTGGTGGTGTGCGGACTGCTGATCGGCCTCGCCAACGGCTACATGGCGGCCTACCTGCGCATTCCGTCGTTCATCGTGGGGCTGGGGGGCATGCTGGCTTTTCGGGGGATTTTGCTGGGAATAACCGGCGGCACGACCATTGCGCCGGTGTCGCCGGAACTCGTCTACATCGGCCAGGGTTATCTTCCACATGCGGTTGGCGCAGGTCTGGGCGTCCTGCTGTTCGCACTGACGTTGTTCCTGACCTGGAAACAACGGCGCAATCGCGCCCTGCACGGCCTCGCGGCACACTCACTGGTGCGTGACGTGGCACGCGTGTTATTGATCGGCGCGGTGCTGGCCGGTTTCGTCCAGACCCTCAACAGCTATGACGGCATTCCCGTGCCGGTCCTGCTTTTGCTGATCCTGCTGGGCGGCTTCAGCTACGTGACCAGCCAGACCGTGTTCGGCCGACGCGTCTATTCCGTGGGCAGCAACATGGAAGCGACGCGCCTGTCCGGTATCAATGTGCAGGCCGTGAAGCTGTGGATCTTCGGGATCATGGGCGTGATGTGCGCCCTCGCCGGCGTGGTCAACACCGCGCGCCTGGCCGCAGGCTCACCCTCGGCCGGCAGCATGGGCGAACTCGACGCCATCGCCGCCTGCTTCATCGGCGGCACCTCGATGCGCGGCGGTTCCGGCACAGTCTACGGCGCCCTCCTCGGCGCCCTGGTCATCACCAGCCTGGACAACGGCATGTCCATGCTCGACGTCGACAGTTACTGGCAGATGATCGTCAAGGGCAGCATTCTGGTGTTGGCTGTCTGGGTGGATGTGAGTACGCGGACTGGGCGGCGTTGAAATGAAGGCATCTCTGAGAATGCAAAAAGCCTGCTTTTGAAGGCAGGCTTTTCGTTACGCCTGGAGCTTTCTGATATCTAGGAAGGCATCAGCCAGTGCCGTTCAGTGGTCCACCCGAGAAAAACCTTACAACCCTCCCGCTCTTGGTGAGCCAAAGTCAACCGACATCCACATACCGCCATGCGCAACCCGATCATGGCGGGAAGAAATCGCCCCTGAAATGCACTGGGTTGAGCGGCAAAGTGCACTTCAATGTTTCCAAGCACACTCTCCAATCGAGACTGATCCAGCATCGACAGGTAAAACATCATCTGGCGCCACGCATACGCTGTGTTCTTCAACATGACCAGACGTGCGTGGTAGAGCTTGATCTGCATCTGCTGCCGACTGCATATCCATTTGAAACATGCTTCGGCCATTGAGCCCAAACGATCATGTAACAGCGTCTTCAGGTCCAGATCATCAAACAGGATTGCCAGATTTTGCGTGGTCAATATTTGTTGCTGTTCGATGATCGTGCCGTTGTTCGCTGGACTCCATCTACCGATGTCGGCATTCGCCCGCCGCGCGCACAAACCAGCCAGCACACCATTATTGCTTCGTGAATTCCGTTGCTTGGGTAGTGCAGCCAACTGATCCATATCGATATCGTAATAGCGTGCGTAAAGAGATCCGGCCATTAATCGCACTGAACGCTTGGCAGCCTTTACGAACTTGCCGGAGAAAGCGCCCATGAAAATATCAGCCGCGATCTCCTCTACGAAGGGAAGATCCAGCTTGGCCGATTCGGCAAGCGAGGAAAATTCCTGAAGCAACTTGTTTGGCAGAATGGCCTGAGGAAATGCAACAAGGGTCAATGCGGACGCCTCGACCAAAGCCTGTCTGGCACCTTCAATCGCCATTGCCCCCGCCTCGTACTCGGTCTCCAGGGCTTTCACCCAAGGCAAATCATCGACTCTCACCTGACGCTGCATATTCAGCAACAATAGAGAGCGTCGACGCCTGAACGCACGATAGGTAGCGACAGACAATGCCCGCAATGCTACGTCTCGATATCCGGCGCTACAGATTTGCGCCGTCATCGCCGGGAGCACTTTCGCCACTGTATCTGCGGATGTAATGACCCTATGTTCAATCAACTCTGCAACCGTTCCCTTTCGGCAACGTTCGAGGCGTCGACGAATCGAAGGAGGAATGGTCTCTCCCACCTTCAATGAGTAAGCCTTAGCCTCTTCGTCGGTGATCGGCGTCAATAATGGCGCGAAATCAGAGATGCCTTCCGAGACTGGATATCTCGCCAGTCGCACGGAAGCAGCCTTGGCAATCAGATGGTGTGCCGAAGCTGATACGTGATGACGCTGCTGTGCGCGCTTGCTGGAATGATCTTCGGACTCAGGGTGTCCATGCTTGGCTACAAAGTCATCGACGATTCTGCGAATTCGCCCAACCTGGCGCCCCGTTAGCGATGCAGGATCGATAGAGCATTGCTTGAGCAATGCCAGCAACTCCGTCACTCGATCACTGGAATTATCCGTACGACGGGGATCAGCTTCAGTGGCGTTATCAAACTCTTTACCAAGCACCGAAGCACGCTCGAACCACCCTTCAGGGTAATGCCGGCAAGGCCAACCATCGTTGTACGTCAGCAGGAATAGCGAGACCGCCGCGTCGTAGAGAGGCAACCTGCGTTCAACAACATGCTTTTGAACGGCAAGACGAGGCTGGGGTGAGAGAACGGACAGGCGCAGGCTGATTTGGCCAGCATTGAAAACTTCAACTTCAGCCATCGAGAGCGGGCGCTCGTTGGCTGCCGCGGGAAAGAAACGCACTCGTTCGAAGAAAGGCGCGATCTGCTCGATCAACGTCCTGGCTTCTTCGACGCGTTGCTGCCCCAGAAACCAGGCCACTGTCAGCAACGCGGCCTCTTCCGGTACATCGATCCGATAGTCTTCGTTCGTCAATCGCTCTTGCAGCGTTCTGATGCCTTCGTCTGAAAGATGCCACCTATTCAAATCGAGCCGTTCGTAACCCGCTCGAATGCCGGGAATCGATGACGCCAACAGGCGCTCATGAGCGGTCAACTCGCCACCGGCCACAAGGTTGCCCGTTGCAAAGCCGCCAGTGGCCACTTCCAGCGTGATCCATTCTGGCAGGTCGGTAAACGGCGTCCGCGAGCCATACAGTGCACGGCCATGCATCAGGTTTTCGAGAACCTTTTGCCAGCGTTCGATCCGGGCAAATGCTTTCGGACTGGCGTCGTTGTCGCGTGCAGTGAGCGCGCGAGACAGTTGAAAGTGCGCATAACCGGCGTTTATTCCGCCGAGCGCACCCGATTCATCCTCAGGCCTGGACATACTTCCTTGTGACCTACTATGTAGTGGGTCCGGGGGCTGGATTCGAACCAGCGCCCACCCGGTTAGGAGCCGAGTGTTCTACCGCTGAACTACCCCGGAACAGAGCGCGCATTGTCGATGAGTCGCGAAAGTATGTGAAGCTCGGATTCAGGGATTTTGTTGCGACAAATCTCTGATCGTTAAGCCTTCATCACTCAATGCAGCTCTTATCCAAACGTTGCACGCACAAAATCAATAAAACTCCTCAACTTCGGCGTCAGCCTCGGATCCGGCGCATACAACAGATTCATCGGCGAAACCGGCACCTTGTACTGCGGCAGCAGACCCACCAGCGTGCCGCTTCGCAGCGAATCCTTGACCAGTTCCAGCGGCAGCATCACCACCCCCAGCCCCGCAACCGCCCCGGACAGTAACGGATCGCCCTGATTAATCGTCAATCGGCTTTTAATCGGCACGTCGATACAGCCTTCCGGACCTTCGAATCGCAGGTGTGAGCGGCCGTCAGAATAGGCGAACGCCAGGCATTCATGTTCCTGAAGATCCCAAGGCGTGGTGATGGGTGGGCGGCGTGCAAGGTAGGACGGCGCTGCGCACAGCACCATTTGATAGGGCATCAGGGGCAGTGCCTTCAGGCCACAGTCGGCGAGTTCGCCGATGCGGAACACCGCGTCGTATCCGCCGTCCACCAGATCGACCAGTTCATTCGACAGCGTCAGGTCCACCGACACTTGCGGATAACGAACCATGTACTCAAGCAGCTTCGGCGACAGCGAACTGACGCCGAACGTGACGGGCGCATTGATCCGCAACCGGCCACTGGGCACGCCCCGGGTCACGGCGGCCATTTCTTCAGCGGCGTCCATGTCGGCCAGAATCAGTTTCGCCCGCTGATAGAACGTGCGGCCGAAATCCGTGAGGCTCTGCTTGCGGGTGGTGCGGTTGAGCAGCGAAACGCCCAGATGCTGCTCGAGCATTTTCACTTGCTTGCCGACCATTTGCGGGGACAGGTTGAGTTCGTCCGCCACCGCGCTGAAGGAACCCAGCTCCACCGCTTTGACGAAAGTGGCCATGAGTGTGAGGCGATCCATTGGAAACTCATTGTTTCTAGTGTTGCGCCATCCTAGGCCTTTATCCGGAGCGGGCCAAAGCCTAAATTGGCGTCCATGGCACCGGATCAAGTCGGTGCAATTTCATCGATAACCGAGGAAGTACAGATGGCACGCATTGTCAGGATTCATGAATACGGTGACGCGAGCGTCCTCAAACTGGAAAACGTCGACGTCCCGTCCCCCGCAGTGGACGAAGTGCAGATCGAGGTCAAAGCCTTTGGTCTGAATCGCGCCGAAGTGATGTTCCGCAACCACGCCTATCTGCAGGAAGCGGAGTTCCCCAGCCGTCTCGGCTACGAAGCCGCCGGCGTGGTGGTCGCGGTTGGCGCCAATGTCAGTGAATTCAACATCGGTGATGCCGTCAGCCTGATTCCGCCGCTGGACATCGCGCGCTGGGGCACTTACGGCGAGCTGGCCAACGTGCCCGCCCACCTCACCGTCAAGCACCCGCAGAACCTGTCGTTTGAACAAGCGGCGGCGTCCTGGATGCAATACGTCACCGCGTGGGGTGCGCTAGTCGAACAGGCCAAATTGCAAAAGAACGATTTCGTGATCGTCACCGCCGCCTCCAGCAGCGTCGGCCTGGCAGCCTTCCAGATCGCGAAAATGGTCGGCGCCACCTCCATTGCCGTCACCCGCACCCGCGCCAAGAAACAGGCCTTGCTCGACGCCGGCGCCGCACACGTGATCGTCAGCGATGAAGAAGACATGGTTGCAGCCGTCATGGCGCTGACCGACGGCAAAGGCGCGCGGGTGGTGTTCGATCCGGTGGGCGGCCCGTCGTTCGAACCGCTGACCCAAAGCATGGCGCGCGGCGGCATCCTGCTGGAGTACGGTGCCCTGAGCCCTGAGCCAACGCCGTTCCCGCTGTTCACCGTGTTGGGAAAATGCCTGACCCTCAAGGGTTACCTCTACTCGGAGGTCGTCTCCGACCCGGCCACCCTGGCACGCGCCAAGACTTTCATCGGCGACGGGCTGGCGTCAGGTGCGCTGCAACCGATCATTGCCAGGACATTCGCCCTGGATGACATTCAGCAAGCGCACCGCTTTCTTGAAGCCAATCAGCAGGTCGGAAAGATTGTCGTCACGGTTTGAGGTGACGAGCCCCCTGCTCTGCTGTTTGCGGTAGAAACGACGAAAGCCTGCTTTTTTCAAAGCAGGCTTTCATCTATCCAGCATCCGGTTATTTCTGATGCGCCGTCAGTGCGGCATAGCCGTTCATCAAGTTGCGGTAGTTCGGAATGCGCTGGGACAGCAGGTTGCCCAGGCCTTCGATGTCATTGCGCCAGTCGCGGTGCAGTTCGCAGGCTACCGAGAACCAGTTCATCATCTGTGCACCGGCCTGGGTCATGCGGTTCCACGCCGCTTGCTGCACGGTGGTGTTGAAGGTGCCGGAGGCGTCGGTCACCACGAACACGTCAAACCCTTCCGCCAGTGCCGACAAGGTCGGGAACGCTACGCACACATCGGTCACGACACCGGCAATGATGATCTGCTTGCGGCCGGTGGCCTTGATCGCCTTGACGAAGTCTTCGTTGTCCCAGGCGTTGATCTGGCCTGGACGGGCGATGTACGGCGCGTCCGGGAACATTTCCTTGAGTTCCGGCACCAGCGGGCCGTTCGGGCCTTGTTCGAAGCTGGTGGTGAGGATGGTCGGCAATTCGAAGAACTTGGCCAGATCGGCCAGCGCCAGCACGTTGTTCTTGAACTCGTTTGGCGAGAAGTCCTGAACCAGAGAAATCAGACCGGTCTGGTGGTCAACCAGCAGTACTACGGCGTCGTCTTTGTTCAGGCGGTTGTAGGTTGGAGTGCTCATGTGTGAATCCCTTTTTAGTTGTGGAAGTGCGTTTGCGTTCAAGATGGGCACAGATTACTGACTCGCCTGAAAGCGATAAATCGTCTCAAAAGCGTTTCACCGTCAACTCAAAACGGACAATTCGCTCAAACTGCCGAGCAGATCACACAGCCAGCCCGACCTTCCCCCCGATCCTTGTCATACTGTTCACTCGCTCACAACGACAGCCAGGGAATGTTGATGCCCGGACGCAACACGCAAGCGCCCACCCCAGATGAAACACCGCGCGCGCCTCGTCAAGGCGTGAAGGCCGGTTCGACCTTTCGCCTGACCGTCAGTTTCATGCTGATGGTGGTTGTGGCTTTTCTGGCGGTCGAGAGCTGGCGGACGTGGCGCGACTATCGCTCGGTCTTTGCTTCCGCGCGCGATTCGGTGACCAACCTTGCCCGCGCCACGGCGCAGCATGCCGAGGACACCATTCGCCAGGTCGATGTGCTGACTGCGGGGCTGGCCGAGCGTGTCGAGGGCGATGGGCTGCAGAACCTCGATGTGGCGCGGATTCACAAACTGCTCATTCAGCAATCGAAAATCATGCCGCAGCTGCACGGCCTGTTCATTTACGGCCCGGACGGCCAGTGGATCGTGACCGACAAGGAGGTCACGCCCGAAACCGCCAACAACGCCGACCGCGATTATTTCCAGTACCACCGCACCCATGAAGACCGGCACGTGCGCATCGGTCAGGTGGTGGAAAGCCGTTCCACCCATGACCTGATCATTCCGATCTCGCGGCGTTTGAACAACCCCGACGGCTCGTTCGCCGGTGTGCTGCTGGGGACGGTCAAGGTCAGTTATTTCGTCGACTATTACGGTGACTTCCGCATCGATGACAAAGGCGCGCTGGTGCTGGCGATGCGCGACGGCACGATCCTCGTGCGCCGGCCGTTCATTGCCTCCGTGGTCGGCAAAAGCCTGGCGAACAGCGAGATCTTCAAGACCTACCTGCCCAATGCCAACCAGGGCATTGTCCAGATCAGGGCGGTGGTCGACGACACCGAACGCCTTTATGGCTATCGCGCGCTGACCACCTATCCGCTGGTGGTCGAGGCCGGTTTGTCCCGTGACTCCATCATCGCGCCGTGGCGCCAGGACCTGCTGAAAAACGGATTCGTGCTGGTGTTCCTGATTCTGGTCCTGGCCTGTTTCGGGCTCATCGTTCTGAGCCAGTTGCGTCAGCGGATGGCGATGGAACGGGAGATCCGTTCCGCGCACAAGACCATGCGCGACATGGCGCTGACCGACAGCCTCACAGGCCTCGGCAATCGCCGACGCCTGGACGCGGCGCTGACGGACGAGATTCGCCTGGCCCGGCGTCAGGGTTCGCCGCTGTCATTGATCATGCTCGATGTCGACTACTTCAAGCGCTACAACGACCAGTACGGTCATGCCGCCGGCGATGACTGCCTGATCGCGGTCGGCGACGGCATCCGCAAAGCGGTCAAACGCCCCTCGGATCTGGCCGTGCGCTACGGCGGCGAGGAATTCACCGTGCTGTTGCCCAACACCGACAACGCCGGGGCGATTCAGGTGGCCGAAGACATTCTGCAGACCATTCGTTCACTGGAGCTTGAACATGCCGGGCATCCACTGGGATACGTCACCGCGAGTGCGGGGATCACCACGCGCTATCCGGTTGACGATGCGGTGACCCCGGCCACTTTGCTCAAGTCGGCGGACACTTGCCTCTATCAGGCCAAGCAACAGGGCCGGAATCGCTGGTGTTCGGCGCAGGCATCCCGGCAAATACAGCCGATTGCGGCCATGCCGCGTACCGATCGCTGAGAGCAACTACCACCCGCCAATTCCAGCGTCCTTCAAGTACATAAGCAGCGTCCTACATCAGCCGTCCCTCACGCCTGATTACGTGGGCGCCCTCGCCTTCGATACCGTCTGCTGCCTGATCCGGACAGAACACAGACGATGCGAAGAAAAGGCAAAGGTACCGAACTCCGAAACCAAACGCTCAAATCAGAAGCCCGCAAACTTGCGCATGAAACACTTTCCATGGATCCAGGAGCTCTGGCAGCCGGGATTAATGCTCAGTTGCTCAGGATCGACCCGATCACGCCCTTGGCAATCAACGCATATCATCAGTGGAGCGGGCCCATTGGGTACCCATGGGATGATGTACTTGAGTGGAAAACAAAAGATGCAAAAGGTCTGGACTTGGCTTTCTGGTACGAAGATGAGCTGTGCGGTTTGTGCTATGCAACGCCACGAAAAAGCACAATCTGCATAAAAATCGTTCTTTTGCAGGGTCACACCTGCAAGGCCCATACCCTGCGAGGCTGGATCGCACCAATGGCACTACTGACAACAGAGTTCTATGCCCGAAAGCTGGGATGTACCGAAATTGAAGTTCAAGAACCTGACTCAGGTGCTATCTCCTACTACCAAACGCTTGGATTTTATTTTGACACGACTGACCGCCTTGTCTTTCCACTGGCCCCCCCATAAGATCGACTCAAGCAACCAGACACGAGAGGTGTCCATGAAACACAAGAAGCCAAAAGCTCAACCAGCGCTTGCTTCCAGACTTCGTGCCGAAGAGCCCGGTTTGCCCATCAGGGTTTCCGCTAGTCAGCGGCACTTTTTGAAAGTAGCCGCAACGTGTGGCAAAGAAATGGAGCCTGATGGTTGGCTCGCCGGTGGCAGAACCTGAATCCCGCTTTGAAAAAACCGCCTGATTGGCGGTTTTTTTTCGCTTCAATATTGGCGCGCCCCGCGCCGGGCGCTCCAAAGACAGTGACGTGAAGCAAAAGCAGGAGAATTCCGAAAGCCCGCGCTTCATGATTTATTTACCGACTCAACCTTGGAATCGGCCCACACTCCCTCATATCAAGGAACATCTGCGACCCATTCGAGAGGAAGGACATGCCATGACCACTCAAACCGAAACTGCGATTCTCGCCGGCGGCTGCTTCTGGGGCATGCAGGATCTGTTGCGCCGCTACCCCGGCGTGCTGCAGACGCGGGTCGGTTACACCGGCGGCGACGTGCCGAACGCCACTTACCGCAATCATGGCAACCACGCCGAAGCCATCGAAATCGTCTTCGACCCTGCCGTGATCAGCTATCGGCAGATCCTCGAGTTCTTCTTCCAGATCCACGACCCCAGCACACCCAACCGTCAGGGCAACGACCTCGGTCCGAGCTATCGTTCGGCGATCTACTACCTGAACGAGCAGCAACGCGATATCGCCGAAGACACCGCTGCCGACGTCGACGCATCAGGCCTGTGGCCAGGCCGGGTGGTCACCGAAATCGAACCGGCGGGCCCGTTCTGGGAAGCGGAGCCGGAGCATCAGGATTACCTCGAGCGCATTCCGAATGGCTACACCTGCCACTTCATTCGCCCGAACTGGAAGCTGCCGAAACGCGGTTGAGGTGCAGCGGGGTCGGTGTGCAACGCAGTTTTCGTTGCGTTGCGCCTGAACCCTTTCTCTGGTGCGGCCTTACGATCGAATAGCGCCCATGCCATCCACGCTCATCAGCCTCGTCACCTGGCTTGCCCTTGTAACGCCTGCCCAAGCTGACACCTGCCCCGCCGGCGAAAAGCAAGTGTGCCTCGACAGCTGCATTTGCCTGCCGGATCCGGGGCGGCTGTCTGAAGACCTGTTCCTGATCGCGGCACCCGCTCTGGCGATGGGATTGACCCAGGCCCGCGCCGAAGCCGCCAGCACCGACATCAAACCGATTCCCCCGCACATCCGGGAGCAACTGCTGCGTTGGTATGACCCCGGCGTCCTCGATGCCGTGCACTACAAAGTCACCAATGACGGCCAATACAACGCCGCCACGGCCATCCTGCAAAACCCGGATGTCGGAGCGGTTACGCTGATCGACATCATCCTGTTCCGCGACGCTGAAACCGCAGAACACAACGTCACGCTCTGGGCGCACGAACTGAAGCACGTGCAGCAGTTTCAGGAATGGGGAGTCGACGGGTTTGCGCAGCGCTACACGCAGGATTTCAATGCGGTCGAGGCTCCGGCGTATGCGATACAGGGCGAGGTCAGACGTTGGCTGCGAGCCGAAGCCCGATGATCGGACATCCCCTGCGTCCATGCCGGGGATAGCCCCACCGTTCAAGCATCAGAAAAACCCTAGGCCTTGCCCGCCGAAACCGCCGCCCTCACCTGCCCATGTTGCCGCGTGGTCACCAGCCCGATAAACGAAATCGCCAGCGCCAGCCCAATGGTCGACGTCACTTCCAGACGATGCTCGGGCGTCACCATCATCACCGCGAGCGCGGCGCAGATGAACGCGATCACCAGCCACGTCAGCCACGGAAACAGCCACATGCGAAACGTCAGCTCGACGTTCTGCCGACGCAGCATCCGGCGCATGCGCAATTGCGAAATCGCGATCACCAGATACACCAGCAACGCAATCGCACCGGAACTCGCGAGCAGAAACTGGAACAATCCGGCCGGCATGAAATAGCTGAACAGCGTCACCCCGGCACCGATCACGGTGCTGGCGATCACCGCCGCCCTCGGCACGCCCGCAGCGGAGGTCACTTTCAGCGGTTGCGGAGCATCGCCGCGTCGACCCAGCGAGAACAGCATTCGTGAAGAAATGTAGATCGAGGAATTCATGCAACTGGCCACCGCGATCAGCACCACCACATCGACCAGGAATTTGGCGTTGGGAACGTTCATCAGCTCCAGCGCGCGCTGGTAAGAGCCGACGGACGCCAGCAGCGGATCGTTCCACGGCACCACGGAAATCACCACGAAAATCGACAGCAGATAAAACACGCCGATGCGCCAGATCACCGAGCGCGTGGCCTTGGCGATGTTCTGCGCCGGGTTGCTCGATTCGGCTGCCGCGATGGTCACCGCTTCGGTTCCGATAAAACTGAACATGATGGTGATGAACGCCCCGACCACCGCCGACAAGCCATTGGGCGCAAACCCGCCATGCTCTTCCATCAACCGGCTCAAACCGCTGGCCTCACGCTCCGGAATCCAGCCCATCAACACCGCGAAACCCAGCCCGATGAACCCGATGATCGCCACCACTTTAGCCATCGCAAACCAGAACTCGAACTCACCGTACTTGGACACGCTGAACAGGTTGGTCACCACCAGCAAAATGATCGACAGCAACGCAAACAACCACGCATCGACCTGAGGAAACCACTGATTCAAGACATGCCCGGCGGCCAGCGCTTCGATCGGAATGACCAGCACCCAGAACCACCAATACAACCAACCAATGGTGAACCCCGCCCAGCGGCCGATGGCCTGATCGGCATAGGTGGAAAACGATCCCGTGTCCGGGTGGGCCACGGCCATTTCACCGAGCATGCGCATGACCAGCACGACCAGCAGACCGGAGAAGAGATAAGCGAGCAAGACGGCCGGGCCGGCGGCGGCAATGGCGTGGCCGGAGCCGACAAACAGCCCCGCACCGATGATGCCGGCAATGGAAAGCATGGTGACATGACGCGGCTTGAAGCCCTGCGCCAACTGACCGTTCGAGTCCTTCGAGTTCAAGCTATTCATTGTTTTTGTTGTTCTCTGGTGATCGACGTTTGGGCGTACTGACGACGTGTCAGGCGATCATCATTTCTTCCTCTTGCCCTGCTCCAGAGCGGCGCACCTCAAGCGCTGCAGCGTTACAAATCGGTCGGACGACGACGCAGGGCGATGAAATGATGCGTCACCTTACGTGCCCGGCGTTGATCGCAAATAGCCTGGGAGCGGCACGACGGTGTCTGATTTCGACATGGTGAATAGCGTTCGGGCCCGTTCGAGAGCGCCTTCACAAAATTAAAAAAGGTAAAAAAGGGTAAAAAAGGGGACTGATTTATTTAGGAAAAATAGATCAGTCCCCTTTTTCACAAGCCGATGTCGCTGAACAGTTGAGCGACCGCCGGCTTCAGCTCTTGGTCAGATCAACCAACGGTGTCTGCCGCACCTCGGTCTCCCGCCCGGCCTGAATGTCGCTCACCTGCTTCAAGGCCTTGTCCACGGCCGCCTTATCCGCCAACAAGCTGTAGCTGATGCGGAAGTTTTTGTGTTCCTTCGGCCCGATTGTCGGTACCAGGTTCAGTGGCCGCTGATAACGGCGGTTGTAGGAAAAACTCGTCCCCGGCTCCAGCCCGGTGACATAACCCTGGCGTTGGGTATCGGTGTTCTTCCACAGGGAAAACACCGGCAACGTCTGCGTATTGAAGCCAACCGAAACGCCCAGGCTGCCGGCCTTGTTATGCAACACGGTCAACGTATCGCCCTTGGCATCGGCATACGGCACGACGTTGTAAACAGTTTCGTCGTAGTCCTTGGTCGGTGCGCGGTAGGTTTGCCATTCGGGCAAATCGCCCTTGGCTTTGTCGTTGAACGGCGACACCTGTTTAACCGGCGCGGCGAAACGAGCGCCCTGCTCCAGAAACGGGGTGCTGAAGTTGCTGTGGTACAGCGCCTGGTATTCCTTCGGATAGTCACCGTTGTTGGTCAGGGTGTCGTTAAGCGCGAACACTACGCTGCCGGGTTCGGTGACCAGTTCGGTGGCGACGGAGAAGTCGACTTTCTTGAACGCCTGCTCTTTCAGCTCACCGCGCAGGGTAATGGCGTACGGTGGCGTTTCATCGATGTGCAGAGTGACTTTGTTCGCAGGAATGTTGGCGGCCCGGCCGTGCAGGGTCAGCAGTTCGCCGTTGTCGACGCCGGGGTGACCGACCCATTCGTATCCGCAGCGGGTCACCAGCTCGTTGAAACCTTCCAGCCAGCCCAGACCACCGCGGCCATTGAGTTCGATGAAGGACGGATTGACCACTTCCTTGACCGGCGAATCCCAGCCCATGCGCACATCGCCGACCGAGGCCTGCAAGACGTTCATTCCCCGCGTCGGCACCACCGAGATTTTCATCGTGCCGTTATCGATGTCGACAATGCTGACGCCCTCCTGCCGACCACCATGCAAGGTGCGCAGGCTGACGCTGAAGGGTTTGTCGGTTTTCACGCCGAGTTGCTGGCTGGTGATCTGCCAGTTTTGAGCAGCTTTATCGCTGTCGAGCAGAACGTAATCCCAGGCCATGGCATGGGAGGCAGCGGACAGTGCGCTGAGGGCAACAACGAGTTTGAGCGGGGTCATGGGAGCAGCCTTTCTTGGAGTTGTGTCGTTTTTATAAACCTGCTGAAACGATTCATCAAGCTTAAAAAGTGATGCGCGCTGGTAGGTGCCGAGAAAGAATGGGTACGGACAGGAAATTGAAATTGATGGGATCGCGTTATCCCGCAGACAGGAGTCCGCTTTTATTCAGGAGCGATATGGACGACTGATTTCGACATGGCGAGGTCGACGTGTTTAAGCGTTTTTCGAATGGTGTTTAGAAACGCCCGGCATTACTTCCCCACGGCTACAGCGTCTTGCGTCATTGCCTACGACTACGCCAGAATCCGCCGGCTTGTGCGTCTGGGGTGCGGGTTTTATCGTTTCCGGGTCACTGAAAAACAGTGATCGGGTTTGGTAGCCCGGATTACCTGTCGCATCGCAACACCAGATTGCAGGGACTATTTCGTCCTCTGTTTTATGGTGGCCATGCGTAGGGCGTCTTCGGACGCGCCGGGTATCCAGGTGACCGGTCTACCAACCTCCGTATGGCCACCACCCTCGTTTGGTAGCGAGGCTGATGGCTCCACTTTCTCACCCTGGAGTTACATCTATGTTCAAGCCAACACCGAACCCACCGGAAACCGATCCGGTTTCTCCCTACAAATTCCCCGATTCCCGAACGCTCAACGAAGCGGCCGAACGCGCCCTCGATCACTACCTCACCCCGCAGCAACGGATCATGGGTAGCCACCACAGACACGACCCCATGTACCTGGCTAATCCGGCCTACAACACCGAATCCCTCCTGGCCAACGCCAGCGAATCACTGGGCTCGGCCAGTGAAATGCTCAATAACTTTGCTGCGACGCTGGAGCCGGCCCATCGCAAGACTGCGATCGGGATTGCGCAGTTGGTGATGTTGAGTGAGTTGGCGGTGAATCAGGCGTTGGATCATGTTGAGGTGAAGACCTGAAAGCCAACCCCTTTGTCATGACTGATTGACAGGGCGCTTGAGAAAACGATGTCAGCCGAAGCTGCCACAGTAAATGGCAGCTATCGGCCAGAAGCAGACGTTGCATCGGGCTGTTTTTTGCTGCAGAGGATTCTTTGGCAAAAGTGCCTGAAAGTTCGGATGACGTACGCGCCACTCGGCAACAGTTCGAGCGAGAACATGCCTCATGGAGAACGTATGTGCACGAGCATTGCAGTTTCTATGGCGGGGTCTCGGAAGAAGCCAGTGCCTGGATAAGTCTTGCTGCATTGCGTTGAGAGCTTAATGAGTTAGATGCCCGCAGCTCTTTTTTGCAAAACATCTCGTGGAATCCAGAGCGTTATTAATCAAAAAACGGAGACCAATGTATTCTCCGTAAAAATAAATCCGTCACCATTTTTTTCAGATACAGCTACTCAGGATTACCCGCACGAAGATTCGCCGCATCGATCTCGCACACCAAATCGCGCAAGCTCCCGATCAGCGACTGCCGCTCCAACGGTCTCCATTGCGGAATATCGTTCTTGCGTGTCACCTCATGCCCTTGGACAAAGGGTTCGGAGAAATAAACCCGGCCGAACTGCGCTATTTCGTCCCGCTCGCAGTTGATCACCCGGATCGCCCGCGAACTACGAATCTCTGGAGGTTTACCGCTAGGGGCGGCGAGTTCAAGGTAATTGTTGATTAGGTAGAACTGGCGCAAATGCTGATTGCCCTGGTACAGGGCGACGGAATGAGCGTCGAAGTAGGTTGCCAGTTCGGCGTCCTCCAGCAGTTTGAACATTCCAGCAGGCGTCGTGGCCGGCGCTTCGGCCACGGTTTTCTGCGGCACAGTGCCGTGGGCACAGCCACCCAGCAGCAATACCGCGGCCAAGCATGACAGGAGCCTCATCGTGTGGTTCCCTGCGCCACGTCCGGGCGTTCCTGCTGCAACAGACGCTCATTGACGCTGCCCTGCAACGAACAGAGCAGGTGGGTCTTCCCGTCCTCGACGCTGAGCATCAGGAGCTTTTCCGCGGAACCTGCCGCCGGAGCGATGCCCGAGGCCGCCGCAGGGTTGTGCTGCCAGGCGGAATTGGCGTCCGCCTTGATCTGTGGTTTGGAAATGAAATACTCGCCTGCCTCCTGCCATTCCGCATGCGGCAACTTGGCCATCACTTGCTCGCGACTGGCATCTATTTCAAAACCCCAGAAGTAGTAAATGCCTTGCTCACCCAGATCCATGACCCGGTCGTAGTAGCTGGTCAGGCGCAGGCCCTGATCGTCGACAGCGGGGGTGAAGTGCTGGTAAGCGGTGTCGAAGTTGCGGCGGTCCGGCACTGGTGGCCAGGCCAGGCCGCGCTGATCGTTGCGGGCCAGCTTGACGGTCTTCCCCAGATCGGCGCGCTGGGAATACAGGTGTTTGAAAAATGAAGGCTCACACGAGACCAAGCTCTCGCTGAGGCCGATGGCCAGTGCATTACCGGAACACAGTCCGAGGAAAAGAGGTAGTAGAGCTTTGTTGCAGGAGAAGGATAAAAGGCGACGCATGTCCATTGCTTGGAGAGTTCCAGTGGGGTTAAAAGACGCAATCTTAATTGCGTCAGGACATTGTTACAAATTGAAAGGATCGGAAAAGGAGGCTGGCACCAATCAATGCAGAGCAGGTGAGATAGCCTTCCTCCCAAGGCACAGCGGGAGTCCATACCGGGGCAATTATTATGCGCTGGGACCGGGGACTGGGACCGGGGACAGATTTATTTTCCGTAAAATAAATCCGTCCCCATTTTTCTCTTAAACCCGTGATGAGCACGTTGCCTTGCAGATTCTGTGCGGCTTCCACGCCGTCCATGGACACGATTCGCGCGCGTATCCTTTCAGGGTACCTTGGCCGCAAGGACGTCAACCTTCTCGATTGATGGCGGTTCGGCAAACAGCTCGGCAGCGTTTGCCATAAGCGCCGCCGCGACCTTGCCCGAAAGATGAGCCTGCCGGCCCGCTTCATCCGGGAATGCGTCAAAGATGCCAAAGGTAGACGGCCCCAAGCGGATTCCAAACCAGGCTGTAGTGGCTGGCTCCTCCTCCACTAAAGGAAGGCCGCTCAAGAGAAAGCGCTCCACCTCTTTCTCTTTCCCAGGTTTTGCTTCCAGACGAACGAACAACGCTACTTTGACCATGACGTGGCTCCTGTTGTTACGATGCGGCTGGTGCTATCTGATCGCAATAGCTAAAAGGGGCATCCGGCTATTAACTATGGTCGACGACACCAGGATCACAAACCCAAAGAGACCAAGGGTAGCGTCGCATGTCGCTTGGACACTGAGAATGACGTAGTAGGCAGCGCGCAAACCAAAAAAATGGGGACGCATCTATTTTCGCCCAAGCTGCCATTGAACAAAATGCTCATTCCAGCGAGGTCACCAAGCAGGTTTCGATGCCCTCCAACCTCTTGGGCCATTCGTTAATCAGAACGACTGCATCGTCACCTTGATTCAGGTAGATCAGGTAGTCGCCTGTCTCGAAGGCAACTTGAAAGCCGACAAGCCAAACCTCTCCGCCCGCCACTTTATCGACAACACCTTGAACCGCTGTAATGATTTTGCCTTCGAGGAAGAGAGCTGACCTGTTGCGAAGCAGATTTTCCCTACGCCACGAGCAAACGCTGGTGGCATCAAGTGCGAAGGATGTGGGAGGTTCCAGATCGGACTCATCAGCTCCAACACATTCCCCATCGCTCAACAGGTACATCGCAACTTTCTGATGTTCGCCACACCGCCAGAGCAACGGCCCTACGTCAGACAGGCACTTTTCCTCGTTGAAGTAATGTTGGTCATGCAATAACTCAGCAAGTCGCTGCCCCTGCAGCAGCTGCGCATTTCTCAAGTCATTCGCCATCCTGTCACGGGAGGCGGCATAGCGGTCAAACACTGGGCACTTCCCTATTTATTCGCAATCCCGGCTCTCGGAATCGCCCGACTTCTCCGACAAGATCGCCTGATATCCACCCTCTTCCGGAACATATGAAACGAACTGATTACCCGCGCCCTTCTGCACCCAAAGACGCCCACAGTTCGTGCATTCATAAACATCTAACGTCCGGTGGATGTGGAGGCTCGATAATCGGCTTACCAACTCGTCGGTCGCGTTGACCCAAGGTGCAAACTCACCGAACGCCTCCGCGATCACGGCCTTGTCTCCCGACTCGGCAGCAGTCATCAGGGGCTTGAGTTCTTGGTTTACCTCTTCCCAGAATGCATCTTCTACTTCGTCGCGAAGCAGGCTCGCCTTATAGGGCAAGCTGTCAGTCTGATCGACAATCACATGCCCACATCTGCAACCCAATTTGCTCATTTGCTGCTCAAACCTTTGAGGTTTCCCTCGTCATTAAAAGGCGGACAAGTCTTTGGCGAACATCTCGATTTGGGCAGGCGTGACCAGCAACGAACCATTTATCTGCCAATCGCAGTCGTCATCTGAAGTCGAGCCCAAGTAGACACGCAGAAAAACGAATCCCGGGAAGGACGGATCCAGGCTGGCAGAGAAAGCCAGATCTTCGGTTTCGGAACGCCAGTCTTGCGAATCGTCTTCACTCGGCGCTATAGAGGTGAAGAACGCGTCCAATCGATGCCGGTTATCCGAAGAAGAGATACTTTCCGACGTGATTTCTGCATGCAGGTCAGTACCCGTGAGTCGAACCCGGATACAGTCAGCCCGGCCACTTGGGCACGGCATGACGGTCAGGGTCAGCCCATCTTGTTGCTTTAATTCTGCTTGCATTGCTGCACCGTCATCATGAACGAAATTGACTGAGAACCCTGCGGCGTCAAACAACGCTTTCACGTTGCAAACTGCTCACATGCCCGACACCCGCAGCCTTCAATCGGACCACCAGGTCATCGCGCGCTGCTCGCCCGCCAGCACGAATGTACTCAAGCTCCGCCGCGGTGATCAGTACCACCGGGACCATTCTCACAGGGGATAACGGCATGTCATCCAGTCGGGTAGGGAAATCCGGTTCCGGGGCGCCCAGCAGGACGCCGGTCGAGTCGTCTTCGGTCACGAAGTGTTTGGGGAATTGATCACACATGTGATTCGAGAGGCTGAACCCGGGAAGTTCAATGGACATCGCACCGTACTTGTCGAGTCCGCGAGTGTAGCCTCCAGCGTCTGCAACCGTTTTGGCAACGTGTTCCACCAGCTCGAATGCCCAGCTGCGCTGAAAAGGATCGACGTCACCCACCGGGCCACGGGCGTGTTCGGGTATATCGGCGGTTTCTAAGAACAACTCCATCTCGAAACCATTGCCCGTCTCTTCCGCATCATCGAACGGGTCTGACATACCCTCCGTGGCGATGATGATTGTGTCGTCACGGCGAACTACCCGGTAGGCCTGACGAGTCGAGGGCCAGTAAGGCCCGCCGGAAAAGCTCGGACTGATCATGTAGGCAAGGACATCGCGCTCGACTGTGCCGACTGATGCCCAATGACGATCCAGACACGCAGCGCTGGCCTCTCGGGCAGCCAGATTTGCCGCTTCAGCCTCTGTAATGCTGTCGTAGATATCCGGCTCCTGGACTTCAAGGGGTTGTGGTGTTGGCTCGACGTCTTCGGTTTTAGGACGTTTCAATGAAACGAGAAGCTTCTTGAAGAAATTCATGTGCTTTCCTTGCGGGGTTTCGGTTCGCTCTCCATGAAAGGGGCGAATCTGTTTTGATGAAATGGATCTGTTTTTTGAATGTTGGCACTATGCCTCAAACCGCCCCACCGAAAACAACGAAAGATCCAGCTCACTCTCCCCCCGCAAACACCACTGCGCAAACGCCTCCCCCAGCGCCGCCGAGTGTTTGAACCCATGCCCGGAGCACGCAGACACCACCAACGTGTGCTGCAACCGTGGATGCTCATCAATGATGAAATGCCGATCCGGCGTAACGGTGTAGGCGCAAACCGCTGACTTCACCACCCGATCCGTCAGCCCGGCAATCCGCCCCTTCACCTGCTGTTCGTACATCTCGCGTTCTTCCTCGGCCGAGACTGTGCGATCCAGAGTTTCAGGCGTGGATGCGCTGTGATACTGCGCCGTCGCCACCTTCAAACTGCCCTCCCCCGGCAATGCGGGGAAGCCATAGAAATCGTCGTCCGGGCCGTGAGTGAAGATGAACGTGGGTGAGTGGCCGACCAGTTCCGCGTCGGGCTCGGTTTCGAACCAGAACAGTTTTTGCCGATAGACGCTGAGCAGTCTGTCGAACGGTGCGCCGAGCAAGCCGCCCGCCCAGTTGCCGGCGGTGACCACCAGTTTTTCCGCTCGCACGGTGCGCTGGTCGGTGGTGACGGTGACGCCCTGTTCGTCCGAGCTGATGTGGGTCACGGTCTCGCCCTTGTACAGCGTGGCGCCGTGTTGTTCGGCCAACCTCAGTTGTACGTCGATGCAGCGTTCGGGCCGTACAAAACCGCCTTCGGGCTCGAAGTAGCCAATGGCGTCATCGCGCACCTGGGCAAACTGCGGGAAGCGTTGGCGGATCTGGGCGGCGTCGAGGACTTCGTGTTCGATGCCGTAGGTCTGTGCCAGGGCGATGGTGCGCAGGGTGAAGTCGGTTTCGTCGGCGGGATCGAAGTCGGGGCTGGAGGTCAGCACCAGCAGGCCGGACTGTTCGAACAGCGACTCGCCTGACAGCGCTTCCAGTTCGCGCCAGATGCGGTGGGAGTTGCGCACGATGGGCACGTATTGCGCGCCCTCGCCCACGGACAGTCGGGTGATGCGGCTGTCGCCATGGCTGGAGCCGAACGTGTGCGGCGGATGGTGGCGGTCGATGCCGACCACGTTGACCCCGGCCTTCGCCAGTTGATACACCGTGGCCGCGCCCATGGCGCCGAGGCCGATGACCAGTGCTTCGCATCGTTCCATGATTGATTTCCGCTCAGGCAAAAGAGCCACAGTGAAGCGGATCAGGCGATGGAAAACAATCCGCTGAACGCCGCGCCCAGGCAAAAATGCGGGAAGCGAGCTAATGGGTGTCCCATTTACTGTCAATCAGCCGTCTGTCGGTGCTAGCTGTAGTCAAACGAAACTTGATAGTCGTTGGTACTCAGAGCGATCTGGTGCTGAAAATACGGCTGAATGGTCGCAACCCACTGTTCGACGACGTTGAAGCCGCCATTATTGATGTTGCCCTCCACTGGAATGCCTAAGGCATTCAACACTGATTCATCATCCCCCAGATCTTTTGACGTCTCCTCGCCCTGGAATTCCAGGGTTGCTGTGTCATACCACTCCAGTCTCAGTTCCAGTCCCATCTATTCCTCACAGCTATTTTTTGACGAAAAAAGGACGGAAGCCCCATCCCCTTTGCTCTCCGCAGTATCAGTATTTCGCACAGGTGCCCATGAAATACTCCAGTCCGCTCGGGAAGCTGACATTCAGCAGGGCTCCCAGTGCCGCTACCTGATCCTCACTCAGTAACAACTCACCAGGATCCAGTTCGCTCAGGGGCTTGGATTCAATGAGCTGTGCAACTTTTTCATTCATTTCGCTACCGTCGATATCCAACTCGAACTGCAAAGTGTCGTCTTGGACGTGACCGGGGTAAAAGCCGGTTATTGAAAGGAAGAGCATCGCTTGTTCCTTCATGAAAAAAAGGCCAAATATATTCTCGTGAATAGATCCGCCCCCTTTACTTTTTCTGTCTATACATTGCATGTCAGTTGGAAATAGAAATTTCGATCCGCAATCGACCTACCGGCAAGCTCTTCGATTGCTTGCATTTGTGGCTGGCTCAAATCATAGCCTTCCCACCCCTGCGGTTCTTCTTTCCAACCCATGATGGCTTTGATTTGCTCATCACATCCCTGTGGCAACTCGATAACGAAAGCCTGGAAGTCTGTCTCGATGTCAAAAGCTTCTACTAAAAATCTCAAGGTTCAATGCTCCTTTTCTTGCCTTTTTTAGATTTTTTATTCTTTTTTGTAGATGTCGGCTCGCCTGTGTTCGGATCGAACTCTCCGAGGTGTTTACCTCTCGCATCATATTTTTCGACCGTACCGTGCATAGAGTCCCACTCAAGAATCAAGCCCTTTGAAGTTTTCCATCTTTTGCGCTTCGCCCCACCACCTTGTACAGACGTTTTACGGCCTACGATTCTTGCATCAGGAAAGGCTGGGAGCACGTCAGGAGCCGGATGGTACTCGTGGTCCCCCGCGTGGGTGCTGACAACAATGTATACCGGCTTAACCCCCGACTCTGCCGGAAACACCAATATGAAATCCCGATACTCCGGCGGATAAACCGGATTCACCAGAATCCCCTCCGCCGCTTTCGTCGGCGGATACACCCAGATATGCGGCGCTTGCGGAGCAGCCTCCAGTGCCGGAATACCAAGAATGTCGGAACCATCCACAGCCGGCGTCCAGACCAGCTCAACACCGTCACCAAGGTCTGCAACAAACCGGCTATCGCGTGCAGCGAACTGCACAACATCAACCATCTCCCAATCGCGATTCTTGCCGGTGTAGAAGCCGTAACCCTTCAGGTTGCCATCGGCCTGCTGTTCAACGCGCAGGCGCACGCGGGTTCGGGCCTGTTTGAGGGCGAGCAACTGGTCTTCGGTATAGAGCGCGCTGTCGCCCAGGTTCGAGGGCATGAACATCGCCACCAGCCCGAGCAGCGGGCTGATGACGGCAGCAGAGGCCAGCGCGGGCAATGCCTTGAACGCCTCACCGGCAAGGGCAAAAGTGCCCAGCCCCGCAGGAATGGCAGTGCCGCTGATTTTCTTGAGTTCAATCCCACCGCTGTCATTGGCCTCACGCCCACCGAGCAAAATCAGCTCGCCGTAATCCTTCAGGCTGTCTGTCGGCACCATCCCCGACGGATTCGAGTAATCGATGATCGCGTCCGGCAGCTTGCACGACTTGGCAAACACGCAGCCCGCGCGCACCGGCTCAGGCTTGTTCGCCGCCACCTCACGGCTGCGCTCGAAGGCGTCCTGCCTCGTCAGCATGGCGTCGTACTTGTCTTGTCGTTCTTGCTGATCGGCCAGTTCGGTGGCCGTCATGTAGCGGTAGGTAACGTGATGCCCGTCGCCCGCCGGTGGGTTGGGAACCCGAGGAATGTCCTTTTGACCAGCCACTGATTGTCCTTTCGTTCATGCATCGACAGCCCCTCGCAAGGGGCTGCACGACGTTAACGAAGCAGGAAAATCGGGGCTGTAGGACGCGTCTCTAAAAACGTGGGGATTGTTCGACGTGAACGGATTGCATCTCGCCAACCACAGCCTCAATCACACACAACGCCGTCGGCGACAAGCTTCTACCCTGCAAACTCACCACCCCGATTTCAGAATGAAATCCCGGCCTGTCGACAACATGAAGCTCGATCAAACGCCCCACCCGAATGTCTTCAGCCACGGCGCCATGGATAACGCCGAGGATGGTGTCGGTTGAACCAGCAACGGTCTTGAGCAACGCCACATCATCGCACTCCAACACGATGGGCAGCGCCTGGCGGGTGGAGATGCCGAGGGTTCGGGCGGTCTCGAGTTTCACCACTTCCGGCAGGCGCGTCGTGGCGATGCCGTAGCCTTCCAGTTCGCCCATCGACACCTGGCGTCCGGCCAGCGGGTGCTCCGGTCGTACGAAAAAGCCTGCCGAGACCTGGCCCAGCGAACGGATCAGCAGATCGGATTCCGCGGTGAAGTTACGGATATCAGCAACAAAGAATTCGATCGCTTCAGCACGCAACCGCGCTTCGAGAATCTGCCAGTTGTTCACTTCAACGCGCAGGGTGACCGCCGGGTGATCCAAACGCAGTCGCGGCACCACCTGATGCATCAACATCGCGGCCGGGAACGGGCCGACGCCGAAGGCGAGGCTGCCCAGTTGGCGATCGCTGTAGAGCGCCATGTCCCGCTCCAGCGAACGGGCATCGAACAGCAACCGCCGCGCCCGCTCGATCAGAAACTCTCCCGCCGGTGTCGGGCGGACATCGCCGGTGTCGCGATCGAACAGGCGCTGCCCGGTTTCGCTTTCCAGCGCCTGAATGCTGCGGCTCAGGGCCGGCTGGCTGAGGTGCACGCGCTCGGCCGCGCGGCCGAAATGGCGTTCATCGGCCAGCGCGAGAAGGTGTGACAGTCGTTTGAGGTCCATTCCCGCGATGCTAGCGACGCATTATCCGGATGTAAATAATGCATTGGATACATCGCTGCCCTGCCCCTAGGCTGGAGCGCATTCGACCCTCGGAGAACAACAAGAATGAAACCGACCCTTTACACGATCCTCGCCCTGACGCTGGTGTCCCTCGCCGGCTGCGACAACAAGCCCAGCATCGCAGCCGGCGACGCCACGCCCGCCACGGCCGCGCTGATCCAGGCGTCGATCAAGGGCCTGGATCTCAGCGACAACCGCGACATGGAAGATGCCCAACGCGGCTTCATCGCGCGCCCCACCGGCAAGATCCTCGGCTCCGACGGCAATGTCCTGATCGATTTCGACGCGTACCGTTTCGTCGAAGGCCAGGCGCCGGCCACCGTCAACCCGAGCCTGTGGCGGCACGCGATGCTCAACGCACAGATCGGTCTGTTCAAGGTCCGCGACGGGATTTACCAGTTGCGCGGTTTCGACATCGCCAACATGACGCTGATCGACGGGCAGACCGGCTGGATCGTGGTCGACCCGCTGACCTCCCGGGAATCCGCCGCAGCGGCGCTGGCATTTGCCCGCGAGCATCTGGGCAACAAGCCTGTCACCGCGATCATTTTCACCCACGACCATGCCGATCATTTCGGCGGTGTGCTGGGCATCACCTCGAGCAGTGAAGTGGCCCAGCGCAACATTCCCATCGTCGCGCCCGCCGGCTTCATGGAGGAAGCCACCAGTGAAAACATCCTGGCGGGCCCGGCGATGGCGCGGCGTTCGATGTATCAGTTCGGCAAGAACCTGACGCCGGGCGCCACCGGCATCGTCGACACCGGGCTGGGCAAAAACGTCGCCTACGGCAGCATGGGCATCCTGCCGCCAACGCAGATCATCGACCAGCCGATCCAGCCGCTGGAACTCGACGGCGTCAGCTTCGTATTCCACAACATGCCCGGCGCGGAAGCCCCGGCCGAGCTGACCTTTTCGATCCCCGCGCTCAAGGCATACGGCGGTGCGGAGCTGCTGACGCAGACCATGCACAACCTGCTGCCGATCCGTGGCGCCAAGGTGCGCGATGCGCTGCGCTGGTCCGACTACATGCAAATCGCCCTCGACGAACTGGGCGACACCGAGGTCTATTTCGGTCAGCACAACTGGCCGATCTGGGGCAACGAGCGGATCCGCGAATTCATCACCAAGCACCGCGACGTCTACAAATACCTGCACGACCAGACCGTGCGCCTGATGAACGCCGGCTACATCCCCAACGAGATCGCCGACAAGATCCAGCTGCCGGACTCGCTGGCCTCGTACTTCGGCACTCGCGGCTATTACGGCGACCTGCGCCACAACGTCAAGGCGATCTACCAGATGTACCTGGGCGCCTACGACGGCAACCCCGCCCACTTGAATCCGCTGGTGCCCAAGGAATCGGCAAAGCGCTACGTCGAATTGATGGGAGGTAACGCCAAGGTGGTCGAGGCCGCGCGCGTGGCCTATGACAAGGGCGAATACCGCTGGGTCGCCGAGCTGCTGGATCAGGCCGTGCTGGCCAAACCCGACGACACCGCCGCCAAGGAACTGCTGGCCCGCGCGTACGAACAGATGGGCTATCAGGCGGAATCCGCAACCTGGCGCAACAGCTACCTGACCGCTGCCATGGAGCTGCGCAACGGCCCGCCGGCCAAGGGCGTCAAACGCTCCGACCTGATCGAGCTGATGAAGCAGACGCCCACCGAACGTTTCCTCGAAGCCATGGCTGCGAGCCTCGACGGACCGGCGGCGGATGGCAAGCACTGGACGTTCAATCTGGTGCTGACCGATACGAATGAATCGTTCGTGCTGTGGATCGAGAACGCCGTGCTGCACTATCGAAAAGGCCCGACCGCGGCGAACGCCAACGCAACGCTGACCGTCACCAAGGACCTGTTCGTCCAGCTGCTGGGCGGCGCTGCCGGACTGAAGGAAGCGTTCACCTCCGATGATCTGAAGGTGGATGGCAGCAAGGTCGATCTCGTGAGATTCCTGGGGCTGCTGGAAAAGGCGTCGGGGAATTTTGCGATAGTCGCCCGGGCAGGAAACTGACCCACCGAGGCCATCGATTGATCAAACTCCCGGTCGATGGCCTCTGGACGCTTACCCAAGCAAAATCCAATGAAAACCGGAGGCTCGGTCAAAGCTTTCCATTGGATTGTTCAGCATCCTGCGCAACCCGATCGCCGCGAAGCCATCCAGCGTATGGACGTAGAACTTGCACCCGAGCGAAACCCCGAATCCATCGTTTTCATCATTGATGATGACGCTCCTCTACGTGAGGCGCTTGGCAGCCTGCTGCGCTCCATCGGCCTGCGCGTCGAGCTGTTCGGATCGGTCGCCGACTTCATGCAATACCAGCGACCTGACCTGCCCAGTTGCCTGGTGCTGGATGTGCGATTGCAAGGCACCAGCGGGCTGGTCTTTCAGCAGGCGCTCGCCGACGCCAACATCCATTTGCCAATCATTTTCATGACCGGGTACGGCGACATCGCCATGACCGTTCGCGCCATGAAAGCCGGTGCCGTCGATTTCCTGGAAAAACCGTTTCGCGAGCAGGCCATGATCGACGCCGTGGTCGCCGCGCATACGCGGGACAGGTCACGCCGCGAGTGCGAACGCCGCCAAAATGAATTGCGCACACGCCATGGGACACTCACGGTCAGAGAGCAAGCGGTGATGGCGCTGGCCGTCTCGGGTCTGATAAACAAGCAGATCGCCAGTGCCATCGGCCTGAGCGAGATCACCGTGAAGATTCACCGCAGCCAGGCCATGCGCAAGATGCGCGCGCAGTCGTTTGCCGATCTGGTTCGAATGGCCGAAAGTCTGGGCATTAACCATTAGATGTATCGCCCTTATGCGGCGCGCATAGAGTTGTTTATATACGTTGGTATGACTTCTCCATACGCTGGCAGGATAAAACTAAACTTATGCAACATGGTTGATCCCTACCGCCAACAGTAAAATCCCTCCATCAAATGCGACGGCCGGCAAAGTTATTGACTTCGTGGTTTCCTCGCGCGCCGACACTTGTCGATCCACTCATTGACTCAGGGATGACTGATCAACATGTATGACTTTTTTGAAGACTCGTACCGCGTGCTGAAGTTGTCCCACGTGTTGCTGGTCGGTGGCCTGGGCATGTTGATGGTGGGGATTTTCCTGGCTTATGTGTTTGACGCTCACTTGAACTTGCCCACGCTGGTCGGCGCGCACGGGATGACGATCCTCGGGCCGACCGCGATCAAGCTGGGCTACGTCATGCGCTTGATTGCGTACAACCGTATTCGCCTGGCAGCACAGGAACATGGAGTTTCCCACTAGAAGTATTCGATTGAGTTCAGACCTGTCTGGTTGCAACCGGAAGTTCATTAACGAAATCCCACTACGACTCAGGATGATCATGATGAAAACTATTGGATTGGTATTACCCGTCGCCATTGTTTCAACCACCTGGATAGTTGCCACTCATGCATTCGGCGCAAGTTGCCTGCCCGATATGCCGGTGGCGAACAGGCAGGAAACAAGTGCTCCGGATTCAGAAACTTCATCAGTGCAACAGCACCGAGCCAGAAAGGCGCCGACCCAGATTGCCGAAGGGGGTTCGGATCGGCTGATGGAGCGTCGTGTTGCCGAGGGCGGTTCGGATCGCCTGAACGAACGTCGCGTGGCCGAAGGCGGCTCTGATCGCCTGATCGAACGCCGGGTGGCCGAAGGCGGCTCTGATCGCCTGATCGAACGCCGTGTTGCCGAAGGCGGCTCTGATCGCCTGATCGAACGCCGTGTTGCCGAAGGCGGCTCCGATCGCCTGCTCGAACGCCGTGTTGCCAGCAATCAGTACGATGCCGCGATGAACATGCAAATGCATTTTTCGATGGATTGATTGGCCGGCTGAGCCCTTACTCCGGCAACCCCGCCAACCGCAAACCTTCGGCAAACCGGGCAATGTCTTCAGGTCGTTGAATGGGCAACCACGCGCGCAGGCTGGACACCCGCAACGTCGGGTCCAGCTGACGCACCCGTTCCATGGCCTGCCCGGCTTTGTCGGCTCGTTCATTGAGCGCGTGGCTGGCGGCGATCAGGGCCGCCGCTACCAGCAGACTGGGCAGATTTCCCTGCGCTTTCTCGGCCCAGGAAACCGAACATTCGAAGCGACCGGCGAAGAAGTGCGCCAGCGCCATCCCGACCTGCATGCGGAACATTTCCGGATCCAGCGGGCTCAGGCGTACGGCATGTTCAAGGTTGGCAATGGCGGCTTCGGTTTCGCCACCCAAGGCGCGCAGGATGCCACCCAGATACCAGGCCGGCGCCAGGTTGGGGTTGAGCAGTCGAGCCCGATCAATCAAAGCAATGCCACAATCGACATCCCCGGTCAGATGGGCAAGAGCATGGCCGCAGCGGGTCAGCGCCACGGCGTCATCGCGCCCCAGTTCCACACCCATTCGCGCCAGCCGCGCACCTTCGGCGATTTCCCGGGGCCGGTCGGTCATCCAGCCGTTGAGCTTGCGCCAGAAGTGGCACCACGCAGCCATGCCATACGCCGAGGCAAATTCCGGATCCAGTTCGATTGCCCGGTAGAACAGCGCCAGTGACTGCTCGATCGCCTCACGGGTGCCGATGTGCAGTTTGGCCGTACCACGCAGGTAGTAATCGTAGGCATCGAGGCTGTCAGTGGGCTTGCGCTTGGCCCGCTCGATTTCCGCGCGTTCGAGCTGCGGCGCAATGGCGCCCACTACGCTCTCGGCCACTTGATCCTGGAGTTCGAAAATATCGTCGAGCAGGCCTTCGAAGCGCTCGGCCCACAGATGCGTGCCGCTGCACGCATCAATCAACTGGCCGGTGATGCGGATCTTGTTGCCGCTCTTGCGCACGCTGCCTTCCAGCACGTAACGCACGCCCAGTTCCAGCCCAACGCCCCGCGCGTCGACCGCCCTGCCCTTGTAGGTGAAGCTGGAGTTGCGGGCGATGACGAACAGCCAACGCAGGCGCGACAGCGCGGTGATGATGTCTTCGACGATGCCGTCGGCGAAGTAGTCCTGCTCGGGGTCGCCGCTGAGGTTCTGGAATGGCAGGACAGTGATCGAAGGTTTTTCCGGCAGGACGAGTGTCGCGACCACCTCGGGTTTCGCAGGTGCTTCAGGCGTATTGACGGGGCTGTCGCACGGGATGATTTCACCGACAAAGCGATAGCCCTTGCGCGGCACCGTGCGCACCAGGCGCTGCTGCTCGCCGGTGTCGCCGATGGCCTTGCGCACGGCGTTGATGTGGCTGGTGATGGTTGATTCGGAAACGATTCGGCCACTCCACACGACGCTCAATAGTTCGTCCTTGCTCACCACCCGCTCACGGTTGCTGACCAGTAACAGCAACAAGTCAAAGACCTGCGGCCCGACAGTCACGACTTGCCCGCGCCAGGTCAGTTCCCGGCACTGCTGGTCGAGCACGTAGTCTTCAAACACGAATTGCACGGTGGCTGTTCTCTGGTCTGGCGCCCCCGACTCCGTGTCCGAGCGGGCGATGGTTTTGCGCTCAATCATACGGCAGACCTTGGGCCGCCGCACCGGCCTGCACAGTGGTCTACGCATCTGCCGACGGATTGGCCTGTCTGGACAAAAAACCAAGGTAAATCCAAGGTCACCACAAGGATTCATCCGAACGCCGCAGGCATGCTCAACCCACATCGACAGCAATGGTTGCCGTCGGCAAGTGGAGAGATGCCATGAAGATTGTCGTTATCGGAGGCACCGGCCTCATCGGATCGAAACTTGTGAACAATCTGCGCGAACGCGGCCACGATGCCCGCGCCGCCTCCCCTAATACCGGCGTCAACAGCATTACCCGCGAAGGCCTGGCCGAAGCAATGGACGGTGCCCAGGTGGTGGTCGACGTGTCCAACGCGCCGTCGTGGGAAGACCAGGCCGTACTCGACTTCTTCGAAACCTCCACCCGCAACCTGCTTGCCGCCGAAGCCGCCGCCGGGGTTCGCCATCACGTGGCGCTGTCGATTGTCGGCAGTGAGCGCCTGCCCGCCAACGGTTACTTCCGCGCCAAGGTCGCGCAGGAGAATCTGATCAAGGCGTCCGGCATTCCGTACAGTCTGTTACGGGCCACGCAGTTCTTCGAATTTGTCGGCGGCATTGCCCAGTCCGCCACCGTCGGCGAGGAAGTGCGCCTGTCGCCGGCGCTGATCCAGCCCATGGCTTCTGACGACGTCGCTGCTGCGCTGACGGATGTGGCACTGGCAGCGCCGATCAACGGCACACAGGAAATTGCCGGCCCCGAAGCCATGCCGCTCGACGAGTTGGTCCGGCGTTTTTTCCGCGCCACCCACGACACCCGCAAAGTGATCCCGGACGTCCACGCCCGCTACTTCGGCGACGTGCTCGACGACCAGTCGCTCACCCCCGGTAGCAGCAACCCGCGCCTGGGCTCGACGCGCTTTGAAGAGTGGCTGGCGCAATCGATCCAGCGCTAACCCCCCCCCATCCGCTTAGAAGGAGTCTCGCCATGTTCAGCCGAATCCTGCTGGCCGCCACGTTTGCGGCCCTTTCAATCTCATCCGTCTCGGCCGCCGAGCCGCAGGCAGGCAAGGTCACCGTGGTGTTCGACCGCGCCCTGCCGAACGTTCCGGGAAAATCCATGAAGGGCGTGCTGGTGGAATACGCGCCCGGTGGCTCTTCGCCGGCGCACTTCCATCCGAAGTCCGCGTTCATCTACGCCACGGTGCTTGAGGGCGCCGTGCGCAGCAAGGTCGGCGACGGGCCGGAGAAGGTCTACAAGGCCGGGGAAAACTTCGTCGAACAACCGGGCGACTTCCACGCGGTGAGCGCCAATGCCAGCACCACTGAACCGTCCCGTCTGCTGGCGGTGTTCGTGCTCGACAGCAGCGAGACCGACCTGGTCAAACCGGTCAAGCCGTAACCGATCCATTCGCCAATCCACCTCCGGCGGCCTGGCTGCCGGAGAGCACCGCTACGGGGCGCGTTCGAGGTCGGCGTTGCAAACCATGCCCGATCAAAGCATTGATCTTTCGCCCCACACCCAGTAAAAAACCGTCTTCCCTTTCCGCCCTTGCAAGGAGCAGCGGATGCTCGAACTCGCCACGCAACGCCTGGATCTGCGCACGATGGTCGAATCCGACTGGCCGCTGTTCCTCAGGCTGCATTCCGAGCCGCAAACCATGCAGTACGTGTTCGGTGAAATCGCCGAGGAACAGGTGCGCAAAGGCTTCGAGCATCGGCTTCCGGCCTGGGGGCCGCAGTCGGATCACTGGTTGTGTCTGGTGGTGACCGACAGGGCCAGCGGGCAGGAACTGGGCGTGACCGGTTTTCGTATCCTGTCGCCAGGGCATGCCGAGGTGGGTTGCCTGCTGTTGCCCGAGCATCAGGGCAAAGGCTTTGGCACCGAGTCGCGGCAGGCGATCATCGACTATGCCGCCGCCATCGGCCTGGACTCATTGGAGTCGACCGTGACCGACGGTAATATCGCGTCCTGCAAGGTTTTGGAGAAATGCGGTTTTGTATTCGAGCGCCGCGTGCCGCAGGCCTATCAGATTGGAGATCGGTGGTTTGACGACCTGATCTACCGCTATCAAATCACCTGACCCGTTTTATCAGCGACCGCCAAGGAGGCCCTCGTCGTGAATCCTTATCAATGCCTGCCACCCCGCGCTTTCTGGCGCACCGCCGTGGCTGACAAGCCCGCGCTGAACATCGATCAACTGTGGACACCACAATTCGAGATCGGCAACAAGGACGCCATCGTCACCGCTGGCTCCTGTTTCGCCCAGCACATCGGCCGGGCGCTGGGCGAACGCGGCATGAACTGGCTGGACGCGGAACCGGCCCCGCCCGAACTGCCCGAAGACAACTGGAAGGCCCACAACTACGGGGTGTTCTCATTCCGCACCGGCAACCTGTACACCCCGGCGATGCTGTGCCAATGGCTCGAATGGGCCTTGGGCGTGAGCCTGCCCCCCGACGAAACCTGGGCCCATGACGGGCGTTTCTTCGACCCGTTCCGCCCCGCCGTGGAGCCCGACGGCTTTGCCAGCGAGGACGCGCTGTTCACCTCGCGCGAAGCCACCCTCGACGCCATTCGCAGCGCCCTGCGCCGAGCCAAAGTGTTCGTGTTCACCCTCGGCCTGACCGAAGCCTGGCAGAACCGCCAGACCGGGCTGGTGTATCCCGTGTGCCCCGGCACCGTGGGTGGCACCTTCGATCCGCAGCTTCACAAGTTCTGCAATTTCGGCTTCATGGACACCTATGGCGACATGGTGCGGGCGCTGGAATTGATGCGTTCGATCAACCCGCAACTGCGCCTGCTGCTCACCGTGTCACCGGTGCCCCTGACGGCGACGGCCACGGGCGAACATGTGCTGAGCGCCACCACCTATTCCAAATCGGTCCTGCGCGCCGTCGCCGGGCAGCTGTGTGAAGACCTGCACGACGTCGACTATTTCCCTTCTTACGAAATCATCACCGGCACACCGTTCAAGGGCGCGTTCTACCAGCCCAACCAGCGCGAGGTCACGCCGGAAGGCGTGGCGTTTGTCATGCAGCAGTTTTTCGCCGGGCTCGACGCCGTTCAACCGCTGCAAACGCCGGCCAGCATTCCCTCCACCTGCGTGTCCAGCGAGGAGCTTGTCTGTGAAGACGCCGTGCTCGATTACTACGCCTAGGTTTCTGCTGCTGGGCGACTCCCATGCCGGGGTCATCGGCAAAGCCGCGCAGGCCCGCGAGCTGCCGTTCAGCGGCGGCCCGCTGGGCACCGGCCGGGATTTCGCGGTGGATTTTTTCAGCCTGACCCGCCATGACGTGCTGTTTCGGGACGCCGAGATGGAACGTCTGTATCGCCAGGCCCTGGCGCCGTTCGAAGTGCCGCAACTGGCGAAGGTCGGGGTGCCGCTGGTGAGTACCATTGGCCTGAGCCTGCACTACCTCGCCACCGCGCCGAACTGGACCTGCTACCAGACACCGGACGGCGAATTCGACGAAGGTTTTCTCGCAGGTCCCCTGTTCGAATCCATCGTCGACACCTTGTCCAAACCTGCGCTGGCGTTCTATGAACAGGCCCGGGCGATGAACCTCAAGGTGTTCGCCGTGCTGCCGCCGCAGCGGGTGCCGGAGTTGTCCGATCCGCGTGTGTTCATGGCAGCGCAGGCGCTGCTGATCGAGCGCCTGCAAGGGCTCGGCATCCAGCTGATAGATGTGCGTGCTGCTGCGAATGATGAGCAGGGTTTCCAGCTTCCGGCGTACTGCGAAGTGGATGACCCGTTGCACGGGAATCTGGCGTTTGGCGAGTTGATCGTCGAGCAGCTGCTCAAACAAGGCCTGTGAATGACCGGTGGGAACGGCACCGCCGCGCCCACCGTTTTTTTACAGCTCAAGCCTTGGGCTGCGTCCCCAGAATCGTCACCCGCTCGCCATACCGCGAGTGCGGGAAATAATCCCAGACCGCATGGTGCTGGGTGCAGCGGTTGTCCCAGAACACCAGCGTATTCGGCGCCCAGCGCACGCGACAGCTGAGGACCGGCTCCCGCGCCACCAGATCGAACAGCATGTTCAACAGCACCTGGCTTTCACCGCCAGACAACTGGACGATGTGCGACGTAAACCCGGAATTGACGAACAGCGTTTTGCGCCCGGTTTCCGGGTGGCGAACCACCACCGGGTGCTCGGTTTTCGGCAGGTTGGCCGGC
The DNA here is from genome assembly GCF_059424205.1 of Pseudomonas sp. GW456-12-1-14-TSB6. Classification (NCBI taxonomy): domain Bacteria; kingdom Pseudomonadati; phylum Pseudomonadota; class Gammaproteobacteria; order Pseudomonadales; family Pseudomonadaceae; genus Pseudomonas; species Pseudomonas sp. GW456-12-1-14-TSB6. Next base: position 98,646 of record NZ_JBWKZE010000014.1, read on the forward strand.
GCCTCATAGCCCTTCCACGGAATCGCACCGTCATGGATCGCGGTCAATTCGCCGAGAAACTGCTGCATCGTCGGCGACAGCATTTCCAGCGCCAGGTGCATGTTGGCGAACAGCGTATCGCCGCCCGTGCCGATGGCCGGGGTTTCCTTGACGTACAGCATCGAGCCCATGGACGGCGCCAGATCGGCGGTGCCGTCGGTGTGCCAGGTTTCGCCGGCCACGTAGCGCGATTGCGCATTGGCGCGGATCACCACCAGCTCCGGGTCATCGCCGTCGATGTCCTCCACCGGCAGCGCCCGCAGCTCACCGAACAGCCGGCCAAACGCCTTGTGTTCATCCACCGTCAGGTGCTGATCGCGGAACACCACCACGTGGTTTTCCAGAAAGGCCCGGCGGATTTCCGCGAGCTGCTCGTCGCTCAGCGGCTGCGAAAGATCGACGCCGCCGATCTCGGCGCCGATGATCGGCGTGATCCGCTCGACCGTGATGTGTTGATACGGCGCGCGCCGTTCGGCGGCGATGCGCTCGATTGCCTTGAGTGCCAACTGATCCATGTTCCCTCACCTTTTTTATTGGAACGACACCGATGACTGCTCGCGCAGCGAACGCGGGCGCATGTCGATCCAGTGTTCGTTGATGTAATCCAGACAGACCTGGCGTTCGCCGCGCATCCCCGCCTCGCTCCAGCCGCTGGCCATCGGCTTGCCCGCCGGCCACAGGGAATACTGGCCCTGAGCGTTGACCACCACATCGAATTGCAGGTGTGCGTCATTCATGTCGTTCTCCTGTTGAACGGGATTGCAGCGTGGCCAGACTCCGGTCGAGCCCGGCGGCGAGATGGTTGAGTGCGGCCTGCCGCTGTTCGTCGCTCGAAGCGCAGGCCCCGACGTAAACCCGCACGGACGCCCCGCAGACCTGAGCGCAGGTGTCTGCATCGTCGTCCGCGAAAGCTCGGGCCGACACTTCGGCGTTGGCGCTGGCATGAGCCTGGGCAAACGCGGTGGCGGCCGCCTCGGTATTGAGTTGCGCGTAGTACTCGGCGAACGCCTCGGCATCGCCGAAGTGCTCGGCAATCATGGCGATGTTGGCCGGTGCGAGGCCGTAGGTCATCGCACTGGCGTGGGCCTTGCCGTACGCCGCGTCGTAGGCGTAGGCCTTGCGATACAGCGCCAGCAACACCGGTTTGAGCGTGGCCCGCCATTCGCCCTGACGCCCGAGCACGCCGAGCGCCGCCCGCTGATGCAGGCTTTGCAACGCGAGCAGCGCCTGCCGGTGTTCCGGCAAGGCTTCGCCGAGCATCGGCATGACCACGTCGGCCTGCCAGCGATGAAACAGCTGAAACGGCACCTGACCCTGCAGTTGCCTCAAGCGCAAGGCCGCGTTCGGCTCGGCTTCGCACAACACCTTGGTCAAGGCCAGCCACCATTGCGGCATCGAGATCGGTTCATTCATGGCGCCGGCTCATCCGTACCGATGACTTCGGCCATCAACCGCGCCCAGCGGCCCGCGACGATGCCGTAGTGATCGGTGTCGAGGGTTTGCCAGCTGCGCAACTGCGGCAACAAGGCCTGCCAGTTGCGTTGCAGGTCATCCGGGTTCCAGGCGCTGCCCAGCCCGTAAGGATTGGCGTGCCCGGCGATGAACAACCGCACCGCAGTGGTCGCCAGCTCTGGCGGTCGGAAGTCGACCATGCTGGCCATGTTATTGCGGCAGCACACGATCAGCCGTTGCAGATACGCCTGACGCTCCTCGGCCATGCCCTGCCCTTCGACCTCCGGCCAGCGCTGGGCGAACTCGCGCTGGAACACCTGCTCGATGGTCTGCTCATCAATGCCGGCCAGTTCCGCACCGGCATCCGGCGCGGGCGGGTCGATCAGGTACAACAACGGTTGCCTGAACCCGTCAGCCTGGGCCTGATGACACAGCGCCTGCGCCACCCATGCACCGAACGACCAGCCTGCCAGACGCCAAGTGCTGCCGTGCGGAAGGTGGGTTTTGATCGCCGCCAGATACCGGCGTGCACGCTCGTCAACGCTGATATTCGGCAACTGCGGCAGGCGCAGCGCCGGATCGGCGATCACGCACACGCCCAGTTCCGCCGGCAGCGCCGAGACCAGTTCCCGATAGGCCTGAACATCGCCACCCACCGGGTGGATCAGGTACAGCCAGTCACGCCCGGCTCCGGCATGCCATTGATCGATCCGCACCGCGTCGTGCCAGCCGTGCGGTGCAGCAGGGGGCGCCTCTTCAACCGTGGCGGTCGAGACCAGCCCCAGCACCTCGCTCAGGCTGACCTTGTGGCTGAATTGCGACAGCTGGAATACCTCACCCGTGGCCGCTTGCAGCTCGTCGATCAGGTCGAGCAGCGTCAGCGAATCCGCGCCCAGGTCGTACAACGAATCGTCATCTTCCAGCTCGGCCACACCGAGCCACTTGCACAGGCACTCACGCAGGCGCGCCGACAGATCCACGCCCTTCGGCGCCTCGACCGCTGCGGCCACGGCACCGTGGCGAACCGGATAAAACCGCCGCGCCGTGTCGATGCCGGTGGTGGAGATCAGCAACTGAGGCAACTGCGTCGCCATCGCCAGATCGAACACCCGACAGCCCTCTTCCGCCGACAGGCCAACCGTCAGATGCTCCAGATGCGCGGCGTCTCCACCGTTGCTGGTGGTGGCCATGCCGATGTCGCGCCAGATGTCCCAGTTGATTCCGAGGCGCAGGCAAGTGTCAGCCGGATTCGGGCGATAGTGGGTGAAGCCATCGAGTACCCCGCTGGCCGCCGCGTAGTCCAGATGCCCCGCGCCGCCGAACAGTGCCGACATCGACGAGCAGTACAGGACAAAACCCGGTTTCAGGTGTTCGATCAAGGCCTCGACCGCCAGCATGCCGCGAGTTTTGGCGGCCATGGCCTCGGCCATTTGCCGGGCATCGCGGTGGCGAATCAGGCTGCCCGCACCGACACCCGCCGCGTGAATCACCCCGCTCAGGCGACCGTAACGAACGGCCAGTTGATCGAGGATCTGCGGCCAGCGTGGCAGGTCGGCGATGTCCGCTTTGATGCAGTCGATCCGCGAAGCGTAAGCCGCTAGAGACGCCGGCAGTTGCCCCTGACGCGAGAGCAGCGCCACTCGGCGTGCAGGCGCCTGCAGCAGGTGTTCGCACAAGGTCCGGCCGATGCCGCCGCTGCCGCCCAGCACGAGAAACGTGCCGTCTTCCGGCAGAAGCCCTGATGTCGTTGCTGGGTCGGTCAATGGCTGAGGCAGCAAGCGTGGCTGCCACAGGTAACCATCGCGCACCGCCATTCGCCGAGGCAGTGAGGCCGGATCGGCAAGCAACGCTGCCAACTCGCCGGCCTGCGCTTCGAGGCGCGACGACGGCAAATCCAGCCAATGGCAACGCACCGGGTATTCCTGCGGCACCACTTCGGTGATGCCGGCCAGCGCTGCCAACTCGGGGCGCCGAACTTCGCCGTCCACCGGGCATGCCTGCCATGACATCAACCACAACCGCAGCCGTGTCGTGCGCGGTATTTGCCCCAAGACCTGCATCAGCGCACTGACCGTGTCCAGGCAAGCCCACTGCGCCAGATCCAGCGATTGCTCGCTGACCGCGCCCGACACCGCCAGCGGCAAGGCATGCAGCCAGTCGAGTTCGCCAAGGTCAGGTTCTGCGACCTCGGCGAGCAAGCGGTTCAGGGCTTCGATGTCCAGCGGATCAAGCTCGAAACGGTCCGGGCTCAAGCGCTTGAAGCCATTGCCCGCGCGCACTTGAATCACGCGTCGATAGACAGTGTGCAGGCTCGCCAGCAACGTCGATTCCGGCGTTTCATGGCTGCACAGAATCAGCACCTCACGGGATTGCGCCGTCGCTGTCGCGCTCAGGCGCCGGGTGCGCACCCATTGTCGTTGGTGAAACCAGTCCGCCAGCGGTTGTCGCGCAAGGGCTGGCGCTTCAGGTTCAGCAGCCACAGGCGTCTGGAAACGATAGGTCTGAAGATCGAACGATGACGGCGGCAAATCCCACGGCGGCGGTGCCGAGCGTTGCGGCCACTGGATATTCACACCTTCGTACCAGGCGTCCAGCAGATCCTGCGGCGATTGATCACGCGAGATCAACTGCGCACTTGAGACCGTGACCTCTTTGATCGCTGTTGGCTGCAACGGAATGTCGTCACCCGGCCGGCAGACCATCGCGAAGCGCCAGCGCAATTGCCGGCGACCTGACTGCAAGTGCCGCAGCAACGCGGTGTGCTGCTCAGGATTGGTTTGCAGATATTCACGAATCACCGCGATGTCACGCAGCAACTCCGCTCGGCTGTGAGCCGAAATCATCAGCAACGGCAGCGTTTCCTCGACCCCTTCCTGAGCCTTGGGCGCAGCACCAACGATGACATGCGCATTGGTCCCGCCAATCCCGAAACTGCTGACACCGGCCAATCGTCGCCGACCTTCCGGCCATGGCCGGGAGGTGGTCGGAACATAGAACGGCGAATGCTCCAGATCGATCTGCGGGTTAATCCGGCCAAAACCGAGGTTCGGCGGCAACACGCCATGGAACACCGCGAGACTGGCGCGAATCAGCCCGACTACCCCCGCCGCCGCGCCCAGATGACCGATCTGGCTTTTCACCGAGGCCAGCGCGCATTGGCCGGCCGGCGCATCGCCGAAAGCCTTGGTCAACGCCGCGACTTCGATCGGATCGCCGAGCAAGGTGCCGGTGCCGTGGGCCTCGATATAGCCGATGTCGGCACCGGTCAACCCGGCCCGACTCAAGGCATCGCGGATGATCGCGCTCTGCCCCGCCACCGACGGCGCGGTGTAACTCATCTTGGCCCGGCCATCGTTGTTCAGCGCCGAGCCTTCGACCAACGCATAGATCCGGTCACCATCGGCCCGCGCCTTGGCCAGCGGTTTGAGCACCACCACGCCGTAGCCACTGGCGCCGAGGGTGCCGCTGGCGTCATCGCTGAATGGACGGCACAGACCGTCGGCGGAAAAGATGTGCTGCGAGCGATGCCGATAGCCCTCGGTCAGGGTCGGATCGATCAGCACCCCGGCCGCGAGCATCACGTCGCTGTCGCCCTGGCGCAGCATCGAACTGGCCAGGTGCACGGCGATCAGCGAACTGCCACACGCAGCCTGCACGCTCAGGGCCGGGCCGTTGAGGTCCAGGTGATACGCGGCTTTGGTCGCCAGAAAATCCTTGTCGTGGTGCAGCGCCAGTTGAAAACCGTCCGGCAGATCGTCGTCGGCGGTTTCGCGCAGCATCTGCTGGAAGTACGTGGTTTCGCCGCAACTGGCGATCAGACCGATGCGCGGACCATCCGCCGACGGGACGATGGCCGCGTGTTGCAGGGCCTGCACGCAGGCCATCAGCAGATGCCGCTGTTGCGGGTCCATCAGCCGTGCTTCCTGACGGCTGATGCCGAAGTACTCGGGATCGAAATCGAGCATGCCCGCCAGTTGGCTGCGGGCACCGACCAGGCCTTCTTCGGCAGCAAAGTGCTCGATGCCCAGCTCATTGCCTTGCACCATGGCCCAGAATTCGGACAGATTCTGCGCCCCGGCCACATTGACCGCCATGCCGATGATCGCCATCGGCTGATGGCCTGCATCGGTCTGCCGTATACGCTCCGCCGCTGCCACCGGCGCCGTCGACAGGTGCGCAGCCAGACGCCGCACCGTGACGTGTTCGAACAGATCGGCCATCGTCACCTTGTGCGGCAGTTCTTCGGCGTAACGGCCATGCAAACGCATGAGGCCGAGGCTGGTGGCGCCGGCCTCGAAGAAGGTCTGTTCCGGCTCGATGTCACGGCCGATCACAGCCTGGAACAACTCGCTGAGTTGCCGTTCCAGTGCACTCAGTTGAACAACCGGTTGTGGCGTGCTGCGCCGCTCCATCGCCTCGCCCAGATTCGGCAAGGCCTTACGGTCGATCTTGCCGCTGGGGGTGCGTGGCCAGAGGTCGATCCGCCGGTATTCATCGATTCGCACATGGGCCGGCAGCCACCGTGCAACCTGACGATCCAGCTCGCCGGATGTCGCAGGTTGACCATCGAGTTGCAGCCAGGCAATCAGCCGTGGCGGATCGGCCTGCACCGCGACCACCGCGTTGACCACTTCCGGCATCTGCATCAGCGCCGCCTCGATCTGCCCCAGTTCCAGACGATGGCCGCTGAGTTTGATCTGCTGATCGTCACGCCCCAGGTAATGCAGGCAGCCCCGGGCATCGGCCCACGCCAGATCGCCGGTGCGGTAGTACAAACAGCCGTCTGCCAGCTCGACAAACCGTGCGGCGTTCAGGGCAGGATCGGCCAGATAACAGCGGGCAACCATCGGCCCGGCCACCAACAGATAGCCGCGACTGCCGATCGGCACCGGGCGGTCGTGCTCATCCACCAGCAGCAACCGCGCATTGCCGACGGCATGGCCGATCGGCGCGCGCAATGGCCAGTCCCGCGCCACGGGCGGCAGGCGCAAGGCGCTGACCACGTGGGTTTCGGTCGGGCCATAGTGGTTGAACAGCGACGCGTGCGGCATGCCGTCGAACCAGTTGCGCAGCGCATCGGTGCAGAGCAATTGCTCGCCGGCCGTGATCACCTCACGCAACGCCAACGGGTAAATGCCCCGACTCACGGCGGTTTGCGCCAGATGCTGCAAGGCCACGTACGGCAGAAACAGGCGCTCGATTCGCGCCTCGACCATGTAATCCAGCAACGCCTCGGCGTCCTGACGCCAGCGCGGCGTGATCAGGTGATAACAGCCGCCGCCGCACAGGGTGCTGAAAATCTCCTGGAACGACACATCGAACGACAGCATCGAGAACTGCAGGGTCACCGCTTTCGCCGGCAACTGCCCTCCGGTGCGCTGCCATTGCAGCAGGTTGCACAGGGTGCGTTCCGACACCTGCACGCCTTTCGGTGTGCCGGTCGATCCGGAGGTGAACAGCGTGTACAGCGGCCGTTCGCCAGCGTGGCGTGGACGCTCGAACGTTCCGGCATCGGCGCGCAGATCGACCCGATGGGTGGCGAATCGTCCGGCGTTCAGGTCATCCAGTGCAGCCTTGGTCGCGTCGCTGAACAGCACACACAGAGGCTGCGCCTGCTCCAGCACCTGACGCTGGATCGCCACCGGATAAGCAGGGTCGAGCGGCACGGCGGTCAGGTTGAGTTTGGCCAGCGCCAGCAAGGCGACGATGTGTTCTACCGAGGCATCGAGGAACAGCACGACATGCAGCGGCGCGTTCCCGGTCGCCAAGGGATGACGCTCGATCAGGGTGGCCGCCAGAGTATCGGCCAGCGCATTCAGTTCGCTGTAGCTGAGGCGGTGCTGGCCTTGAACCAGCGCGACCGCCTCCGGCGTGCAATGCACTTGATGCTCGAACCCGTCCGCCAGTGTGTTGAACGGCAGCGCAGTTCGGGGCCCCTCGCTGGCCGGTGGCAAACCACGTCGATACGGACCGAGCAAATCTTCGAGGTTGGCCGCCGGGTTTTCCAGCAACAGATCCAGACCCCGGCGGAACAGCGCGTTCAACGCCCGCATCTGTTCGGCATCGAAATAGCTGCACTGATATTCCCACCAGCATTCCAGCTGCGAACCGCTGCCCACCATCAACAACGTCAACGGGCACTTGGCGTGTAACTGCTCGTTGAATGCCAGCGTGGCGTGCAGGTTCGAGTCGGCCAGTGCGGCGTAGTCAGTGTTTTCCAGCACGAACATGAAGTCGAACAGCGAGGGGCTCGACGACAGCCGCAGGTCTTCCACTAGATCCGCCAGCGCCACGTCCTGCAACGCCAGCACTTCACGCACGGTGGCACTCTGTTTGCGCAACTGCTCGCTCAGGGGCAATGCATTTTCAACGGCAGTGGGGATCAGCACGGTGTTGGCAAACATGCCGACCGTGTCTTCGAACTCCGCCAGTGGCCGGTTGGCCACCGGGCTGGCGATCCGTGGCCGCTCGCACCCGGTCAGGGCGTACAGGCTCCAGGCGAAGACACTGAACAGCACTTCGAAACGGGTCAGCCGTTGTTGGGTGCAAAAGCGCTCAAGAGCCGCACTGCGCAGGGTGCCCAAGGGTTCGCGGTGCAACCGGGCGTCCGGGCTGATTTCGCGCATTGGCATCAATGCAGGCGACGGCTCTTCCTGACGGCGATGCAACTCGGCAAGTGCGCGGCGCTGGTCGCGATAATGCGGATCGACGCTCCACTGGCGCTGCCACTGGCCAAACTCCAGCGTCGTCAATCGGACGGCCGGTTGCAGGCTGTCACGGCCTTGCAGGGCATCGGTGTAAAGCTGCGCCAGATCCTCGAACAACAGGTTCACCGACCAGCCATCGACGATGATGTGATGCAGGTTCAGCAACAGCCGGCAACTGCCATCGGCGAACGGCAACAGCCAGGCCTTAAACAGCTCCCGGGTGGTCAGATCGAACGGCGCGGCGAACACCAGCTCGGCGAAGGCCTGCCAGTTGTTCTCGGTGAAATGCCCGACCGCGAAGGTGCGACAGGTCGACCCCTGCTCGGCGATTACCTGATCCAGTCCATCGGCACCCGCCACAAATGCCGTGCGCAACCCCGCATGACGCTGCACCAGACGCCCCAAAGCCTCGGCCAGTGCCGCAACTTCGACACCTGCCGCCAGATGCAGAATCAGCGGCACGCTGTAGGCGGTCGAGGTCGGCGAGCGTTGTTGCAACAGCCATAGGCGGCGCTGTTCGGCGGTGGCCGGCAGGCGTTTGGCGCTACTGATCGGTGGCGCAGGTGGGTAAATCGACTCTCCGTTCGTCTCACCGCTCAGTTGTGCGGCCAATGACGAGAAAGGCTCGTTGAGCAACGTATCGATGGCGATCTCGCGCTGCCAGTGGACACGGATCGCCGAACGCAGGCGCAGCGCCTTGAGCGAATCGCCGCCACTGCCCAGCCAGTCGTCCTGCGCGCTCAGGGCCGGTTGGCCGAGCAGCGAGCGGGCCTGACTCAACAACCACTCCAGCGCTGGTGAAACGCTTTCGTTATCCATAGCCGCCAGGACTGGATGCCACGGGCTCAACCCTTGCGCCAGCAACCCGTCACGGTCGATCTTGCCATTGGCCGTCAGCGGCAGGCGCTCCAGCAGAAACAACTGGTGCGGCCGCATATACGGCGCCAGTTGTGCCCGCAGATGGTTTTCGAAGGCGTGATAGTCCAGATCCCCGCGCGGCACGATGAACGCCAGCAACTGATGGTCTTCTGCCGCCTGCCGCCGGGTGCAGACGTACACCTGCGCCACGCCTGGATGCTCCAGGATCCGTTGCTCCACCTCCCCCGGTTCGATCCGGAAGCCGCGAATCTTCACCTGCCGGTCGACCCGCCCCAGGTACTCGATCAAGCCTTCGGCATTGCGTCGCACCAGATCGCCGGTGCGGTAATGCACCTGCGCGCCACCGTCGAGGTCGGGCAAACGGACGAACTGGCGAGCAGTTTCTTCGCGCCGGTTGCGATAGCCACGAGCGACACCGCTGCCACTCAAATACAGCTCGCCGACTTCGCCCGCCGGCACCGGCCGTTGCTGTTCATCCAGCACCAACACGCCAGTGTCCGGCAACGGTCGGCCAATGGGCGCCGAGTCACCGGCAAAATCGCGGCTGATCGGCCAGCACAGGGCAAACGTGGTGCATTCGGTGGGGCCGTAGACGTTGAAGATCCGGCAGCGGCTCTCAGGGTTGGCCCGATACCAGCCGCGCACGGCGGCAGCGCTGATCTGCTCACCGCCGATCAGCACCTGACGTACGCTGGAAAAGCACGACGGCCACTCGGCAATCAAGGTGTTGAACAGCGACACGGTCATGAACAGATTGTCGACCTGCGTCCGCTCCAGCACCTCGGCCAGTCGACGCGCATCCAGCACGTCCTCGTCGGCGATCATCACGCAGCAGCCGCCGTTGAGCAGCGGCGCCCACAGTTCGAAACTGCACGCATCGAACGCCGGGTTGGACAGGCAGGCAAACCGGTCCGTCGGGCGAATCTCGATATAGCCGTCGGTGTGCGCCAGACGCAGCAGGCCGCGCTCACCCACCTCGACTGCTTTTGGCGTGCCGGTGGTGCCCGAGGTGTAGAACAGGAACATCACCTCGGCAAAGTCTTCGGCCAGTGTTTGCGGCGGAGCGTCCGGCTGATCGAGCAAGGCCTCGACACTGGTTTGCCACAGTGACGGCGACCACAGCGGTTCTTCGTCCAGGGTAATCAGGCCGACACACGCCGCATCCGCCAGCATCAGTTCCCGGCGTTTGCGTGGGCTGGCGCGATCCAGCGGCACCACCACCGCGCCGACTTTCAGGGCGCCGAGAATCGCCGCCAACCATTGCCAGCAACGCGGCATGCACAACGCCAGCGACTGGCCGGGTTCGACACCGCGCGCCAGCAATCCTCGGGCGATACGTTCGCTCGCGCTGGCCAGTTCCGCGTAAGTCAGCGTGACCGACTGATCAATCACCGCCGGCGCTTGCGGATTACGCCGCACTTGCTCGGCGAAACGCGCTAGCAACGGCATGTCTGTGGACGCACTCATCATTTCGCCTCCTGCGCGTCGAAGCGTTGCAGCTCCCGACGGATGATTTGCGAGACCCGGTGGATTTCCGCGCTTTCGAGCATGTCCCAGTGCCCGCCGCTGACCAGTTTCGCCAGATAACCGCGGCCTGCGCGGCGACGCCAGAAGCCGCGCAGTTCATGCAACTGATGGCGGCTGAAATCTTCCCGCGCCTGGATCAGCACCACGCGGCCGGCGCGCGGCGCGCACTCATAGGCGGCCATGGCCAGGCGGTTATGGTTGTAGATGTTGAAGTAGCGCTCGACCTGCGCGTCTTCGATGCCGGGGTACATGCCGTTGAAACGCACCAGTTTGTCGCGAAACTCGGCCATGTCCACGGTGCCGATCTGCTCGCGGAAACCGGGGTCGTCACTGCCCTGGGTGTCGAGCAGCACCACCGTCACCTGACGATGCCCCGCCGCCGTCAACCGCCGCGCCATTTCATAGGCCACCAGGCCGCCGAACGACAGCCCGGTGAGGATCAGCGGTTGCTGCGTCAGCGGTTCGATCTGGCGCAAGTAAGCCTCGGCCATCGCTTCGACCGTCGGCTCGCTGCTCTCCCCCGGATTCAGCCCCGGCGATTGCACCCCGTACACGCCGGTTTCATCCGGCAGCACCTTGGCCAGCGACAGGTAACAGAACGCCGTGCCGCCCGCCGGGTGAATGCACACCACGTTGTGCTGGCTGCTGCCGCGACGGAATTCGATCAGGTTGCTCTGGGCCAGCGCCGGATTGGCCCCGACCCGCAGCCAGCCCCCCAGCGCTTCGATGGTCGGGTAGCTGAGCACCACGCGCACCGGCACTTCAACCGCGAACTGCTGGCTGATTTCATGGGCCATTTTGATCGCAGCAATGGAGGTGCCGCCGACATTGAAAAAGTTGTCACGAATGCCGATCTGCGGCGCCAGCAACAGGCTTTTCCAGATCTGGTACAGCGCCAGTTCGATGTGATCGCGCGGGCTGCTCAAGTTTACTTGGCGGTTGGTCATCTCTTCATCCGCCAATGCTGTCAGCGCGGCACGGTCGACTTTGCCATTGGCGGTCAGCGGCAGCGCGTCGAGCCACAGATAGCTGCCGGGGATCACCGCTCTGGGCAGGGTCGTCGCCAGATGGGCGTGCACTGCAGCTTCGTCCACGGTCTCGGCCACTACGCAACAGGCCACCAGCCGCTGGTCCTGCGCCGCTTCGCCGACCATCAGCACCACGGCGCTGCGGATGCCGGGAAACGCTTCGAGCCGGGCTTCGATCTCGCCCAGTTCCAGGCGCACGCCGCGCAACTTGACCTGGAAGTCGTTGCGACCCAGAAACTCCAGCTGACCGTCCGGGCGATAACGCGCCAGATCGCCGCTGCGATAGAGCCGATCACCTGCCACAAACGGGTTGTCGATAAAGCGCTCGGCACTCAGTTGCGCCAGCCCCAGATAACCGCGGGCCACGCCCACGCCGCCAATGTGCAGATGTCCGGTCACGCCCACCGGCACCGGCTCGTCGCGGTCATCAAGCACGTAAAAACGATTGTTGGAGATTGGCCGGCCGATCGGCAGTTGCCGGGCCGGCACCTCGGCGCCGGGCTCCAGCGTCCAGATGCTGTTGATCACCGTGGTTTCGGTCGGGCCGTAGACGTTGTGCAGCCGCGCATGGGGCAGACGCTCCTGAAACCGCCGCGCCAGCGCTGGCGGCAGTTCACCGCCGCCGCTGAACACATCGGTCAGCGACCCACACCGGCTGACCTCGTCGACCTCCAGAAACAGCTGCAACATCGCCGGCACGAACACCAGCGCCGTGACCTTTTGCTCGCGCACCTCGCGGGCCAGATACGCCGGTTCGTAATGCCCGCCGGGCCGTGCGATCACCAGCCGTCCGCCGGTTGCCAGCGGCCAGAAGGTCTCCCACGCCGAAGCATCGAAACCGAACGGGATCTTGTGCAGCATCGCCCCTGCTTCGCCGCAGACCTGCAAACACCACAGCAGCAGGTTGCTCAAGCCACGGTGGGCGACCATAGCGCCCTTGGGCAACCCGGTGGTGCCGGAGGTGTAGATCACGTAGGCGAGATGGTCCGGGGTGACGCCGACATGGCGCGGATCAAGATTGTCCGCCGGCAACGACGCCCAGCTCGCGGCATCTTGTTCGAGGTCGAGGATCGGCGCTTCCCAGGTCGAGCCTTGCACGGCTTGGCGCAAAATCCCGTGCGCCGAACCAAGGGTCAGCAGCACCGCCGGCGTGCTGTCGCCGAGCATATGGCTCAGGCGTCCCAACGGATAATCCGGATCCAGCGGCACATAGGCGCCACCGGCCTTGAGCACCGCCAGCAGCGCCACCGGCAACTCCAGCGAACGCTCGATGCACACCGCCACGCGCACGTCCGGGCCAACGCCCAAGGTGCGCAAGTGCCGTGCCAGGCGGTTGGCCCGGGCATTGAGTTCGGCGTAGCTCAGAGATTCACCTTCGAACACCACTGCGCAAGCCTGAGGGTTGCTCGCGGCCTGCGCTTCAACCAGTTGATGCACGCAGGGCGCCGTTTGCGTCAGTGGCGCGGCGCGGTTGAAGTCCACAAGCACTTGCTGACGCTCCGCTTCGTTCATCAATGGCAAGGCATTGATCGGTTGCTTGGCGTCGGCGGCGATCTGTTCGAGCAGATGTCGGTAGTGCCCGCTCAGGCGTTGGATGGTCGCGATGTCGTAGAGGTCGGTGTTGTATTCCACCAGCAAGTCCAGCCGCCCTGCCCGCTCGACCCATTCGAATGCCAGATCGAACTTGGCGGTGGCACTGCTGGTGCCGTACGGCGCCAGTTCCAGGCCAGGCATCTGCACTGCGTTGCCCGGGGTGTTCTGCAGCACCAGCATCACCTGGAACAACGGCGAATGACCGGGATCGCGCTGCGGGTTGACAGCCTCGACCACGCGGTCGAACGGCACGTCCTGGTGGGCGTGGACGTCGAGCATCTGGCCCCGCACTTCGCGCAACAGTTCGGCGAAGGTCTGCTGCGGATTCAGGAGCTGACGCAGCACCAGGGTGTTGACGAAATGGCCGATCAGCGGCTCGACTTCCGGGCGATTGCGGTTGGCGAACGGCGTGCCGATGCACAGATCCTGCTGACCGCTGTGGCGCCACAGCAGCACCGCCAATGCGCCCAGCAGCACGTTGAACAGCGTGCCCTGAGTCTGCCGGGCCAGCGCCGTGAGTTCGCGCAAGGTGCCGCCATCGACGGAGGAACTGAACGTGGCCCCGACATAGCGCTGCACCAACGGGCGCGGCCGGTCGGCGGGCAACGTCGATACCAGCGGCGCGTCGTCCAGGGTGCGCCGCCAGTAATCGAGCTGTGCGTCCAGCGCGGCGCCGCCCACTCGCTGTTGCTGCCAGCAGGCGTAGTCGGCGTATTGCACCGGCAACGGCGCAAGCGTCGGGGTTTCACCACGCAGATAATCGCCGTACAGCGTGGCGACTTCGTGCAGGATCACGCCCATCGACCAGCCGTCGGCGATGATGTGATGCACGCTGTACAGCCACAGGTATTCATCGTCGGCCACGCGCAGTAACGACGCCCGCAGCAACGGCCCGCTGGCCAGATCGAATGGCGCCCGGGCGTCCTGCTCGACGGCGGATCGCACGTGCTGCTCGCGCTCTTCGGCAGGCAATTGGCGCAGATCCGTCACCGACAACGACAGCGGCATCGACGGGTGCACCACCTGACGCGGTTCACCGTCGACGCGGCAAAACGTCGTGCGCAAGACTTCGTGGCGGGCCACCAGTTGGTTCAGCGCCCTCTCCAGTTGCGCGACGTCCAACTGCCCTTTCAGCGTTACCGCCGTCGGCACGTTGTAGAACGGGTTGCCGGGTTCCAGTTGATCGAGAAACCACAATTGCCGCTGCGAGAAGGACAACGGCCAGGACGTGTGCGTGCCGGATCGGCGGGGAATCGCCGCGTCATCGCACCCGCCGAGCAAGGCGATCAGTTCCTGTTTGTGACGTTTGAGCGCCTGGGTCAGTTCTTCGGTGAGAAACCCGCGCGGCGCCTTGCAGCGCAGCCTGTCACCGTCCACTTCGAGCACCACACCATGGCGAGCGAACAACGCCAGCAATTGATCGGCATTCATACTTCGAACTCCTCCATGTCTTCATCGTCCAGGCTGGCGGTCACAGGCTCGCTGGCAAACACTTCGACTGGCGCGCGGTGTTGTTCATCGGCCGTGCGCAGGCCGCCGATCATCGAGTAGATCAATTCATGGCTCGGCCCGAGATCGAACAGCGTCGTCAGTTGTTGTTCCTCGACCGAGCCAATGCCGCACAGACCCAGACCGTGCTCGACGGCGGTCATGCTCAGCAACTGGGCCATGGCGCCACTTTCGATGTGGCAGAAGTCGCGGCTGCGCTCGCCATACAGCGGGCGGATAGCGGCCATGTCGGCGATGAAGAACAGCGAGAACGCGGCATTCTCGTACACCGGGCGGTTGACGAAATAGTCGTAGGTGTCCGGGTCGAGCAATCCGCTCTGGAGCGCCAGCAAACGATGCTGGCGGGGATCGTAGTAATACGCGCCACCGGGCACGCCAAGCACGCGATCCGCTTTGATGTAGAGGTACGCCTGAATCGGGTACAGCCCGCCCGCCGACGGGAACTGGTATTTCACTTCGCCGTCGAGTTGCCCCTGGGCCAGTGCCGCCAACACATGGGCAAAGGCCTGGGTGGCGATCGGTTGCCGATCGTATTGACGCACCGAGCGGTAATCGCTCAAACGTCGGGCGAAGGCCGGGTCTTGCGGCAGGTCCAGCGCCAGCGCCGGCAGGGTCTGAGCGAAGTCGCGGCGTCCGCGCTGTTCGGCCTTGAACTGCGCCCGCTGCTGGGGATCTTCGATGATGTCCTGCACGGGCTCCGAGGCCTGCTGCACGTTGCCGAGCAGATCCTGCCGCGCCCGGTTCTGGCGGTACATGCCGAGCAGATGCAGCAGCGTCGGTTGGGCCAGCAATTGCGCCACGTGCGGGCGGAACTGCAAGGCGCCGGACAAGGCGTTGCTGATCCTGACGATATCGATCGACGTTGCGCCCAAATTCAGCAGGTTGGCGTTGGCGGCAATGGATTCGCGTTTGAGCACGTCCTGCACGATCTCCACCAGCCGCTGTTCCTGCGGGCCCTCGACTTCGAGCGCCGGCCCTTGTTCCTCGATCTGCTCAGGTTCCGGCAGGCGTTTCTTGTCGACCTTGCCGTTGGACGACAACGGCCACGCTTCAACAAAGGTGAACGACGGCGGAATCATGTAGGCCGGCAGTTTGTCGCTCAGGTACGCGCTGAAATCGCTGGCCTGCAACGCCGGATCGGCCTTGAGCACGTAACCCGCCAGGCGCTTCTCGCCCAGCGTGCTGCCCAGAATCCGCACCACCGCGCTCTGCACGCCGGGATGGCGATTGAGCGCGGCCTCGATCTCACCCAGCTCGATGCGATAACCCTGGACCTTGACCTGATTGTCTTCGCGACCGAGGAATTCTATGTTGCCGTCCGGCAGCAAGCGTCCCAGGTCGCCCGTGCGATACAGCCGCTCGCCGGTCAGTGGATGATCGAAGAAACTGCCAGCGCTGAGTTTTTCATCGCGCCAGTAACCTTTCGCCAGACCGATACCGCCGATGTACAGCTGCCCCGCGACCCAGGTCGGGCGCACTTGCAGCGCTTCGTCCAGCACATAGAAGCGCTGATGATCGAGGGCCTTGCCGTAGGGAATGCTGCGCCACGCCGGGTCGACGTGCTGTACCGGGTAACAGATCGACCAGATCGACGTTTCGGTGGCACCGCCCAGGCTGATCAGTTGCAAATCCGGCTGCAAGGCCCAGACCCGCTCGGGCAGAGTCAATGGGATCCAGTCGCCGGACAACATCGCCACCCGCAGGCTGGCGGGCAACGTGCCGCCCTCGCCCTCTACGTACTCGACCAGCATGCCGAGCAGCGCCGGCACCGAGTTCCACAGGCTGACCCGATGACGCTTGATCAATTCGAGCCAGTGCGCCGGATCGAGGGTCAGTTGCGGGTCGAGGATGACCACCGCCGCGCCCACCGCCAACGTGCCGAAGAAGTCATAGACCGACAGGTCGAAGCTCAGCGACGAGATCGCCAATACGCGGTCGTTCGGGCCGACAGCAAAGCGCCGGTTGATGTCGAGCAAGGTGTTGACCGCACCGCGATGGTCGATCACCACGCCTTTCGGCTGGCCGGTAGAGCCGGAGGTGTAGATCACGTAAGCGAGGTCGCTTTCGTTCACCTCCACCGGTTGCAGTGGCAGTTCATCGTTCGAGATTTCATCGGCCACCGCGATGGCCGTCACCTGCGCCGGCCATTCGACTTTGTCGAGCAGCGCCGGTTGGGTCAGGGCCAGACTCGCCTCCGCCCGTTCCAGAATATGCCGCAGCCGTTCCGCCGGCTGAGTCGGTTCGATCGGCAGGTAAGCGCCGCCGGCATACAGAATCGCCAGCGTTGCGACCACTTGCTCCCAACCGCGCTCCATCACCACCGCCACCAAGCGGTTCGGCAGGACACCCTGCGCTTGCAGTCGGGCGCCGAGTTGCCGGGCCTCAAAGCGAAGCTGGGCGTACGTCAGTTGCCGCGTACCGATCACCGCCAGGGCATCCGGTGTGGCGCGGGCCTGACGTTCGAACAGTTCGTGCATCAATGGCAGCGTTTGCTGACGGTCGACCGGTGCCGGCAAGCGTGCCTGCGGCAGCAGTTGTGGCGTATTCGCGCCCCAGGCTGCCGGCTCGCAAAGGCTGTCGAGCAGGGTGTTATAGGCGACGAACATCTGCTCGATCATGCCTTGCGGGAACAGTTCGTCGATGCTGTCCCAGTTGAACAGCAGCCGCCCTTCCAGCTCCAGCAACGTGTGGTCGAGCCACACTTGCGGGGTCTGGGTGATGCTGTGCATGTGCCGCGCGTTCAACGCGTCGGCGAGGTTGAATTCGGCCAGTTCCGGCGCCGCTTCCGAGAGCGTGCTGTTGAACACGATCGGCATCGCCGTCTGCTGCACGCCCCGGGCCTGGGACAATTCGCGCAGTACCCGCACACCGCTGACCACCGAATGGTCGATGTCGCGCCACAGTTGCGCCTGCACCGCGCGGGCCTTGTCGGTGAAGCTCTGCGAACCGTCGATACCGACTTCCAGCAGCACCAGCGAGGTGAAGTCGCCAATGATTTCGTCGACATCGCTGTGCAGCGGCATGCGGTTGAACAGCGGCAGGCTCAGGGTGAAACGTGGGGTGCGGCTCCACAGCGCCAGCACTTCGCTGAACGCGGTCAGCAGCATCACCGATGGCGTCACGGCAAACTGTTTGGCCACGGCTTTGAGCTGCGTCCACTGCGCCGCCGACATGTCGCGGTCGCGGCGGGTGAAGTGCGGGTTGGCGATGCTTTCCGGCTGGCGTACCAGCGGCAGGTCCGGCGCCGGGGCCAACGTGGTCACCCGCTCACGCCAGTAGCCCAGCGCCTGCTCGTAGCGGCGGCCATTACGCAGCTGCTGTTCGGCCAGCACATAGTCGCGGAAGGTCAGGCCCGGTTCCGCCAGCTCCAGGTTCGGATCGACGTAGAACGCCATGAGTTCGCGGGCGAGAATCTGCGTGCTCGCGGCGTCGACGATCAGCGCGTCGAGGCTGATGTGCAAATGGGTGATGCCGTCATCGAGTAACGACAGGCTGAACTCGAACAGCGGCCAGCGACTGGCGTCCAGCACCTGATGGGACTGACGTTCGCGGGTCGCTTCCAGCGTGCGCTGCGCCACATCGGCGGGCAAACCGCGCAGATCGCTGCGCGGCATGCGATAGGTCGGCACCTGCGCCAGCACCTGTTGCGTGCCGTCGCTGAGGAACACCACGCGCAGCATGTCGTGGCGCAGGATCATGCGGTTCAAGGCTTGTTCGAAACGCTCGGCGTCGAACTCGGGAATGCGCAGTTCTTCGTAACCGTGGGCACTGACGCCGCCGAGGCTGACCGTGGCCTCACGACCGAACCAGTAGGCTTGCTGGATATCGGTCAGAGGGAATGGTTCATGCCGATTACTGCGATCCGGCTCGATCTGGAGGAATGCCGGTTCAACGCTTTGCTCTTCACGCGACACCTGCGCCGCCAGATCCAGCAACACCGGGGTCTGGAACAGACTGCTCAGGGACAGTTGCGCGCCCATGCGCTGGTTGATCGCGTAGATCATCCGCGTCGCCAGCAGCGAGTGGCCGCCGAGGTCGAAGAAGTTGTCGTGGATCCCGACCCGCTCGCACTTGAGCACTTCGGCCCAGATCTCGGCCATTTGCCGTTCGGTGTCATTGCGCGGCGCCTCGTAGGTCGCCCCGGCGCTGCGTTCCGGTGCCGGCAGCGCCTGGCGGTCGAGCTTGCCGTTGCGGGTCAGCGGCAATTGCGACAGGCGAACCCAGGCACTCGGGATCATGTGTTCGGGCAACTGGCGTTGCAGTTCGGCACGCAGGCATTCAGGGGTCGCGGTGCCGACCACATAGGCCACCAGACGCTTGTCCCCAGCCACGTCTTCGCGCAGCAACACGGCGGCTTCCTGCACACCGGGTTGTTGATGCAACAGGCTGTCGATCTCACCGAGTTCGATGCGGAAGCCGCGCAATTTCACCTGTTGGTCGATGCGTCCCAGGTACTGCACGTTGCCGTCAGCCTGGAATTTCGCGAGGTCGCCGCTGCGGTACATCCGTGCGCCCGGCTCGGCACTGAACGGATCCGGCAGGAAGCGTTCGGCGGTCAGGTCCGGGCGGTTCAGATAGCCCCGGGCCAGGCAGGCGCCGGCGATGTACAACTCACCCGCCACGCCGATCGGCACCGGATTCAGATATTCGTCCAACACGTACAGCCGCGCATTGGCGATGGGACGGCCAATGGGCGGCGCGTCCGGCCAGGATTCGGCCTCGTTGCAGTCAAGGCTGAACTGGCTGACCACATGGGTTTCGGTCGGCCCGTACTGGTTGTGCAGTTGCGCGCCACCGAGTCCGCGAACAAAACCGCGCAGCTCGTCATTGATTTGCAGGGCTTCACCGGCGGTGATGATTTCGCAACCGCCGGCCGGCATCGGAGCATCGGCCTCGGTCAGGCCGGCGAGTTGCTGCAACACGGCGAACGGCAGGAACGCCCGCTGCACGCCTTCGGCCACCAGAGTCGGGCGCAGCGCGGCGAGGTCCTTGCGGCTGTCTTCGGTCATCAGCAACAGGCTGCCGCCCTGACACAGCGTGCTGCAGATTTCCTGGAAGGAGACGTCGAAGTTCAGCGAGGCGAATTGCAGCACACGCTGCGGTGCCGTGGCTTGATCGAGCTGCCAGTTAATCAGGTTGTCCAGCGCGCGACGGCTGTGGGCCACGCCTTTCGGGCGTCCGGTGGAGCCGGAGGTGTAGAGCACGTAGCCGAGGTTTTCCGGGCTCACCGTGACTTGCGGATCATCCGTCGGGTGTTGTGCCCATTGCGCTGCGTCTGTGTCCAGGCAGCAGACTTTCGCCTCGTTGGCCGGCAGCCCGGTCATCAGGCTCGACTGGGTCAGCAGCAGGGTCGGCGCCGCATCGCTGAACATGAATGCCAGACGCTCGCTCGGGTAAGCCGGGTCAAACGGCACGTACGCCGCACCGGCCTTGAGGATCGCCAGCAGGCCGATGACCATGTGCGGCGAGCGTTCCAGGCACAGGCCGACGCGATGTTCGGGGCCGACACCTTGTTCGATCAGGTAATGCGCTAGGCGGTTGGCCGCGCGATTCAGTTCGCCGTAACTCATTTGCTCACGGTCGGCGAGCAGCGCCACGGCGTGGGGCGTTTGCCGGGCGAGGCTTTCAAAGCGCGCCACGCAACCGGGCAACGATGCGGTATCCCGCGCGGTGCGGTTCCAGTCATGAACGATCTGCTGGTGTTGCTCGGCGCTCAGCAGCTTGATCGCGGCCAGCGACTGCTCGCTGTCCTCGACCATCTGCGTCAGCACTCGGCGCAAGTACTCGCCGAACTGCTCGACGGTGCCGCGCTCGAACAGGCCCGAGGCATATTCCAGACCGCCGACGATCTGCCCGTCGCGCTCATGGAGCGCCAGTTGCAGATCGAACTTGGCCACGTGATGGCTGCTCTCGACCGGCGTAACGTCGAGCCCGGTCAGCAGCAGGTCGGAATCCTGATCCTGTTCCCAGGCAAACAGCACCTGGAACAGCGGACTGTGGGCCAGACTGCGCGGCGGGTTGAGCAATTCCACCACTTGCTCGAACGGCAGATCCTGATGTTCCTGAGCCTCCAGCGCCACTCGCCGTGCCTGTTGCAGCCATTGCGCCACCGACGGCGTACCCGATTGGGTCATGCGCAGCGCGAGGGTGTTGACGAAGAAACCGATCAGCCCTTCCAGTTCCTGCTGCGGACGGTTGGCCGATGGTACGCCGATCACCACATCGCCCTGCCCCGACAGGCGCAACAGCAGCAGCGAAAAACCGGCCAGCAGATTCATGAACAGCGTGGTGCCTTGCTGCATGCCCAGGGCTTTCAGGCGTGCGGTCAGGGCGGCATCGAAGACCAGCGGGACAAAGCCGCCGAGGTAATCCTGCACGGGCGGGCGCTTGTGATCGGTCGGCAACTCCAGCAGCACCGGCGCGCCGCTGAGAGTTTCGCGCCAGTAACGGCTTTGCTGCTCAAGCACGTCGCCGGACAGCCATTGCTTTTGCCACACCGCGTAATCCACGTACTGCACCGGCAAGGGCGGCAGCGGATCGTCGCGATCCTGCAACGCCGCTGCGTACAGCTGACCGAGCTCGCGGGTGAGCACACCCATCGACCAGCCGTCAGAGATGATGTGATGCTGGGTCAGCAGCAACACATGGTCATCCGCCGCCAGCCGCACCAGGCTGACCCGCATCAGCGGCCCCCGGCTCAGGTCGAAGGGTCTGGCGCCTTCCTCGTCGATCAAGCGGCTCAGGCGTTCTTGCGCATCGTGCCCCTGCACGTCAGTCACCGTCAGCCGGACACTGTGCGCAGGCGGCGAAACCAACTGCCGCCCTTCCCCTTCAACGGCGATGAACGTCGTGCGTAGCGCCGCATGGCGCGCCACCAGTTGATTGAAGCTGCGTTCCAGTGCCGGCACGTCCAGCGAACCGAGCAAACGCAGGTTCAACGGCATGTGATAGGCGGCGTTGCCACCCTCCATTTGTGCCAGAAACCACAGGCGCTGCTGAGCAGACGACAACGTTTGCGCGCCCGTGCGTTCAAGGGCTGTGATGGCCGGGCGAGCCGCGGCCTGACTGGCTTGCAGCCGTTCGGCGAACGCCGCCAGAACCGGTGCGGCAAACAGCGTCGAAGGCGCCACTTCCAGCCCCAGCGCATGACGAACCTGCGCCAGCACGCGCATCACCAGCAGCGAGTGACCACCGAGGGCGAAGAACTGATCCTGACGCCCCACCCGCTCGACGCCGAGCACGTCGGCCCAGATTGCGGCGAGCGCGGTTTCCAGCGGGCCTTGTGGTGCCTGGTACTCCTGCTGATCGAACGCCTCAACGTCCGGCGCCGGCAGATTTGGGCGATCGACCTTGCCGTTGGCGGTCAGCGGCAGTGCATCGAGACGCACGAAGGCGGTTGGCACCATGTAGTCCGGCAGGCTGATTTGCAGTTGTTCGCGCAGTGAGCGCGGGCTCAGCGTTGAGTCTGGTTTTTCGCAGTAGTAAGCGACCAATCGCGGTTCACCGGGACTGTCCTGGCGCAGCAACACCACGCTTTCGCGCACGCCCGGAATGTCCGCCAACCGGGTTTCGATTTCCCCCAGCTCCAGACGCAGGCCGCGCAACTTGGCCTGGGAATCGTTACGGCCGAGGAACTCCAGTTGCCCGTCGGCCCGGTAACGCGCCAGATCTCCGGTGCGGTAAAGGCGTTCGCCCCCCACGAACGGGCTATCGATGAAACGCTCGGCGGTCAGTTTTGGCAGATTCAGATAACCGCGCGCCACGCCGACGCCACCGATGTACAACTCGCCCGCGACACCCTCGGCAACCGGTGTGCCGTCAGCGTCGAGCAGGTAAATCCGGGTATTGGGCAGTGCCCGGCCGATGGGCAGCACCGCGTCGATCTGACTGCTTTCGGTTAGCTCGAAACAGGTGCTGTCGATGCTCGCTTCAGTCACGCCGTAGGCCTGGACGATCTGCACGCGATCACCGCACAGCCTGCGCAATTGCCGCGCGCTGTGGGCGGTCCAGATGTCGGAGCCGCAGACCACGGTGCGCAGGAACGACAGGTCGTGGTCGGTCTCTTCGACCCACGCCAACAGTGGATTGAGCAGCGCCGGCACGAAGTCGGCAAAGCCAATCTGCGCCTCGCGCATCAGACGATACAGGGCCGGCGGGTCCATCAGAGTGTCCCGTGGACACAGCACCAGCGTGCCGCCAAAACCCAGCGCACGGATCAGGTCGGCGCTGAACACGTCGAAGGAAAAACCGGCCATCTGCAGATGATTGATCGGCTCGCCCAACTCATAGAGTTGCGCCCAGTCAGCGCTCACCGCAACCAGCCCGCGATGCTCGACCATCACGCCTTTCGGGGTGCCGGTGGAGCCGGAGGTGTAGATCACGTAAGCCAGGTGACGGGGTGTCAGGCCGATTGAATGAGGATCGAGGTTGTCGGCTGAAAGCGAAGCCCAATCACTGGCGTCGGCCAGATCCTGCACCGTCGGTGCAGTCGCCGACTGTTCGAGCGCCGCCCGCAAAACATCGCGCGCGTGGCCGTGGGTCAGTACCACCGGCGGTGCGCTGTCGGCCAGCATGTGCGCCAGCCGCGCCTGCGGATACGCCGGGTCCAGCGGCACATAGGCGCCGCCGGCCTTGAGCACCGCGAGCACGCCGACCAGCATCTCCAGCGAACGCTCCAGACACAGCCCGACCCGCACGTCCGGCCCGACCCCGAGGCTGCGCAGGTGATGGGCCAGCCGGTTGGCGCGGGTGTTCAGTTCACGGTAACTGAGCGCCTCCTGCTGCCAGCGTGCGGCGATGGCCTCGGGATTGCGCAGCACCTGCGCCTCAAACAGGCCGTGCACGCACAGGTCTGCATCGAACGGTTTCAAGGAGCAAACGTCGGGCTGCGCGGAATTCGTCCCACGCAAGGAAGTGTTATCGAGCATCGGAGGCTACCGTCCATGACTACTTTATTTTTGTGATCAGGCCGGGACAAAAATGCCCCGCCAGTCAGGCCCCGGCATCAGATGCCGGCACGGTCATTCGAATTCAGGAGGATGGCGCGGCGCGCGCGTGCAGACTCGCGTTGAACGCGGGCACACGCAGAAATTCGGGGGGAGACAGGCTGGAGAAAAACGCCGCCGCGCGGTCGGCGCAGGCAACTGGAAAGTGGGCCGGATCATTGGCGACAGACGTCGCCCCGTTCATTGCATCGACGATTGCAAACCGCGTGACCAATTGAAACCTCGACTTCCATTTGAGGGTCAACGACGAGGAACAACCTGCGCGGGGATGACAGCGCCAGGGTGGTCCCGATCGGCTGCGACTGCCGGGTCTGTAGACACACGGCAATCTTCTGGCGCCGGGTTTGTGACCCGAAGCGCCGGCGGATAATAACCACGTTTTTTGTTAGGGAGGCAAACAAAATGTAGGAAATTTGCTAAATAAATATCGGACGTTTCCTACATGGTTGTGACGATGGCAAAGGGACAGAGATGTCAAAAATGCTCGTACACCGTACCGCCGTTTCCTGCAGGCCACGGGCATCGAAAACCGCTGCAGCGTCTTGAGTGGCCAGCGAAAAAGTCACCACGCGACATACCTCGATAGCCGGGCGCTAACAAGCGCTAACAACGCATAACTGGCAGTCATTCGGCTGTGAAGGCAGGCTTGAATCTCACCGCTGAACGCCAGGCCACCTGCAAATCTTTCCGGCAGCCGCGCTCAGTCGAACGATGGTTTTGCGAGGGATTCGACCATGGCTGAAGGTTATCGCCACACTTGCCTGTGCGAGTCAGACCGGCTCGGCAACGACGAATTGTATGCCTTGGTTGCGGGCGCCGTCCGGCATGGCCGGGGTGAGGCGCAACAGCTGTTCGCGACGGTGACACCGTTGCTTATCGCCTTCTACGAAGGTCAGGTGCAGGCCGGGCGGATCCGTCGCGAAGACACCGGCAGCCTCGTTCAGCAAGCCTTCAGGGCGCTCTACCAGGAACAGGCCGCCCATGACCCGAGCTTTCCGTTTCGCGCCTGGCTGATCGAGATCGCCCGCTCGACCCTGCTCGACAATCTGGGCCATCGGGGCACTGACGCCGTGGCCACGGCCGACGCGCTGGCGGGTGCATCGGTACGTGAATGTCATGAACCCACACGGGCAACATGAACCGCCCTTTCGCTGTGAAATGCTTTTCAGGGAATGCCCATGATCGATATCGAAAAAACCCTCTACTCCGCGCATACCTGCACCACAGGCGGCCGCGAGGGCACAGGACGCAGTGACGATGGCCGACTGGATCTCAAGCTTTCACCACCGGGCGCGCCCGGCACCGGAACCAACCCCGAGCAATTGTTTGCCGTGTGCTGGTCGGCCTGTTTCCTCGGCTCGCTGCGCCACGCCTGCAATGCGCGCAAGATCGGTTTTCCTGCACAAGCGATGGTTGATGCGCAAGTCGATCTGGCTCATGGCGAGCACGGGTTCTTCCTGCAGGCCCGACTGGCGGTGTCGCTGCCGGATATCGAACCGCAAGTGGCGCTCCAGCTGATCGACGCAGCGCACCAGAACTGCCCCTACTCCAAGGCCACGCGCAACAACATCAAGGTCAGCATCACCCTCGCCTGATCCGTCTTTTGCCGACAGCAAAACGCCCAATCTTCCAACCACACCTTCGTACTATCCGGCGACACCAAGGTGCAATAGATCGCGCCCAAGGCTTTTGATGTGATGGCGGGAAACCGACAAAAGCCAGGAGTTGCGCATGAACAAGCTGACGACTGCCGCGGGCGCGCCCGTGGTTGATAACAACAACGTACAGACCGCCGGCCCCAGAGGCCCGATGCTGTTGCAGGACGTATGGTTGCTGGAAAAACTGGCGCACTTCGATCGGGAAGTCATCCCCGAGCGGCGCATGCACGCCAAGGGTTCCGGTGCGTTCGGCACCTTCACCGTCACCCATGACATCAGCCGCTTCACCAAGGCCAGACTGTTTTCCAGCGTGGGCAAGACCACCGATGTGTTCGTCCGTTTCTCGACCGTGGCCGGTGAGCGTGGCGCGGCGGATGCCGAGCGTGACATCCGCGGATTCGCCATCAAGTTCTATACCGAGCAAGGCAACTGGGATCTGGTGGGCAACAACACGCCGGTGTTCTTTCTGCGCGACCCGTTGAAATTCCCCGACCTCAACCATGCGGTCAAACGCGACCCGCGCACCAACATGCGCAGCGCGCGCAACAACTGGGATTTCTGGACCTTACTGCCGGAAGCGCTGCATCAGGTCACGATTGTCATGAGCGATCGTGGCCTGCCGCGCACCTACCGCCACATGCACGGTTTCGGCAGCCACACCTTCAGTTTCATCAGCCCGGCGAACGAACGTTTCTGGGTGAAGTTCACCTGGAAGACTCAACAAGGCATCGAGAACCTGACCGATCAACAAGCCGCGACACTGATCGGCGATGACCGCGAAAGCGCCCAGCGCGACCTGTACAACGCCATCGAGGAAGGCCACTTCCCGCAATGGAAGCTCTACGTACAAGTGATGCCGGAGCTGGACGCCGAGACCTACCCAATCAACCCGTTCGACCTGACCAAAGTCTGGCCCCACGCGGATTACCCGTTGATCGAAGTCGGCGTGCTCGAACTCAACCGCAACCCGGACAACTACTTCGCCGACGTCGAACAGGCGGCCTTCAACCCGGCCAACGTGGTGCCCGGCATCAGCTTCTCACCGGACAAAATGCTCCAGGCCCGCCTGTTCTCCTATGGCGATGCCCAGCGCTATCGCGTCGGCGTCAACCATCATCAGATCCCGGTGAACGCGCCGCGCTGCCCGGTCAACAGCTATCACCGGGACGGCCAGATGCGCACCGATGCGAACGCGGGAAGCACAATCGGCTACGAGCCCAACAGCTATGGCCAGTGGGCCGAGCAACCGGATTTCAGCGAACCGCCGCTGGCCCTCAAAGGCAGCGCCGGGCACTGGAATCACCGCGAGGACGACGACTACTTCTCGCAACCGGGCGCACTGTTCCGGGCCATGTCCCCCGCCCAGCAACAGGTCTTGTTCGAGAACACCGCGCGCTCGATCCATGGCGCCAGCGCCCAGACCCGGCAACGCCACATCGATAACTGCACCCAGGCCGATCCGGCGTACGGTGCGGGTGTTGCGCAGGCCATCGAAGCACTGGGCTGATCCGCAATGGCGTAAGCAAGGCAAGCAGGACAAGCAGGACAAGCAGGATTGATCCTGTTTGCCCTGCTGCCGTGGTCAGTCCTCTACGATGCTTTTCGCTTCAAGAAACGCCTCCAGCCCGGACACGCCAAATTCCCTGCCGATCCCCGACTGCTTGACCCCGCCAAACGGCGCGAGCAGCTCCGGTGCGATCCGGTTGATCAACACCGAACCGGCCTCCAGACGCGCAGCGATGCGTCGACCCCGTTCCGCCTCGCGGGTAAACACATAGGCCTGCAAACCGTAGACGCTGGCATTGGCGATGCGAATGGCGTGTTCTTCATCGTCATAAGCGATGATCGACAGCACCGGGCCGAAGATCTCTTCCCGGGCAATGTCCATGTCGTTGCTGACGTCGGCAAACACCGTGGGCTTGACGAAATAGCCCTGGCTCAGCCCGGCAGGACGGCCCTCCCCGCCGACGATCAATCGCGCGCCCTGCTCCAGCCCGCGCCGGATAAAACCCTGCACGCGATCAAACTGCGCCTGGTTGACCAACGGGCCGATGGCCGTCGCCGGATCATGGGGATTACCGACCACTA
The DNA here is from genome assembly GCF_059424205.1 of Pseudomonas sp. GW456-12-1-14-TSB6. NCBI lineage: Bacteria > Pseudomonadati > Pseudomonadota > Gammaproteobacteria > Pseudomonadales > Pseudomonadaceae > Pseudomonas > Pseudomonas sp. GW456-12-1-14-TSB6. The sequence goes on from NZ_JBWKZE010000014.1 coordinate 126,131, forward strand.
TGGCGTCGACCAAGGCTCTTACCCGCTCGATCACCTGCGGCAGGAACGCGCGCGGCACCAACAGCCGTGTGCCGGCGACACAGGCCTGACCGTTGTTCATGAAGGCGGCATTCAGGGCCATGGGGATGGCCGCCTCGAGATCCGCGTCGTCGAGCACGATGGACGCCGACTTGCCGGTGAGCGACAGGCTCACCCGCTTCATGGTCTCGATACCCGCGCGGGCAATGAGTTTTCCGGTGGCGGTGGAACCGGTGAACGAAATCTTCGCGATGTGCGGGCTGGTGCTGATCTCGTCGCCCACTTCGCCGCCACGGCCCAAGACAATATTGATCACCCCGTTTGGCAGTTCCGCACGGTGCAAGGCGAGCGCGAGCACCTGGGTCTGCAACGGGCTGAGTTCGCTCGGCTTGATGACCGAGGCGCAGCCGCCGGCAATCGCCGCCGCCAGTTTGCTGCACACCGTACCGGCGGTGCTGTTCCAGGGGGCGAACAACGCGGACACCCCGACCGGTTCCATCACGACGCTTGCACGACCCACAGGCCGCACCAGCTCGTAGTTTTCGAGAATCTGCGCCGCGTTGGCGAAGGATTGCGAGGCGTACTGGCTGACCCATTGCGCACGGGCCAACGGTGCGCCGTATTCCTCGATAGCGGTGTCGCGTATCTCTTCGGTGCTCTCCAGCACCGCCGCCTGCAGGCGCTTGAGCATGTCGATGCGCTCGGCTTTCGAGGTGCGGCCCATCGTGACTTGCGCACGCTGGGCGGCGGCGATGGCTTGCCTGGCATCCTCGCGATTGGCCAGGGTGACCGTTCCGATGACGGATTCCGTCGCCGGGTTGATGCATTCGATCGTTTCGCGGCCCTGAACGGGCACGAACGCGCCATCGATGTAGCTGTGCTTGATAGTCCACATGGCGATTTTCCCAAGGGTTGAAACAGCAACGCCCGGAACATCCGGGCGTTGATCAGGGCGACGGTTCAGTCGGGTAATGACTCGCGGCTGAAGGCCTGCACCTCCTGCACCAGGCCACGAGCGGCCATTTCCACCAGTTGCCGGCCTTTTTCCGGCGAAGCCTGGGCCGGGTCCGAGCCCATGCGGCCGTCCGGGTGACGGGCACGGAAATCCGCCGCTTCCCGGATCGGCCCCCAATTGGCGATCTGTGGCGAGTAGTCGGCCGACTTGATGGAATCGGGGTAGGCCCATTGGGTCACGGCGATTTCCGAAGGCGTGGCATGAATGCCGTGGCCGGTCGGGAACTGCTCGCGCGCCAGCTCGTTGACCCCTTCCAGATCCCACCAGTTGCACAGCTTCAGGGCGAACCCGGCCTTGCGGCGGGCGAAACTCGCTTCGGCGTACAGCTCCGAAAACGCCGCTTCGATTGACGCGATGTTGCCGCCGTGGCCATTGAGGAAAAAGATCTTTTCAAAGCCGTGGGCGGCCAGCGAACGGGTCCAGTCGGCGATGGCGGCGATGAAGGTCGAAGGCCGGAGCGAGATGGTGCCGGGGAAGCCGAGGTGATGTTGCGCCATGCCGATGTTGAAGGTCGGGGCAATCAGGATGTCGGCGTTTTTCTGCGCTTCATGGGCGATGATTTCCGGGCACATCCAGTCGGTGCCCAGCAGGCCGGTCGGCCCGTGCTGTTCGTTGGAACCGATCGGGATGACGATGGTGCGGCTGCGTTCGAGGAATTGGGCGATTTCGGACCAGGTCGATAGGTATAAAAGCATCAGGATTCTCACTCTTCGAAGGTTCCTCGCGGAACGAGGCTGGGTGTTCAGTGCACCTGCAACAGCAGTGTCATTGATACCACCCGCCTCCCTTCGACGACAGAATACGAAGGTATCGGAATCGCCGAAACGCGCTAATCGCGAACGAGAAATTCACGGGGCGATTCGCCCATCACTCGCCTGAACATCGCACTGAAGGCACTCTGGCTGGCGTAGCCCAGATCCCGGGCAATCACCCCGACGGATTGCCCCTTGTCGAGCCGATCGATAGCGGTCGCCAGCCGTACCTGCTGCAGCCAGTGGCGGAAATTCAGACCGGTTTCATTGACGAACAGGCGTATCAGCGTGCGCGAACTGGCGCCGACCCGGTCAGCCCAGTAACCGATCGAATGGTCTTGTCCGGGGTCCTGCAGAATCGCCTCGCACACCGTGACCAGACGCCGATCCACCGGCCACGGCACTTCGATCGGCAACGTCCGCGCCGCCTGCAACTCACTGAGTATCAGGGCCACGATGTGTGCGTTACGGCCCTCCTGCGGGTATTCGATCGGTTGCTCGGCCAGGGCCAGAATCAACTCGCGCAGCAGTCCGGGGATCTCCAGTACTTTGCAGTGATGGCCCAGCTCTGCGCAGGCTTGCGGCTCGATGTAGATCGAGCGCATCTTGACCGCGCTCAGCATCAACTGGTCGTGGATCATTCCGGGCGGAATCCACAGCGCCCGTTTCGGCGGCAGGATCCACAAGCCGCGCTCGGTGGCCACCCGCATCACGCCGTTCGAGGCATACAGCAACTGCCCGTGCCGATGCACGTGCGGCTCGTTGTATTCGCCGGTGGCCTGATCACGCACCAGCACGGTCATCACTCGCGGCACGTCCTGATAATCGGGATAACGTTCGCTGCGCGGCGCGGAATCACGCTGGGCGATGATCTTGCGCACCTCCTGCTTCATCGCTGGAGTCTCCTGAAAACAGACCTTGATCGTGTTAAAGCGGCGATTGTCACTTTGGCGACAAACCCTGGCATTTGCCATGGCCGGCCGATTGTTAGCCTTGCGCTCATTGTTCATCAATGAGGCTTTTCCCATGGCAATCACCCGAAATCTCTCCGGCCACCAGCAGAGCGTCACGGCGGTGATCGGCCTGCTGATCCTGTCCATCGCCCTGCGGCCGCCGATCATTTCGGTGGGGCCGATTCTGCTGTTGATCCAGCAGCACTTCCAGTTGAGCTACACCCAGGCCGCGCTGCTGACTTCGATTCCCGACGTGTGCATGGGTGTGTTCGCGCTGGTGGTTCCGAGCCTGGCCAGTCGCTTCGGGATCGATCGCAGTGTGGTGGTCGCCCTGACGTTGTTGGGCGCCTCGACCTTGTTGCGGGCGATCTCGCCGAATGCACTCTTCCTGCTCGGCAGTACGTTCTTCGCCAGCATCGGCATTGCGGTTGCCGGCGCGATGACCGGCGCGTGGATCAAGACTCACTTTGCGCAACGCCCGGCGCTGTTCATGGGCATCTATGCCGGCGGCTTGAGTCTGGGCGCGACCCTCGCGGCGGTGCTCAGCGCACCGATTGCCGAGCTGGCGCAAGACTGGCGAGTCAGCGCCGGAGTCTGGAGCGTGCTGTGCCTCACCGCCATCGCCAGTTGGGTGTGGATGGCACGGCGTTTTGCGACACCGGTGCCAGTGGTGAAGTCGTCGCCCCAGAGCAAGCGTCTGCCCTGGGGCAATCCGCAGGCGTGGCTGATCGCGTTGAATTTCGGGGCCGGGCAATTCGTGGTCTATGCCCTCTTCGCCTGGATGGCGCCCGCCTCGGTGGAAGCGGCCACATCGAGTGTTTCCCCGGGCGTCCTGCTGGGCATTTTTACGGCGGTGTTCGCCGTGGCCAGCGTCGGTGCGGGGCTGATTCCGGGCAAGGCCCACGACCGGCGCGGTTTGCTTGGGCTGTCGGCGTTGCTGGCCCTGCTCGGGGTGGGCGGGATGGCGTTCCTGCCGGCGTACTGGCCGATGCTGTATGTGGTGCTCGCGGCCATCGGCCTGGGCATGGGCTTCACCGTGGCCATGACCTTGCCGCTGGATCACGCCCGCACCAGCGAACAGGCCGGATTGTGGACGGTGTTCATGTTGTTCATCGGTTACCTGATCGCCGCGCTCGGGCCGCTGCTGTTCGGTGCCCTGCGCGAATACGCCGGACACTACGGCCCGGCGTACACCTTGCTGTTCGCGGTACTGCTGTTGATGCTCGGCATCACCCCCCTGCTCAGACTGGCACCGGCAACATCGCCGCAGGTGTCCGTTGCCTGAGCGGGAAGTGACAGAGCTGCGACGCGCCTCGGCACGTCGCAGGGTTTCAGTTGGCTGCAGCGGCTTTTTCAATCAGCCGCGCCACCGGTGCCGGGTTCGACACCATCACCACGTGCGAGGCGCCCTTGACCACCTCGACGGCCCTGGCATCTGCACGCTTGGCCATGAACGCCATCGCCTGGGGCGGGATGTTCTTGTCCTTGTCGCCGTAGATGTACCACGACGGAATGTGCTTCCAGGCCGGCGTTCCGGCCTGCTCGTTCAGCGCCGCTTCGGTGACCGGACGTTGAGTAGCCGCCATCAGCGCCGCTTGTGCAGCCGGGACATCGGCGGCGAACTGGTCGTGGAACTTGCTCTGCTGGATGTACAAGTCCTTGCCGCCATCGGCCAGCGCAACGGGTGGCGCCAGCGTTGGCCCGAGGGTGCTGCCGGGAAACTTGCCGGCCAGCCCGGCGACGGTTTCACCGGCCTCTGGGGCAAACGCGCTGACGTAGACCAGCGCTTTGATATTGGCATGATCGTTGGCCGCATCACTGATGACGTTGCCGCCATAGGAATGACCGACCAGCACCACCGGAGACTGGATGCTGCTCAGCAAGGCCGATACCGCTGCGCCATCGCTCTTGACGCCGCGCAGCGGATTGGCGGCGGCGATCACCGTGTAGCCGTCCTTCTCGAGAATCTTCGCCACGCCGTTCCAGCTCGACGCGTCGGCAAATGCGCCGTGCACCAGCACGACCGTGGGTTTGGCGGTTTGGGCGAAGGCATTGGCGCCCAGGCACAGGCCCGCAGCGATGCTCAGTGCAATCAGTGTTTTTTTCATCTGGATGTTCCTCGTATGTCGGATTCAGGGAGCGTATCGAGTGAAGACAAAATCGTGGTTCTGCACCCGCGCCTGATGGCAGGCAAAGCAGGTCTGGTGCTGGGCTTCATCGGCGGGTTTGCCGTTAATGAAACGGCCGAATCCCCAGCCACCGGTCGAGGCGTATTTGCGCGAGTCCTTGACCATCACCTGAACGGTGGTGGCCGCCCCTGGAATCGAGGCCGGTTCGAATTCCGGCGACTGCACGTGTTTCCACGCCAGCTTCACCAGCACCGTGCCGTCGGGAAACGGCAACGTCGCGCTCTGGTAAGCCTTGATCGCCCGGTCATTGCCCAGCACCGCACGCAGTTCATCCAGCGGCGCGGCTTCCTGGGCCGGGGCAATCAGCGCCCACTGCCGATAGTTTTTCGGCAGCTTCACGCCGTAGATCGGCGAGGCATCGCCGTCATCGGCCTCGCCCAACGCGACACCGGTGGCCGCCAGTGCCGCGAGCGCAATGGCCGCTGGCAGCACGGCCCAATGGTTGAATTTCATGGTCGGATCCCCTTCGGCCGGCAATCAGAGATGATCGGCATCGATCACCGCCTGGGCGAACGCTTGCGGCGCTTCCTGCGGCAGGTTGTGGCCGATGCCGCCGCTGATCAGCCGGTACTCGTACTTGCCGGTAAAGCGTTTGGCGTAGGCCTCGGCCGGTGGGTGCGGCGCACCATTGGCGTCGCCTTCGAGGGTGATGGTCGGCACGCTGATCGAGGGGAATGCCGCCAGTTTTTTCTCCAGCGGATCGTATTGCGCTTCCCCTTTGATCAGCCCCAGGCGCCAGCGGTAGTTGAAGATCGACACGGCGACGTGATCCGGGTTCTGCAACGCGGCGGCGCTGCGCTCGTAAGTCGCGTCGTCGAAGTTCCACTTCGGCGAGGCCAGCTGCCAGATCAGTTTGGCGAAGTCGTGGGTGTTCTTTTCGTAGCCCAGACGACCGCGTTCGGTCGCAAAGTAAAACTGATACCACCACTGCAACTCCGCCGCCGGCGGCAGCGGCGTCTTGCCCGCTTCCTGGCTGCCGATCAGGTAACCGCTCACCGCCACCAACGCCTTCACCCGCTCGGGCCAGAGCGCGGCGACGATGTCGGCGGTGCGCGCGCCCCAGTCATAGCCGCCAAGCACGGCCTGTTTGATCTTCAGGGCGTCCATGAAGTCGATCAGATCTTTGGCCAGCGCCGCCGGCTGGCCGTTGCGCACGGTTTTGGCAGACAGGAAACGCGTGTCGCCATAGCCGCGCGCGTAAGGGATCAGCACCCGATAGCCTTTCTGCGCCAGTGCCGGCGCCACGTCGGTGTAGCTGTGAATATCGTAGGGCCAGCCGTGCAGCAGGATGACCACCGGACCGTCGGCGGGACCGACTTCGGCGTAGGACACGTCGAGCAATCCGGCCTTGACGTGTTTCAGCGCGCCGAACGAAACGTGGGTGCCGGCGGTAATGGCGTCGATCTTGCCGGCGGGCACTTCGGCGGCGCTGGCGAATGCCGAGGCGATGCCCAGCGCAAGCGCCAGGATCGAACCGGCGAGCACGCGCCGGGATGGGGTTACAGCGTTAGAGTCAGTCATGCCGGGTCTCCCTCGTGAACCGCCGGGGGGCGGTTCCGGGCTTTGTGGTCAAGGGCTTAGGGTTGAAGTGCTTGCGGATTGCAGGGTCAGCGGGCTGCCTGCGCAGTGGTCTTCTGCGCGGCCGCGCGCAGTGGCCGGAAGGCTTCGCGCAGTTCTTCGCTGAACAGTTGCGGTTGCTCCCATGCCGCGAAGTGACCGCCCTTGCTGACTTCACTGAAGTAGGCCAGCGACGGATAGGCGCGCTGCGACCAGACTTTCGGCGCGCGGTAGATTTCGTGGGGGAACACGGTGATCGCCACCGGCACCTTGATGTCGGCAGTCTTCTGCGCGGCGGCGCTGAAGTTATTGTTGTTGTTCTCCCAGTAGAAACGGGAGGACGACGCCCCGCTGTCGGTCAGCCAGTACAGGCTGATGTCATCGAGCATTTCATCGCGGCTCAGGACTTTCTCGGGCTGACCGTCGCTATCGGTCCACGCGGCGAATTTTTCATACATCCACGCTGCCGTGCCGGCAGGCGAATCGGCCAGCAGATAACCGATGGTCTGCGGTCGGGTCACCATCATTGCGCCGTAGGCGGCGTTGCGACCGAAGAACTGGCTGAGCGAATTGAAGGCCGTCACCTCCGGCGCGGTCAGCCCTGCCGGGGCCGGATCGCCGCTGTTGATCGGCTTGACCAGTTCCGGCGGCACGGTGGCCGGCATGTTCAGGTGGATGCCCAGCAAACCGGGCGGCGCCAGGCGACCCAGCGCATCGGAAATCACCGAGCCGTGATCGCCGCCCTGGGACACGTAATGGCTGTAGCCCAGACGTTTCATCAACACATCCCAGGCCTTCGCCACCCGGTCAGGCCCCCAGCCGAGCTCGGTCGGTTTGCCGGAAAAACCATGGCCGGGAATCGACGGGATCACCACATCGAACGAGTCCTCGACCTTGCCGCCATAGGCCACGGGATCGGTCAGCGGGCCGATGGTCTTGAGAAATTCGAACTGCGAACCCGGCCAGCCGTGGGTGAGGATCAGCGGCATCGCATTGGGATTGCGCGAACGCACGTGGATGAACTGGATGTCGACGCCGTCGATGGTGGTCACAAACTCCGGCAAGGCGTTGAGCTTCGCTTCAGCCTTGCGCCAGTCATAGCCGTCGCCCCAATACTTCACCAACGCCTGGACCTGCGCCAGTTGCACTCCCTGGGACACGTCGCCGACCGTTTCCTTGTCCGGCCAGCGAGTGTCGGCGATGCGTTTGCGCAGGTCGCTCAATTTCGCTTCGTCCACATGGATGGTGTACGGGCGAATGGCTTGCGCCGGATCCGCTGCCGGGGTCGCGGCCCAGACGCCGCTGCTGCCAGCGAGTACGGCAACGCCGAGCGCGCCGCCCCTGATGGATGACGCCAGGCAATGGCGCCAGGTAAGACCGGACGAAACCGCAACCATGATGGATCTCCTTGTAGTCATTATTCGAAAGGCATCGCCAATCGGATCAGACCACTGCGCTGGCACCGGGGCGATTACACGATGGTGTCGGTCGATACCTTGGTATGACGCGCAGGCCCGGCGTGCAAAATCGCGCTCGAACTCAGCAGCGGTTAACGGGCAGAATGCGGCGGGGAAAAGACCCATTTGAATCACAGAGCGGAACAAGGATCGCGGATGCGTGGGGAAACAGCGCTCGAACGCCTGAGCGGCACACCATCGTCCACTTCGCCGTGGTGGGTGATCGGGCTGTGCATGCTGTTCAACGTGATTGACGGACTCGACGTGATGGCCATGGCCTTCACCGCCAGCCGGGTTTCGGCCGAGTGGGCGTTGAGCGGCGCGCAACTGGGCCTGTTGTTGAGCGCAAGCCTGGTCGGGATGGCGCTCGGTTCGCTGCTGGCCGCGCCCAGGGCCGACCGCTTCGGGCGCAGGCCTTTGTTGCTCGCCGGCCTGCTGCTCAGCGGCCTGAGCATGTTGCTGTCGTTCTGGAGCCCGGATCATCACGTGTTGATGTTCCTGCGTTTGCTGACCGGCATCGGCACGGGGGCGGTGCTGGTGGGGGCAAACGTGCTGACGTTCGAACACGCCAGCCCGCAGCGGCGCAATCTGGCCATCGCCCTGCAATCCCTCGCCTTTGCGATGGGCGCCAGTCTGGGCGGTGTGCTGGCCCATGTATTGAATGATTTGATGGGCTGGCGGTATGTCTTTCTGGCCGGGGGTTGCATCACGCTGGCGGCGGCATTGGTCGGTGTCTTCTGGCTGCGAGAATCGCCGTCATTTCTGGCACTTGAACACCGCGCGCCTATTCCTCCACTGTCGCCTGACGACGTCAGCCGGCCGTTTTCGCCCGGTCAATGGCAACAGACTCTATCGCTGGCGCTGGCACTCTTTCTGTTGATGTTCTGCTTTTACTTCGTGATGAGCTGGACGCCGGCCCTGTTGGTCGACAATGGCTTTACCGACCAACAAGGCGCCCGGATCGGGATGCTGTTGGCGCTGGGTGGCATGCTCGGCGCCCTGCTGCTGGGACTGGCGGCCAATCGTTACGGCTGCCGACGTTTGTTGTCGGGTTTTCTGCTGCTCAACGCCGCCCTGCTGCCACTGATGCTGCCGGCCACTCGCGTCCCCGGTCTGGCGACACTTGTGGCGGTCACGCTGGGGCTGATGCTCAATGGTGCAGTCGCGGCTCTGTATGTCCTGGCCCCTCAAGCGTTCTGCACGTCGGTCCGTACGACCGGCGTCGGCGTGGTGCTGGCGACGGGGCGTCTGGGGGCGATCATTTCGCCGGTGGTCGCCGGGTTTCTGCTGGATGCCGGATGGACCGCACAACACCTGTTCACGTTTTTCGCCGGTAGTCAGGTGTTGGCGGCCCTGCTGATCTGGCGTGGCGTCAAGGGACGATGATCAGCTTGCCCGTCGTGTTGCGCGACTCGATATCGCGATGGGCCTGTTGCGCATCATCCAGTGAATAACGCTTGCCGATCACGGCTTTCAGTTTGCCGGCACTGACCCACGCGAACAGTTGCCGGGATTTTTCCAGCAGCACCTCGCGGTTGCGCACGTAGTGCATGACCGAGGGATACGTCAGCTTGATGCTGCGCGGCATGCTGAAGATATCGATCGGCGGGATCGGGTTCATGAACGGCCCGTACAAGGCCAGGGTGCCGAAATAATCCAGCAGCTCCAGCGAGTCGGCGAACCCTTCCGCGCCGGTGCCGTCGTACACCACATTCACCCGCTGCCCGTCGGTCAGGCGCATGACCTGGGCGGCAATGTTTTGCGCTCGCCCGATCACCACATAGTCCGCCCCCGCCGCGAGCACCGCCTCGACCTTGTCGGCATGAGAAACCCGGCCTATGACCTTGCCGCCCAGCAGCTTGATCAACTGGGTCAGCATCAGCCCCACGCCCCCGGCCGCCGCATGCACCAAGGCTACGTCGCCCGGCTGGATCGCGTGCACCTTGTCCACCAGATTGCTGGCGGTCAGGCCCTGCATCATCAGGCTGGCGGCGGTGGCGAAGTCGATTTCCTCCGGCAGCGGCACCAACTGACTGACCGGGGCGATCACCTGTTCGGCGTAGCTGCCCGGTACGTAATGCCAGGCCACGCGGTCACCGACAGCGAACTCCGTCACCTGCGGGCCGCTGGCCAGGACGACGCCGGCGCCTTCTGCACCCAGCGTCAGCGGTAGCTCCCAGGCAGCGCCGAGCCCGCGTCGGGCACCGGTGTCCATGAAATTGATACCCGCCGCCATGACCTTGACCAGGACTTGCCCGGGCCCCGGTTCTGCCAGTTGAATGTCCTGCACCGTCAACACTTCGGGCCCGCCAAAGGCCTGGATAACCACTGCTTTCATCATGTTCTGCCCTGTCATCGGGACGACCGGTCCTGCTGCCTTTCGGGTGGCAGGAGCGCGGACGTCACGTTGCTTTCACTCAACGTCGAAGGACGTTGAAACCAGGGCCAAGGCTGCGCGGCGGATGTATCCACGCGTTTTCGCAGACAGGTCCGTTTGCATCCTTGTATGGCTTGGGGGGGCGTAGATACAGTGGCTTACAAAAGCGCCACTGTGGTGCCCATCGCAGTGTGCAATGTCGGCCGATATTCGCCACGGGCGACACCAAAGTATGATGGGCGAGTGCCATCCGAAGGCGCATCTTTGTTCAACGGTGACTGCACACAATGAGAATCGGTATGACGAACGAGCAGGAGCGCGTCATCGAGGACGGTCCAGGCCGCGCGGGTGACGCGATCATGCCGGCGCCGGGGATCGACTCGATCATCGACAGCATCCCGGCCATGGTCGTCTTCATGACGCCGTCCGGTGAACTGGAACAGGTCAACCGGCAAATCATGGAGTACATCGGCGCCCCGCTGCATGAACTGAAAAACTGGCAGGCCAGCGAGACCGTGCACCCGGACGACCTGCCCTCGGTCATCGCTGCCTGGATGCACTCGGTCAGTACCGGCACGCCCTATGAGAACGAGCACCGGATTCGCCGCGCCGACGGTGTCTATCGCTGGTTCCATGTGCGCGGCCTGCCGATCAGAGACAGCGAAGGCACCATCACCCGCTGGTGCGTGCTGCAGGTCGATATCGATGAGCGCCGCCGGGACAAGGCCTTGATCGCCAGTGCCCTGGCCGAAGTCAGCGCGTCGGAAGAACGTCTGCGCGGGATCATCGACGCCGTTCCCGGTTTTGTCTGGAGCGCCTCGCCGGAAGGCAACGTCGGCTTCGTCAATCAGCGCTGGTGCGACTACACCGGCATGTCCGTCGAACAAGCCTGCGGTGACGGCTGGACGGCGTCCATCCACCCCGACGACGCACCGGGCCTGGCGGTTTATTGGCAAGGGATTCTGCAATCGGGCAACGCCGGTGAATACGAGGCCCGACTGAGACGCTTCGACGGCGTTTACCGCTGGTTCCTGATCCGCGCCGTGCCCCAGCGTGATGACACGGGGCGGATCGTGCGCTGGTACGGCGAGAACACCGATATCGAAGACCGCAAACGGGCGGAAGTCTTTCTGGCCAAGGCCCAACGCCTGAGCGCCACCGGTACGTTTTCCTGGCGGGTGAGCACCGACGAGATCACCTGGTCGGACGAGGTCTACCGCATCCTTGAACTGGACCCGGACACGCCGCCCGGCTTCGAGGCGATCTATCGCCGCGTGCATCCGGACGACATCTCCAGCCATCGGGAAATGATCAAGCGCCAGCGCCGCAAGGGGCGTGACTTCGAACACGAACATCGGCTGCTGATGCCCGACGGCACGGTGAAATACGTGCGACTGGTGGCGCACTCGATCGCCCATGCGCCGGACGGCTTCGAATACATCGCCGCCCTGCAGGACATCACTCAGCGCCGGCTCGCCGAAGAGGTCTTGAGCAAGGCGCGCTCGGAACTGACGCACCTGGCCAGGGTCGCGAGCCTCGGCGCGGTCACGGCGTCGATTGCCCATGAGGTCAATCAACCACTGGCCGGCATCATCACCAACGCCAGCACCTGCCTGCGGATGCTGGGCGCCGACCCGCCGAATGTCGATGGCGCCCGGGAAACCGCGCGCCGCACCATTCGCGATGGCAATCGCGCAGCCGATGTGATCAATCGACTGCGGGCGCTGTTCTCGAAAAAAAGCATCACGATCGAGGACGTCAATCTGAATGACGCGGCACGGGAAGTCATCGCCATGCTGCTGGGCGAACTGCAACGCAACGGCGTGGTGCTGCATCCGCAATTTGCCGAAACCCTGCCGCTGGTCAGAGGCGACCGGGTCCAGCTGCAGCAGGTGATCCTCAACCTGATCATGAATGCCGCCGAGGCCATGAGTGCGGTCCACGGCCGGCCCCGGCAATTGATCGTCAGCACCGGGCTTGGCGCGGACGAGAGCGTTTACCTGGCGGTGAAGGACAGCGGCAACGGCGTCGATCCGCAGGACATCGAACGCATTTTCAATGCGTTCTACACCACCAAAAGCTCGGGCATGGGCGTCGGTCTGTCCATCAGTCGCTCGATCATCGAACGCCACGACGGCAAACTCTGGGCCAGCGCCAACGACGGACCGGGTGCGACGTTTACCTTTGCCATCCCGAATTCGACGGACTTGCCGCAAACCGCTAACCGCGACCTCGCCGATCACACCGTGGAGAATGATTGATGGGTACGCATTTGCTCGTATCGGTGGTCGATGACGACGAATCGGTTCGTGAATCCCTGCCGGACCTGATCAAGGAGTTCGGCTTTGCCGTCCAGGCGTTTGCCTCAGCGCAGGCGTTTCTGGCATCGCCCTATCTGGACCTGACCCATTGCCTGATTCTCGACGTGGCCATGCCGGGGATGTCGGGCCCGGATCTGCAACGCGAGCTGCTGCGGCGTGACTATCGCATTCCGGTGATTTTCATCACCGCGCACGGCGACGCCAGCGAACAGGCGAAGCTGCTGAACGGTGGCGCCGTGGAGTGCCTGTTCAAACCCTTCAGCGAAGCCCAATTGCTCAAGGCCCTGAGCGCCGCCCTGCCCCTCGACTGAGCGTGAAGCCGAACAGAACAAGGAATCGACATGTTGAACGCGAACAACGCAATCGCCCCTTCCCGTGGAGCATTACCGATGAGTGAGGTCACGCCCGTCGTCTTCGTTGTCGATGACGACATTTCCGTGCGCGAGTCGCTCGAACTGATGATCCGCTTCGCCGGTTGGCAGCCACGGCTGTTCGAGTCGGCGCAGGATTTTCTCGACGCGCCCCGGGCGCTGGTGCCCAGTTGTCTGGTGCTGGACATCAACCTGCCCGACCTGAGCGGCCTGGATCTGCAGACCGCCCTGGCCGATGAACGCCACAACATGCCGATCATCTTCATCACCGGCTACGGCGATATTCCGCGCACGGTGCGGGCCCTGAAGGCCGGCGCGGTGGAGTTTCTGACCAAACCGTTCAACGACGAGGTGATCCTCAGCGCCATGGCCGATGCGCTGCAAAGCAGTCGTGTGGCGCTGGAGGGAGAAAAGAATCTGCGCGCACTGCTCGAGGCCTACAAGACCCTGACGCCGCGCGAGCAGGAAATCATGGCCTCGGTGGTCAGCGGACGGCTGAACAAGCTGATTGCCGCCGATCTCAACATCAGCGAAATCACCGTCAAGGCCCATCGCGGCAAGGTGATGCGCAAGATGAAGGCCCGTTCGCTGGCGGACCTGGTGAAAATGGCCGCCCTGATTACGCCGGAGTAGCGGGCAGGCTCTGCCAGAAGCTTTCCAGCCGACGCAGATCAAGGCTGTCGAAGCCTTCCGAAGCCCGCTCGCGACAGGCGCCGAGCAACGTCCGGGCCTGATCCGGCTGACCCTGTTCAAGCCAGAAACGGGCCAGATCCATCGATGACCGCAACTCCCACGCCCACGCGCCCTGCTCGCGGCTCAGCGCAATGGAATCCTCAAGAACCGCCAATATGGCCTGCTCATCATCGGCCTGGATAACCTTGAGAATACCGGCCTTGATTCGCAGTAATTCCGGCAGCGCAAAGGCATCACCGCTTCGGCGGCAGTGATCGATGGTGCTGTCGACCAGGGTCAGTGCCTTTGGGTGTTGACCCACCAGAATCAGGCCTTCGGCCAGTGCGATTTCGAATGAGGTCGTGAGCAGTTCGTAACGCATGCCCCGCAACCGCGCCAGACTTTCCTCCAGCATGGCAACTGCTTCGCCGGGTTCCTCGGCGCGGATGGCGATCGCCGCTCGCAACCCGTGGCAGGCGGCAATGTAAGGGCCGAGTGCGTTGGTTTCGGCGATGGCGCTGAACCGCTCGAGGCTCGCGGTGGCCTTCGCCAGATCACCGGTCCAGATATAGATGCACAAGATCCAGACCATGGCGATGCAGTAAGTGACCGGATGCTGCAGCGCGAATGCTTCGGCCTCGATCTGCTCGGCCAAGCGCCGGGCCTGATCGGGATAGCCCTGCAGCCAGAGTGACCGCGCCAGCGCCAGGCCCGTGCGATTGCGGTGATCGAAGCCGTAGTAAATCGTGTTGCTGGGATGGGACGGCAAGCTGTTGCGCAGCGAGCTTTCCAGTTCCTGGCGGGCCAGACGCTGATTGCCGAGCAGATGATGGGAGATGCCGGTCAGCGATGCGGCAATCGCGATGGCGGCGGGCTCGTTGAGGATATTGCCGACCACAGCGGCCTGCTCCGCCCAGGCCAGCGACGAAGGGAAATCACCGATGCGTTCGTAGAAGATCTGCAAGCGGCCCAGCAACCTCAGCTGAGAGCCGTAGTCGTTCAGCGCGACGGCAATGTCCTGCGCCCGGAGCAAGGCCTTTTCAGCGGCTTCACTGTTGCCTCGGGTGAACATCAGCACCAGGCCGAGCGCGGCCTGCAGTTCCATTTCGGTGGGCGTGCCGTAGTACCCCAGTTCCAGCAGTTCCACCGCCCGGGAGCACCAGGTGCGGCACTCGACCAGCAAGGAAAAATGCAGGAACAACGGCGCGCTCGCAGCCGCCAGCGGCAACGCCAGTCCCGGATCGCCGTGGGGCCCGAAGCTCCATTCCAGCGCACCGCGAACGTTGCCCAACTGGCTGGCCAGACGCGCCGAGTGACGGAAAATTTCGTCGGGCGCAGTCCCCAGATGGCCGAGCAGATCCATGTAAAACGCCGCGTGCCGGAACGCCAGCGCATTGACCTCGGCCTCTCCCCGCGCCGCCAGTTTTTCCCGGGCGTAGGCACGGGTCATCTCGAGCAAGCGATACGAATCCGTCGAGTCGCTGTGATCGACCGTGACCAGCCCCTTGCACACCAGATCATCAAGGATCGCCGCCGCCGTGGCGCTTTCGTGTTGCGACTCGGCCACCACCTGAGCGGCGGCTTCCTGGGAGAACGGCCCGACGAAGACCGAAAACCGCTCCAGCGCCAGGCGCTCTTGCGGTGACAGCAGGTCATAACTCCAGTC
This sequence comes from Pseudomonas sp. GW456-12-1-14-TSB6, assembly GCF_059424205.1. NCBI lineage: Bacteria > Pseudomonadati > Pseudomonadota > Gammaproteobacteria > Pseudomonadales > Pseudomonadaceae > Pseudomonas > Pseudomonas sp. GW456-12-1-14-TSB6. The sequence goes on from NZ_JBWKZE010000014.1 coordinate 141,479, forward strand.
GAGCATGGCGCGCAGGGTCTGATGGCGCGGCACCGCTGTCCTGCGCCCCGACCAGCCCAGGGAGAAACGCTCGCCGAGCAGCGCGTGGGTGGCCTTCAATCCGTGGCTGGCGACCCGCATCGCCGCCAGTTCGATCGGCAGCGCCATGCCCTCCAGCCGCTGGCAAATGTCCGCAATCATTTGCCCTCCGTCCGCTTCCAGCAGCAGCGCGGCGTTGCTCGACGATGCACGTTCGACAAACAGCTTGATGGCCGGAAATGCCAGCAACTCCGCAACCGAGAGGTGTTGCGGCTCACGGGGAAATTCCAGCGGATTGAGCCAGTGCACGTGTTCGCCACGCACCCGCAGCGGCTCGCGACTGGTGGCCAGAACCCCGACCTCCGGCGCGGTGTCGCTGATCTGCTCCAGGAGCGTCGACACCGCGTCGATAAGGTGTTCGCAGTTGTCGATCACCAGCATCAGCCGCTGCTCACGCAAATGCGCGAGCAGTACAAACATCGGGTCTTCCGCCTGCACCGGGATGTCCAGCGATCGGGCCAGCGCCGACGGCACCAGCGCGCAGTCTTCCACTTGCGCCAAATCGACGAAACTGACGCGCTCATAACCCTGGGCGGCGATGCGGTGCGCCACTTCGATGGCCAGGCTGGTCTTGCCGACGCCGCCGGGGCCGACGATGGTAAACAGCCTTGGTTGCTGCATATGGTCGATGACCAGTTGCAGATCGGTCTCGCGGCCGATCAATTTTGCCCGTGGCGGCAGACTGCAAACGCCATCAGTGGCTCGGGGCGCGATGGGCGCCGGTTGAACAGCGGTCTGTTTTCTTTCCAGCGGCGCGACGAAGGCATAACCCACGCCGACCTGGGTCGCGATGTAACGCGCCTGTTCCTCGCCATCCCCGAGAATCCGCCGCAGGCCGGTCATGTGAAAACGCAGGCTGCCTTCGGCCACCACGCTGTCGGGCCAAACCTTGTCGATCAGGTCGTATTTGGACAGCACGCGCCCCGGTTGCTCGAGCAAGGCGATTAGCAGATCCAGCGCCCGCCCGCCGATCTCGACCGCCACCCCGTTGCGGGTCAGCAGCCGTTTGCCTGGAACGACACAGAACGGACCGAAAATGAATTGGGTCGTGAGGGATTCGTGCAATGCGTCCGGAAAAGACTCCACGAGGATCGATCTCTCTAAAAAACGTAGGGGGCGGCGCCGGTTACAGACAGCCGGAGCAGGCCCTTTGCATCATAGGAGTTTTGCACCACCGTTCAAGCACGGCACCGGCAGAGTGAGAACCTCACCCCTTTATTTCCCCTTTGCGAATGGCAATTTTGATGGCCTGAGCGGTGGTGGCCACGCCGAGATGCCGACGGGCCGAACGCAGGTGATTTTCCACTGTACGGCCGGACAAGCCGAGCGTGGCAGCAATGTCGGCCTGTCGCCGACCGGCGGCGACCCACGCCAGCACTTCGCGCTCACGGGTCGAGAGTTTCCCGGCTGTCTCGTCCAGCGGCGCTTCGAGCAAGCGTCGTGCCGAGTGAAACGCCACCGTGGCGAGCATGCCCAACGCCAGACGAACCCGCGCCGAGGCATCGATCTGTTCGCCTCCCAGGCTCATGGCGCCTTCAAGCCCTTGCGGGCCGAAGACCGGAATCTGCAATCCATGCACGCCCGGGCCACTGGGCACGCGAACCAGCCGATAAAGTTCGCCGCTCTCCTCCTGCACCTTGCTCCAGAAGAACGATTCGCGGGCGTCCAACAGGTGGCGAGTTACTGGGCAGCGCTGAACGTAGGTTTCGGCGTCGACGCCAGTGCCATCACAAAACCAGTCGCCCTCCACCCAGTAAATGCGCTCGACCACGTCCTCCGACGCCGAGGTGGCGGAGAACAGGACGAACCGATTGTAACCATAGGCCCCGGCAAAACCGCGAACGGCCTTCTGGATCGCCACTAGCGTGGGCGCCGCCTCGATGTCGAGGGCGGCGCGCAAGAGTGCCTCGGCAGGTCCGGAGCTCACCCCGACGTGACCTCTTTGAGGAGCGCGGCCGCCGCCAGTTTGCCCAGCGCGTTGCCCGCCAGCGGACTGTCACCGGTCAGCAGTTTGCGATCCTGAAGCGTGGCCCCGGAAATGTCCTGGTTAGTGATTTCCACACCGAGCGCCTGCAACTGCTCGCCGAACTTCCAGGTCAGGTGGCCGGGCATGTAACCGATGTCGGGGGTTGTCGCGTCCAGGACATCGGGAAAGGCGCAAATCCGGTAGCCATTGAAGATGCATGAATCTTTTGTTTCACCGAGGCCGGCCGCCAGCAGCGCCGCCGGGCCGTGGCACAGAGTAATGACGAATTTGTCCTTGGCGACGGCCCATTGCAGGACTTTCTTCACGTCCTCGCTTTCCGGCAGGCCGATCAGCGCACCGTGGCCGCCGGGAATGAACACGCCGATGTAATCCGAGTCCTCGCCCAGCGCTTCTTCGATCACTTGGGACAGCTTGAGCGGACGCTTGAACTGATCACGATATTGCTCATAGAAGCCCTTCACTTCGGCGTCTTCGGAGGGCATGGCCCAGAATTCGAACTTGACCGGATTGCCCGACAGCGTCGCGACGTCGAAGCCGAAACCGGCCTTGTCCAGGTGATACATCGGCAGCAGGGTTTCAACCGGGTGATTGCCCGTGGAAAACATGGTGCCGTTGTCGGTCAATAGATAGCGCTCGTCCGCGCCGATCATCAGGACCTTCCAGCGCCCGCCCTTGTAACGGTTCGGGTACTCGGCATCACTGAGATCGGATTTGGGCGAAGTGAACTGGCTGAGGGAATACGGCGAGGGGAAAAACGCGTTGTCCTCGGCAGGATCGGGGGTTGGGCGCTTGTCGTCAGTCTGCGTGGTAGCCATGGTGCTCTCCATCGAGTGGGTCAACGTCGGAGTTCATGCTAGTAAGGCGTCAGCGTTACAACAATGAGGGTTTTCCCTCAAAAGATCATGCACTGAACCTGCAGCCCCTCAATGTGATCGATAAGTGGCAGAATCCCCGCAACTGATGAATTCGGAGACCCCCAATGCTTCGCCTGTTTGAACAACGGCTCGACCCCTTCCCGCCCGACGAAGCGCCGCCACCGCCGGTCGGTCTGGCGCGGTTCCTGTGGGCCTGCACCCGTGGCGCTCGCGGTTATATCCTCGCGCTGGCGTTGCTCAGTGCCGGTGTGTCGATCTACGAGGCCTGGTTGTTTTCCTTTCTGGGTCAGGTCGTGGACCTGCTTTCGGCCTGGCAGGCTGGCGGCGATGTGAACGGCCAGGAGAGCCGCGTGCTGTGGGGCATCGGCCTCGTGCTGCTGACCAGTGTCGGGCTGGTGGCGCTGCGCACCATGGTTCAGCATCAGGTCTTGGCGATCAATTTGCCGTTGCGTCTGCGCTGGGATTTTCATCGGCTGATGCTGCGGCAGAGCCTTTCATTCTTTTCCGACGAGTTTTCCGGCCGGGTCACGACCAAGGTGATGCAGACCGCACTGGCCGTGCGCGAAGTGCTGTTCACCGTCATCGAGATCGCACCGGGCATTGGCGTCTATTTCATTGCGATCATCGCCCTGGCCGGCGGTTTCGCCCTGAAACTCATGCTGCCGTTCATTGCCTGGGTCGCGCTGTTCGGGCTGGCGATGCTGTACTTCGTGCCCCGTCTGGGCCAGGTCGGCCAGGAACAGGCCCACGCGCGATCATCAATGACGGGGCGGGTGTCGGACGCCTACACCAACATCACCACCGTCAAACTGTTCTCCCACTCCAAACGTGAAGCGCACTTTGCGCGGGCGGCAATGGAGGACTTCAAGCAGACCGGTTTCCGCCAGATGCGTCTGGTCAGCCAGTTCGAGATCGTCAATCAGGCGCTGGTGGTCGGGCTGATCATGGGCGCCGGCGGCTACGCCTTATGGCTGTGGCATCAGGGCGAAGTCGGCACCGGCGCCGTGGCGGCGATCACGGCCATGGCGTTGCGCATCAACGGTATGTCGCACTGGATCATGTGGCAGATGACGTCGCTGTTCGAGAACATTGGCACGGTGCAGGACGGCATGGACACCCTGACCCGCGGCCCCAAGGTGCAGGATGCGCCGGACGCCGGCGTATTGGTGCCTTCCGGCGGCGCCGTGGAATTCGACAACGTGAGCTTCAACTACAACGGCGAACACCAGGTGCTCGACGGCTTGAGCCTGAGTATCCGGCCCGGGGAGAAAATCGGTCTGGTGGGCCGCTCCGGCGCCGGCAAATCCACACTGATCAACCTGCTGCTGCGCTTCTATGATGTGGACCGTGGCGAGATTCGCATCGACGGGCAAAACATCGCACAGGTGACACAGGACAGTCTGCGCAGCGCGATCGGCATGGTCACTCAGGACACCTCCCTGCTGCACCGCTCCATTCGCGACAACATCGCCTACGGCCGACCGGACGCGACCGACGAACAGATCCAGCGTGCTGCGTCGAACGCCCAGGCCGCCGGCTTCATCAACCAGCTCAGCGACCGCCAGGGCCACACCGGCTATGACACGCTGGTGGGCGAACGCGGCATCAAGCTTTCCGGTGGTCAGCGCCAACGCATCGCCATCGCCCGGGTGATGCTCAAAAACGCGCCGATCCTTCTACTGGACGAAGCGACAAGCGCCCTGGATTCCGAAGTCGAAGTCGCCATTCAGGAAAGCCTCGATGAAATGATGCAGGGCAAGACCGTGATCGCCATTGCCCATCGACTGTCGACGATTGCGGCGATGGACCGACTGATTGTCATGGATGAAGGGCGCATCATCGAGCAAGGCACCCACACCGAACTGCTGGCCAAGAACGGCACCTATGCGCGGCTTTGGCAGCATCAGAGTGGCGGGTTTCTGGGTGAGGATCAGGGGCTGACCGAGGCGATGGATCAGGCGTAAACGGTGCTGCCCCGGTACTGCCGGGGCAGACGACGAAGGCTCAGGCGCTCGGGTGGGTGTGGTAGATCTTGCTGACGATCGTCCACTTGCCGTCTACCTTCAGCAGGTTGAAGAAGTCGGTGAAACGGAACCCCGACACGTTGTCGGTATCGACCCGGGCACTCGCGGCCGTGCCGACGATGTCGATGCGAACGATGGCGGCTTCGGCTTCGGGGGATGGACGGAACGCGCTGTCGATGACGTCATACAGATTCTGGATCGCGCCGCCGACGAGCTTGCCGTCGTCAACCCCGAACATGGTCGCCTGAGCATTGAATGCGGGCTTCATTAAGGCGCTGTCAGCCTTCGCTCCCCCTTCGTTGTACTGGCTGAGCACTTCGACGATTGCGTTGTATTCCTGCACGTAAGTTGGATGGCTCATGATGAACTCCTGTTTGCTGTGAATGTTTTTTCAATCAAGCCGCCCTGCGCCGATCCGGTTCAGGGCGCACACATCAATGGTCAGCCGTTGGCCAGTCGGTGTAGCCCTTGGCGCCGCCGCCGTAGTAGCTCTCGCGTGGTGCGATGGTCAGTTCGGTGCCCCGACGCAGGCGCTCCACGAGGTCGGGGTTGGAAATGAACAGGCGCCCGAACGCCACCGCGTCAATCCGGCCCTGCGCCCGGCGCTCCAGTGCCATCTCGAGGTCGTAGTTGTTATTGCCGATGAAGGGGCCTTCGAACTGCGCGCTCAATGCATCCAGATCAACGCCATCAGGAACCGTGCGCGAGGTCGCGGTGGCGCCTTCGACGAAGTGCAGATAGGCCAGATTGAGCCGGTTGAGCTGCTGAATCAGATATCCGTAGGTCGCCATGACATTGCTGTCGGGAGGTGTGTTTCCGGCATCGGGCGTGACCGGCGAAAGACGAATGCCGACGCGGTCACTGCCCCAGATCGAAATCACCACTTCAGTGACTTCAAGCGTCAATCGGGCGCGGTTCTCAATGGTGCCGCCGTACCGGTCAGTACGCTGATTGGTCGAGTCACGCAGAAACTGGTCGAGCAGATAGCTGTTCGCCGAATGAACCTCCACGCCATCGAAACCGGCACGCCTGGCATTTTCAGCGGCGCGCTTGTATTGCTCAATGATGCCGGGAATCTCCGACGTCTCCAGCGCCCGGGGCGTCGACACTTCGACAAAGCCGTTCTCGGTGTAGGTGCTGCCTTCTGCCTTGATCGCCGAGGGCGCAACGGGAGCGGCACCGTCGGGCTGTAACTCGACGCTGGAAAAACGCCCCACGTGCCACAACTGGCTGACAATCCTGCCACCTGCGGCATGGACGGCGTCCGTGACTTTTCTCCAGCCCGCCACCTGCGCGTCCGACCAGATCCCCGGCGTCATGGCGTAGCCACGTCCCTGCGCCGAAATGTTTGTCGCTTCGGCAATGATCAAGCCGGCACTCGCGCGCTGTGCGTAGTAAGTAGCGTGCAACTCGTTCGGAACGCCGTCTTCAGCCATCCGGCTGCGGGTCACGGGCGCCATGACAATCCGGTTGGTCAATTGCAGGGCGCCCATTTGCATGGGAGAAAAAAGATCCGTGTTGCGACTGTTATCAATCATGTTGCATACCCTCAATATCAGACCGGTCGTCTAGTAACTTGATGAAAAAAAATCGCCTGTACATCAGCAGGCGTTTACTCGTGCAGCGCCGTCAGTGCTCCTTGTGATCGTCAGGCCTTTTGTACGTCCGGGCGGGTGCGCGAAGGCTCAAGAGTCACCCTCTCCCATTTGGCGATCACCAGGGGCGCAATCGCATTGCCCAACACATTCAGGGTGGTGGTGCCGCTGTCGATAATCCTGAAGATACCGGCGATCAGTGCCACGCCCTCCAGCGGAAGACCGGCAGACGCCAATGTGGCCGACAGGATGACGATGGCGAACCCAGGTACCCCGGCAGCACCTTTGGAGGTCAGCACCATGGTCACCACCAGCAGGATTTCCTGAGAAAGCGACAGATCGATTCCATAAAGCTGGGCGATGAAAATTGTCGCCACGCCGAGGAAGATCGACGCTCCATCGAGGTTGAACGCGTACCCCACTGGCACCACAAAACTGACAATGCGCCGTGGTACGCCGTAGTTCTCCAGCTTGCTCATCAACTGCGGCATGACCGCTGCAGAGGCAGCACTGGAGAACGCAAGAATCAACTCGTCGCGGAAATACCTGATCAACTTGAAGATGTTCTCGCCGATCAGGTAACTGATTCCTCCGAGCACTACCAATGCGAAGACGATCAGCGCCAGATAAACCACACCAATCAACTTGAGCAGGGGCAACAACGAGGCAAAACCGAAGGTAGCGACGGTCGCACCGATCATGCCGAACACCCCTATCGGGGCATAGGCCATGACGATCGAGACGATCCTGAACATCGCATCCGAAATGCCTTGGACCAGCGCAACCACAGGTGCACTTTTCTCCCTGGGCAATGCGTTGAGCGCGACACCGAACAACACCGCGAAGAACAGCACAGAAAGCAACTTCGCCTCGGACATCGCCACCAGAACGTTATCCGGAACGATGTTTTGCACAATCACGAGCGCGCCCTTCGAAGGCTCCATCGTGATGGCGGCAGCACCGTGTGCGATGCCCGAAATATCGGTGCCCGTACCGGGTTCGAAGAGGTTCGCGAAACACAGGCCGATCACGATGGCCAGGCCGGTGATCGCAAAGAAATAGCCCAGCGACTTGATGCCCATCCGGCCGAACGACTTGTTATCCCCGCCACCGGCGATACCCAGGATCATGCAACAGAACACGATGGGCACGACCACCATCTTCATCATCTTGATGAAGATATCGCCAAGCGGTTTCAGGATCTCCGTGCTGACCCACGACTGATACTGCGGATGGGTATTGAAGTACCAACCAACGAGCACGCCAAGCAACAGCCCGGCAACGATTTGCCACACCAGGGGAATACGTTTCATGTCTAGCCTTCTTGTTGGAATGAAAGGACTGCATCAATTCGGCAGTTGCTAGAGTCATGAGCTTCCAGCTCATTTGAGATCAAATGGCACAACGCCGTTGTGCCATTGCGTTTCTTACTTGGCGAAGAGCTGGCTCATATCCTTGAAGGCCTTGAATTCGAGGGCATTGCCGCAAGGGTCGAACAGGAACATGGTGGCTTGCTCGCCAACCTGTCCTTTGAATCGAATGTAAGGTTTGATCACAAATTCGGTACCGAAAGACTTGAGGCGCTCTGCCAGCGCTTCCCACTCTTCCCATCCCAGGATGATGCCGAAGTGAGGAACAGGAACGTCGTGCCCGTCGACCGGGTTGCTGTGAACGCTTTCCTGAGACGCGGTTTTCGGGTGCTCGTGAATCACCAGTTGGTGCCCGTAAAAGTTGAAGTCGACCCACTGGTTGCTGGAACGCCCCTCTTCCAGGCCGAAGACCTCACCGTAAAAAGTGCGGGCTGCGGCCAGGTTGTAAACGGGGATGGCGAGGTGAAAGGGTGAAAGGCTCATCAGGACTCCGATACGTTTTTTGTGGTTGATGAGCACATCGTAGGGCGACACTGACAGCAAAAAAATCAATATATATTTCTCAGAAACACAACTAATATTTGTGAATGATCAAAGAACTCAAGACCCTTATTGCCGTCGCCCGGGAAGGCACTTTCGCTGCGGCCGGCAACCGGATCGGCCTCACCCAGGCAGCGGTGAGCGCCCAGATTCAACGTCTGGAAGCCGAACTTGGCTTTGAAATATTCGACAGAAAAGGACGCTCGGCCCACCTCAACAGGATGGGCCAGCAAGTCCTGCTTCAGGCGCAGGAGCTGCTTCGTCTTTACGACAACCTGGGATCGACCACCGTTGGTCTTTCCACCCGCATTCTGGTCAACGTCGGCGCAATCGCCTCAGTCCAGCGATCGTTTCTCCCGGACGCACTCGCCAGGTTTCACCAGCAGTGCCCGGAATGCCGAACGCGTGTCGTGCCCGGTCTTTCCATGGAGCTGGTGAACCTGGTGGATACTGGCGAAATCGACATGGCGGCGATCATTCGGCCGCCCTTCTCGCTTCAAAGCGATCTGCGCTGGACCACACTGGCGCTTGAACCCTACCGTCTGATCGTGCCCAAGGACGTACCGGGAGAAGACTGGATCGAACTGCTCTCAAGCCTGCCGTTCATTCGCTATGACCGCTCTTCATTCGGCGGCAGGCAGGTCGATCGTTTCCTGCGACAGATGCATTTCACTTTGCGTGAAGTCTCTGAGCTGGATGAGCTGGAGGCCATCATCAGGCTGGTGGAGAATGGCGTAGGGGTCGCGCTCGTGCCGCAGACGGCCACCCATCAGCAATGGCCGTCAGGGGTGCGGGCGCTCGATCTGGGCCAGCATACTTTCCATCGTGATATCGGACTGGTGCACAGGCCTCGGCGAAGTTTCACCGAGCCTGTCAGGACGTTGGCTGAACTTATTCTCGAGCAATTCAAGGTGGCGGCTGAGTGAGGGTCGATGGCTCACCCCTCAACAAGCCGCCCCGCAACCCACGCACGACTATACCCGAGCACCCTCCCCGCCAACCCCAGCGGAAAATGAATCACACCATGTGCGGTTTCCGGCAACAGGTGCACCTCCACTTCCGCCGCTCTGCCCCAACGTTCAGCCAACTCAAGCGTGTCATCCCTGAGCGGATCCAGTTCCGCAGCGAACATCAACGCTGGCGGAAAACCGGTGAAGTCACCGTACAGCGGTGACAACGGCGCCTGCCGGCGTTCTTCCTCGTTCAATCCCGGAGTGAGCATTTGCAGCGCTTCAACCATCCCCGGCCCGTCCAGCAGCAAGGTATCGGGCCCGGCGCTGCGTACGCTGGGGGTTCCGGTAAGGTCGTAGACGCCGTAATACAGCAGCGCCCCGCTCACCCGTTCGAGCAGGTCCGGCCACTGTTTGAGTTGCAGCAGGGTCGCGGCGGCGAGGTGGCCGCCTGCCGACTCGCCCACGACGATGACGGGCAGGTTCGCAAACTCGCGGCAGTCATCGCTCAGCAGCCAGCGGGCCGCCGTGAGGCAGTCCTGCATGGTGCCCTCGATCGGAGTCGAGACCACAAGCCGATAGTCGACCGAGATCACTGCTACGTCGCAGGCTTTCACCATGGCAACGTTGAGGGGGTCGTTCATCTGCGCGTTGCCGATGACCCAGCCGCCACCATGAAAATCCAGCACCACGCCTTTGGCCTTTGTCTTTGGCCGAATAATCCGCACCGGCACTGATGCGCCGTCGACACCCACCACTTTTCGCTCGGCCTCGAGCCCGTGCTTGAGCAACTTTCTTGCGCCGCCCAATTGGCTTAGTCGCAACAGCAACTGAATCGCCCGTGGCGTGATGCGATTGCGGATACGAAAGCGCGGCAGCCGGGCAAGCTTGCGGTTGAACGCGCGCAATTGCGCCAACTCGTTATCGTCTGCGGGCCAACGGGTTGATGTCTTCATTTCGTCCTGGCTCATCGGCGGTTGTTGCGCAGGATATCAGCGGTTGCGGTCTGTTCCAGCCTGGATGCCTGGAGCTACGCAAAAAGTTCATCGGCCGTCATCTCGCCCCGTTGATAGGAATAGGCAATGATCAAAGACAAACCGACATAGGTGAGTGTTTCTTCGATGGATACCATGAGCTGAAACCGCATTCACTGGAGCCCGTCATGACCACCACCAAAACCCTCTTCATCACCGGCGTCAGCAGCGGCTTCGGCCACGCGCTGGCCAAGGAAGCGCTGGCTGCCGGCCACCGCGTCATCGGTACCGTCCGCAACGAAGCCGACCTGCAAGCCTTTCAGGCGCTGTCCAGCGGCAACGCGTACGGCGTGCTGCTGGATGTCACGGACTTCGACCGCATCGAAGGCGTCGTGGCGACCGTGGAAGCGACCCACGGTCCGGTCGATGTGCTGGTCAACAACGCCGGCTACGGCCACGAAGGCATTTTCGAAGAGTCGCCGCTGGAGGACATGCGCCGCCAGTTCGACGTGAATGTGTTCGGCGCGGTCGCGGTGACCAAGGCGTTTGTGCCGTTCTTTCGCCAGCGGCGGGCGGGTCATATTCTCAATATCACGTCGATGGGCGGCACAATCACCATGCCGGGTATCGCGTACTACTGCGGCAGCAAGTTTGCGCTCGAAGGCATCTCCGATACCCTGAGCAAGGAGCTGGCGCCATTCAATATCTTCGTGACCGCCGTCGCACCAGGTTCATTTCGGACCGACTGGGCCGGTCGCTCGATGCAGCGCACACCGCGCAGCATCGCCGACTATGACGCCAGCTTCGATCCGGTGCGCAAGGCCCGCGAAGACAAGAGCGGCAAGCAGCTCGGCGATCCGCGCAAAGCGGCGCAGGCGATGTTGCAGATCATCGCCAGCCCTGCTCCGCCAGCGCATCTGTTGCTGGGCAGCGATGCATTGAACCTGGTGCGCGACAAGCTGAAACGCGCCGCCAGCGAGATCGATCAATGGGAAGCGCTGAGCCGTTCCACCGACCATTGAACGGCCCACAGAGAGAACCCGATGAAACAGGCCGACCCAAGCACTTCGCGCATGGTGCAGCTCATGGAGACGCTGGCTCCGGTCGAGGGCTATAACCTCAGTGCGTTGGAGGGCGTGCGCTTCCTGCGCTCGAACCGACCACTGACCCGCACGCCGGTGCTGTACGACCCCGGCATCGTGATTCTCTGTCAGGGCCGGAAGCGCGGCTATCTGGGCGATGACGTCTACGTCTATGACGCCCAGCATTACCTGGTGGTGTCGGTTCCGATCCCCTTCACCATGGAGACCGACGCCTCTGAAGACGAGCCGATGCTCGCGATTTACATGCAGCTCGATTTCCAGGTGGCCAGCGAGTTGATGCAGCAAGTGGATGAGGTTCACGGCCCGAGTGATGCGCCACCCAAGGGCATGTTCGCCTCGCCGATGGACGACCGCCTGCGCCTATCGACACTGCGCTTTCTCGAAGCCATGAGTATTGCGGGTGAAGCGCAGATATTGGGGCCGTCGCTGTTGCGGGAAATCTACTACCGCATCCTGACCGGCGAACAAGGCGGCTCGATGCGCGCCGCACTCAATCGACAGGGCCACTTCGGCAAGGTGACGCGGGCGATCCGCAAGATCCACAGCAGCTATCAGGAGCGTCTGGACGTCGAGCAACTGGCGCGCGAGGCGAGCATGAGCGTGCCCAGTTTTCACCTGCATTTTCGCAGCGTGACGGACGCCTCGCCCATGCAATACCTGAAATCGACGCGCCTGCATCAGGCGCGACTTTTGATGTTGCGCCATGCCATGACTGCCTCAGCGGCGGCGTTCAGTGTCGGCTATGAAAGCGCTTCGCAGTTCAGCCGCGAGTTCAAACGTTTTTTCGGCCGAACGCCGCAAGCGGAGATCGAGTGGATGAAGGCAACGTATGCGTTGCCTGCGCCGACGTCGGCCTCTGATTATGTTTCGTCGCATTAGCCGATCAGGCCTCTACAGGTGACTGCGGGCTGTCGGGGTCCAGTTGCCGACGGCGGAACTGTCCAGGTGGCTGGCCGTGGATCTGGCGAAAACGTCGGGAGAAATAAGCTTCATCCGCAAAACCACACAGCCTCGCCACCTCGCCCACTGGCCGGGTTCCATTGAGCAGGTAATTGCGTGCCGCGTGCATTCTGCGCTCCAGTACCAGCTCGGTGAAGGTCTTGCCGATTTCCTTGCGCAGCCAGTGCGTGAGATAGGTCGGTGACAGATAGGTCGCCGCCGCGACCTTGATCAGATTGAGATCGGGGTCGGCAATGTTCTTGCGCAGATACTCGAACATCCGGCTCAGTGCATCCCGCCGACTGGCTTGCGCGGCATTCTCTTCTGCCAGGCGCTTGAGTGGTTCGGCATACAGGACGCACACCTTGCCCACCAGTTGCAGCAGCAATCCCTTGAGCACTTCGCGTGTACCGAACTGACGATTCTCGTCCAGCCTGCGCATTTGTTCGATCAGGCCACAGACCTCGTTGAAATCCTCATTCCCCAGAATGAAATCCAGATGTTCCTGAAAGCGGAACGGCGACAGTTCGGGCGCCAGGAGAATCGATACCTCCTCCAGATCCATCGGGTCGCACTGCAAATGCGGCAACAGAAAGGTCTGGGAAAAGTTGATCACCATGAAATTGCTGTCCGCCGGATGCGGAATCACGTGCACGCGGTGCGGCAGGATGAATGCCAGTGCGTTACGCGGAAATGGTCGAACCGCATTGCCAATGTGCTGCACCGTGTCGCCGCCGAGGTTGATCTGGATCTGGAAGTATTCGTGTCGATGCGGGCTGGTCTCGGCGCGGCGACCTTTTTTGTCACGAATATAGAAATCCATCATCTCGCTGCGTTGCTGCATGACGTAGGTGGGCACACGGCATTGTGACGTCATTTGTTGAGCATCCTCGACAGGTACTTGGGCAGGTTTTCCTGGCGTTGCCGAGTAATCGGCGTGGTTCATCTTGAAGGTTCGTCGCCGACCCTTCAAGCAGTCATACGATGACACCAGACTCAGTGTTTTTTCTACACCGCCACTGCCAATGATCACTGTCCAAAAAACGCGACCGCAAAGTCATTGTTTTTTCCGTTTAAAAACAGTCGGATAGAAAACAAACCAGAGAGCATCCGGAAAATTCACTGTGTGGATTTTTTTGGACAGGTTTATCCGACGCGCCCTTCTCCGGAAAAAATGATCTAACACCCTGATTGATTTCGAGAGGTTGTACGACCACTTTATTTCCCACGCCCAACCTCTTTCAAAAACAACAGAAGGTGCGCACGTCATGAATCCGCTATTGCTCCCCGCCGCCCCTCCCCAGCCTTTACCGACGATGCCAGCCGGAAGACGTCCCTGAACGTCTGACCCTGGCCGTTTGTGCCAATCGTTTCAACTTCGATTGCCTTGCCTGCGGACAGCGGGCAACGGCGTCGGCTGTCCGCAAACAACTCGACACTTCTAACAATAACGAGGTCCACTCATGTCGAATTCGCACACCTCTCAAACCACCGCGCCCCCCTTGATTGCCGCCGACAGGGACGCCGTGTCATCCCGGCGACTGCCGACGCGGCGACGCTGGTTCATGCTCTCGCTGCTGCTGATTGCGACGATCATCAATTACATCGACCGGGTGAACATCTCGATCGCCGCCCCGTTCATGGCCAAGGACCTGGGCCTGGACAAGATCGAAATGGGGCTGATCTTCTCTGCCTTTGCCTGGACCTACGCACTCGCTCTGGTGCCGGCCGGATTTATCGCCGACCGTTTCGGTTCGCGCTTCACCTACGGGGTTTCACTGATCAGTTGGTCGACCGTCACGGTGTTTCAAGGCTTCGCCACGGGATTCGCTTCGCTGTTCGGTCTGCGCCTGGCCGTCGGGGCGATGGAAGCGCCGGCATTTCCGGCCAACAGCCGTGCGGTGACCGTGTGGTTCCCGGCGCGGGAACGGGGCCTTGCCAGCAGCATTTACGTCTGCGGGCAGTACCTGGGAACGGCACTGTTTACCGGCGCCCTGCTGTGGCTGGCCACAACCTTTGACTGGCGCCATGTCTTCTACAGCACCGGCGCGCTCGGTATCGTTTTCGGGGTGCTGTGGCTGTATCTGTATCGCGATCCGCTGAACTGCAAGAAAGTCAGCAAGGAAGAGTTGAAATACATCGAGGCCGGCGGCGGCCTGGTCAAGAGCAGCCAGGAACGCACTCGTTTCAACTGGCGGCAGATCGCCGAGCTGTTCAGCTATCGCCAGGTCTGGGCCATTTGCATCGGCAAGTTCGCCAGTACATCGGCGCTGTACTTCTTCCTCACCTGGTTCCCGACCTATCTGATTGAAGAACGCCATCTGACCACGATCAAGGCCGGGATCTTTGCCGTGATGCCCTTCGTGGGCGCAACGGTCGGCATCCTGCTCGCCGGCATCGTCTCCGACCTGTTGATCCGTCGTGGTTATTCAATGTCTTTCGCCCGGAAATTGCCGCTGGTGGTCGGGTCGATGCTGGGCATGTCGATCGTGCTGGTGAACTTCACCGACTCGAACGTCATCTGCATCGCCGTGCTGACCATTGCCTTTTTCGCTCAGGGCATCGCGTCGTCCTCGTGGGCGGCGGTGTCGGAGGTGGCGCCCAAGGAACTGATCGGGCTGACCGGCGGGATCACCAGCCTGGCCGCCAACATCGGCGGCATTGTGACCCCGATCGTGATCGGCGCCATCGTCCACGCCACCGGCTCGTTCGCCTGGGCGTTCTGGTTCATCGGCGCCGTGGCGCTGATCGGCACTCTCTCCTACTCATTGCTGCTCGGTCGCCTGTACCGCATCGAGTTGAAAACGCGCTGAAGCCAGAACAACTGTTTTCTCCAATTGGAGGCGGCTTTCGTCCAACTTCGCCAGCGATTGCCGCCGTACGCTGCACTCTCACACAGGACTTCCAGCAGGATGAACATGACCGAATACGTCTTTACCCCGGATCTGCCAGTGACCTTGCCAATTGTCGGCAGCGAGCAACGCTTTCCCGTCGGACGCGTCTTTTGCGTCGGCCGCAACTACCCGTGGCCGGACACCCTGGGCCAGCCGCGCCAGCCACCGGTGTTCTTCATGAAACCGGCCAGCAGTGTCGTCGACGCTGCCGGCGAAGTGATCTTCCCGTCGCTGACCGAAGAGTTCGCCCATGAAATCGAGCTGGTCGTGGCCATCGGCGAAGGCGGCGCGCAGATCCCCGAGAGCCAGGCGCTGGCCTATGTCTGGGGCTACGCCGCCGGCCTGGATCTGACCCGTCGTGACGTACAGCGCCTGGCCAAGCGCGACGGTTTGCCATGGGAAGGTGCCAAGGTGTTTGACGGCGCCGCACCGATGACCGCCATTGTGCCGGTCACTCGGACCGGTCGGCTCGAAGGGGAATTATGGTTGAGCGTGAACGGTGAAGAACGCCAGCGCGATCGTCTCGACAGCCAGATCTGGTCGGTGAGTGAAGTCATCAGCCGCATCTCGCAATCCGTAACACTCAAGGCCGGTGACCTGATCATGACCGGCAGCCCCGCCGGCGTCGATGTCTTGCAACCCGGCGACGTCATCAGCGCCGGGATCGACGGCATCGGCCAACTCGAAATGCGCGTCGGCCCACGGCCTTGAGTCTGTCCTTAAGTGATTGGAAAAAAGGAGAACAACAAGATGTCTGACACTCAATCCTTGAAAGTGGCCCTGGTGACCGGCGCCGGCAGCGGGATCGGCCGTTCCGTGGCCCTCGGCCTGCTGGCCGACGGTTACACCCTGGTGCTGGCCGGACGCCGGCCCGAACCCTTGCAGGCGTTGGTCGATCTGGCGGCCGGCGAAGGCCGCGAAGCGATGGCGGTGCCTACCGATGTACGCGACCCCGCCAGTGTCGATCAGCTGTTTGCAACCATTGCCGAAGTCTACGGACGCCTGGACGTGGTCTTCAACAACGCCGGGGTCAATGCCCCCGCCGTACCGCTGGATGAGCTGACGTTCGAGCAGTGGCGAAACGTGATCGACACCAACCTCAACGGGGTTTTTCTCTGCGCCCGTGGCGCGTTCGGGCTCATGCGCCGGCAACAGCCCCAAGGCGGACGCATCATCAACAACGGTTCGATTTCGGCACACACCCCGCGTCCTTTCAGCAGCGCGTACACCGCAAGCAAACACGCGGTGCTGGGGCTGACCAAGTCACTGGCGCTGGATGGTCGGGAATTCAATATCGCCTGCAGCCAGATCGACATCGGCAATGCCTTGACCGAAATGTCGGTGCGCATGACCAAAGGCGTGCGCCAGGCCAACGGCAGCATCGCCGTGGAGCCGATGGTCGACGTCAAGCATGTCGCCGACGCCGTGCGCTACATCGCCGGTCTGCCCCTGTCGGCCAACGTCCTGAACATGACCGTCATGGCCACTGCCATGCCGTTTGCCGGCCGTGGTTGAGCCGGCTTTTTTATTGCGTAAGTGAGGTTTACATGAAGCCAGAAGTCTTGCAGCTCAGCCCGATCCTGATTCCGCAAATCAATGCCCGTCTCGGCGAACTGTTCACGATCAGGCGTTATTTCGAGCAGGCCGACAAAGCGGCGTATTTGCAGGAACACGGCGCCAACATTCGCGGCGTGATCACCGGTGGCCACACGGGCATCAGCCAGGCGCTGATGGCGCAACTGCCCAAACTGGAAGTGGTGGCGGTCAACGGTGTCGGCACCGATGCGGTTGATCTGGCCTACGCCCGGGATCGCGGAATTCGCGTGACGGCGACCATCGGCGCACTGACCGAAGACGTGGCCGACCTGGCCATCGGTTTGCTGATCGCCGTGTGTCGCGGGCTGTGTACCAGTGACCGTTACGTTCGTTCGGGCCAGTGGCCGCAAAGCCCGACGCCACTGGCACCGCTGCCTTTGGCGCGGCAAGTGTCCGGCATGCGGATCGGCATCGTGGGCATGGGCCGGGTCGGCCGAGCGGTCGCCACCCGGGCAGCCGCGTTTGGCTGTCCGATCAGTTACACCGACCTGCAACCGATGAGCGATGTCAGCCACACCTTCATCGCCGACCTCAAGCAACTGGCCCGCGACAGTGATGCGCTGATTCTCGCGGCGGCCGCCGACAAGGCCGAGGCCATCATCGATGCCTCGGTGCTGCAGGCCCTGGGCAAGGGCGGCTACCTGATCAACGTGGCGCGCGGCAAACTGGTCAATGAAACCGATCTGGTGGCGGCCCTGACGGCCGGTGAGATCGCGGGTGCGGCGCTGGATGTTTTCGTCGATGAGCCCAATGTACCTGAAGCCTTGTTTGCCCAGGAACAGGTGGTGCTGCAACCACACCGCGCCAGCGCGACCCTGCAGACCCGCACCCGCATGGGCGAGATGGTTGTGGCGAGCCTGGTGGACAGTTTTGCCGGAAAGACTCCGCAAGGGTGCGTGACCGGCTGAGCCTTACAGTCATCGGGGGCCGCAGCCCCCGATGACAGATTCCAGACCCCGACTACAACGTGTAAGAAATGCCGACCTGCACCGTTCTCGGTGCCCCCGGATAGGCGTAGACGTTACCGAATGCACCCTCGTCATAGTCACGGTCAAACAGGTTCTTCAGGTCGAGGTTGAGGCGTACCTTGTCATTGACCTTGTAGTAGCTGAGCAGGTCGACAACGGTATAGCTCCCCATCGAGAACGCGGTGTTCGCCGTTTGACCGGCGCGCTCATCGACATATTTGAGGCCTGTTCCCAGACCCAGACCACTGAGGGCACCGTCCTGGAACTCATAGACATTGAGCAGGCTGAAGCTGTTTTTCGGGATGTTCATCAGTCGCGTGCCGGAGCGGATCACGTTGTCCTTGGTCACCTCGGCATCGACGTAGGCGTACCCCCCGATGACACGCCACTCGGGGGTCAGGTTGCCGGCGACATTGAGGTCAAACCCTCGGCTGCGCACTTCCCCGGCAGCCACGCTGAAAGTCGAGTCCACCGGGTCAGTGGTCAGGACATTGCGCTTTTCAATCTGATAGATCGCCGCGTCAACGCTCAACTGATGATCCAGCGCTTCCCATTTGACGCCCATCTCCCAGGACTTGCCTTTCTCCGGTTCAAAGCCCCCGCCCTGTCGGCTCGCGCCGGTATTGGGCTTGAAGGAACGCGCGGTGTCCGCGTAGACCGCGAGGGTGTCGGTCAGGTCGTAGGTCACACCGACGCGGGGCGTGACGGCATTGTCGCTGGCCTGCCAGTTTTTGCCGCCGGGCACGTAGGTTTCGTAGTCGTGTTCGAAGCGTTCGAAACGTGCGCCGGCCAGGACTTTCAGCCGATCGGTCAGGGCCACCTGATCCTGTACGAACGCGGCGTAGGTCTTGAGATTTTCCTTGTCGTGGGTCGGGGTGCGCGTCAGTGCCGGACGGGGCTGCCCATACACCGGATTGAAGATATCGATCGGATAGGCACTCACCGCGCCGCTGGAGCGCTGGATGATCGACTGGTAGTCGTAATCTTCGTATTCGATACCGGTCAGCAATGTGTGCTGCAGGCCGCCGGTGGAGAAGTGACCGGTCAGGTTGAGTTGGGTGTCCTTGTCCGTCCACTCCAGCTTGCGGTAGTTGAAATTTCGTCCCAGGGTCCGGCCGTCGGCGGCAATGCCGTTGGCTTCAATGGCATTGCCCTGCAAGGTTCCGTCGAGCCACTGGAAGCCACCGCCAAGCGTCCAGTCTTCATTGAGCACATGCTCGAAGCGCAATTGCGCCATGTTGTTGTCGTTGTGCAACTTGCCGGCGTCCGGTTCACCGAAGAAGGTGTCGCGGGAGGCGGTGCCGATCTGCCGGGGATAACGCGTCGCACCCCGGTCCAGCGGATGGTTGTTGCGCATGAAGTCGCCCTCGAAGATCACTCGGGTGTCATCGCTGGCTTGCCAGGTCAGTACCGGGGTCACGCCGTAGCGTTCGGTTTCGACGTGATCGCGGAAGGTATCGCCGCCCTCGCCCACCACGTTCAGGCGATAGGCCAGACGCCCCTCTTCATCAAGCGGGCCGGAAGCATCAAGCGTACCCCGCCGCATGCCTTGGTCATTCAACTGGCTGCCGAGTGTGATCGTGCGCTCGGGCAACGGTTGTTTGGATACGACATTGAAAGTACCGCCCGGATCGCCACGACCGTAGAGCATGGTCGCCGGCCCGCGCAAGACTTCCAGACGCTCGATGGTGTTGGCATCCGGCATGTTCGGATAACCGCGATTGATCGGGAAACCATTACGGTAGAACTCGCCGGTGGTAAATCCGCGCACGGTGAACGTGGTCAGTCCCTGGCCGCCGAAATTGTTGGCTCGCCCTACGCCGCCCGCGTAATCCAGTGCGTCCTGCAGCCGGGTAGCACCGATGTCTTCGACCGCGTCTTTGGTGACGACACTGATCGACTGCGGGGTTTCATGGATCGAGGTATCGGTTCGGGTGGCGCTGGCCGAACGGGTCGCGCGATATCCATGTACCGGACCGTCCGCTCTTTCGTAATCCGCGGTACCGACCACATCGGTTGCCTCCAGCTCCAGCACTGATGCCGTTGAATCGGATGGCTCGGCCCACGCAAAGGGAGACAACGTTTGCAACACACAGATGGACAGCAGAGTTCGACGCATGGAGGGAAAACCTTACAGATAGGCCAGAACGAAGGGGATAACTGCCAGCAAAACGCGGCGGATGGTATACCACCCGGCGCGCAATTGATAGGCATTCCCATTCGTTTGTGCGACTGACTCTCGACCGCTTGCGTCTACTGCTTTCTCACACGCTCAGAAGGCGCTTCGTGGTCGCCATCGACGTACCCAACGATTGCCCCGTGCGTTGCAGTTTGTTCAGCAGACTGGCCCCCAGCCAAAGCTGATACAGGGTTTCAGCCAGTTGCCGAGCATCGCCCTCAGGCAAGCTTTTTTCGACCTGGCCCTGTTCGATGCACTCGGTGATGCGCGCCACCACTCGCTCTGCACCATCACGCAAGGTCAGGCGCATGGTTTCGGAAAGGTCAGCCACCTCGGCACTGAGTTTCACCACCAGGCATTCGTCGCCATGGCCTTCCAGAGTGCAGCGATCCTGCCAGCCCTGCCAGTAATCCATCAGCCGCTCATGGGCGCTCAGGCCGGGCAGCGTCAAGCGTCGCTCCATGTCCGCCAGATAGTCGACGAAGTAATCCTCGAGCAAGGCCTGGCCGTACAGTTCCTTGGATTTGAAGTAGTGATAGAACGAACCCTTGGGCACGCCGGCGGTCTGCAGGATCTCGTTCAGGCCGACACTGGTGAAGCCTTTCTCGGCCATCATCCGGTGGCCGGTGTCGAGCAAATGTTGGCGGGTGTCGTCGTAGGTCGGTTTCATGGGGCACGAATTACCAGGCAATAGACCAGTCGTTTATCTCAAAGGAACGCGAGTTTGCCACACCTGCCCATGAAAAAGCTTCAGAGAAAAAAATTACTAGACGACTGGTCTAATTGGAAACTATGCTGCGCCCCGACAAACTTTTTCCCGGTGCCGATCCTGTGCGAATCCCTTGCTCATGAACGCCGCCAGACCAACCCAGGGTGCTCTATGAAAATCTTGATGGTTTTGACTTCCCACGATCAACTCGGCAATACCGGCAAGAAAACCGGCTTCTGGCTCGAAGAGTTCGCCGCCCCCTACTACGCCTTCAAGGACGCCGGTGCCGACATCACCCTGGTTTCTCCCGCCGGCGGCCAGCCGCCGCTTGATCCGAAGAGCGACGAGCCCGACGCTCAGACGACTGAAACCGATCGCTTCCGCCAGGACCCTGCGGCCCAGCAGGCACTGGCGAACACCGGCCGCCTGGCCGATGTCCACGCCGAAGACTTCGATGCGGTGTTTTATCCAGGTGGCCATGGCCCGCTCTGGGACTTGGCAGAAGACAAGCATTCGATTGCCCTGATCGAAGCCTTCGCGCGCAGCAACAAGCCCCATGGCTTCGTCTGCCATGCGCCGGGGGTACTGCGTCATGTGGTCGATACGGACGGTAAACCGCTGATCCAGCATCGCGAAGTGACCGGTTTCACCAATTCCGAAGAAGCAGCCGTCGGTTTGACGGACGTAGTGCCGTTCCTGATCGAAGACGAGTTCCAGCGTCTTGGCGGTCGCTATTCCAAAGTTGCCGACTGGCAGGTTCATGTAGTGACTGATGGAAAACTGGTGACCGGCCAGAATCCTGCCAGCTCGGCAGCTGTCGCCGAAAAACTGCTGAAGCTGCTGGGCTGAAGCTTTCCGCTACATCCTCGAACAACTGATCCGGACACCGTGTGTGCGTTGCACGGTGTTCTTTTTTCGTCACTAGAATAGTCGACTGGTCTAATTAGGCCATGAACAAGGTATTTCCATGAACCACAGCTGTTTCTTTACACCCGTCACCTTGGGCCGCCACACCCTGAAAAACCGCATCGTCCTGCCACCCCTGACTCGTCAGCGCAGCACTCAACCGGGCAATGTCGCCAATGAATTGATGGCCGAGTATTACCAGCAACGTGCCGGTGCCGGTTTGCTGGTGACTGAAGGCACCCAGATCGAACCCCGTGGCCAGGGTTACGCCTGGACTCCAGGCATTCATACTCCCGAACAAATCGCCGGGTGGCGCAAGGTCACCGAGGCTGTCCACGCCAGTGACGGCGTGATTTTCGCGCAGCTATGGCATGTCGGTCGCGTCTCCCATACTGCCCTGCAACCCAATGGTGACGCCCCGGTGTCGGCCTCCGCCATCGCCACCGACCGGGTCAGTGTGTTCATCGAAACCGCGCCCGGTGTGGGCGCTCTGGTTCCGCCATCCACACCGCGCGCACTGACCACCGATGAAGTCCAGGAACTGGTTCAGCTCTACATCCAGGCGGCGCGCAATGCCATGGACGCCGGTTTCGACGGTATCGAACTGCATTGTGCCAATGGTTATCTGGTGAACCAGTTCATCTCAGCCCACAGCAATCTGCGCACCGATCAATACGGCGGTTCGCTGCATAACCGTCTGCGCTTTCTGCGCGAAGTGGTGGGCGGCGTCGCCGAATACATCGGCAAGGAAAAGGTCGGCGTGCGCTTCGCGCCGCTGTTCTCCACCACCGATGAAGCGCGGACTTATCTGGGCATGGTCGAGGATGACCCGCACACCACCTACATCGAAGCGATCAAGGTGCTGCAGGACGTGGGCATTGCCTACCTGTCCATCGCCGAAGCCGACTGGGACAACGCGCCAGTGATGCCGGAAACCTTCCGTCGAGCGGTACGCGACACCTTCAGCGGCGCGATCATCTACGCGGGCCGCTACAACGCCGAAAGCGGTGCGCGGTTGCTTGAATCCGGACTGGCGGACCTCGTGGCTTTCGGTCGCCCGTTCATGGCCAACCCGGATCTGCCCGCGCGGATCGCCAATGGCTGGCCGCTGAACTCGCTGAACCCGGCCACGGTGTATGGCGGCCATGCCGAAGGCTATGTGGATTACCCGGTGTACGGAGAGTAGCTTTCGCTGGCGACACTGTTGGCGAGCTGATTGCGGCCCGCCCCTTTGGCTTGATACAGCGCCTGATCTGCCGCAGCGATCAGGCCTTGTACCGTGTCCAGTTGCGACCCGGTGGCGGCCGCGATGCCGATACTCACACTCACTCGGCCGAATGGACTGGTCCGGTGAGCGATAGGCTCTTGCGCCAATCGTTTCAGAATCATTTGCGCCACGACCGCTGCGCCGTCACTGTCGGTATCGGGCATGATCACCGCCATTTCTTCCCCTCCGTAACGCGCCACCAGGTCCGATGGCCTGCGCACGCAGGTCTCAAGCACCTTGGCCACCTGCTGCAGACAGGCGTCGCCGGCGACGTGCCCCTCGGCGTCGTTGAACAGTTTGAAATAGTCGAGATCAATCATCAGCAACGCCAACGAAGTTGCGTCACGCTTCGCCCGGCGCGCTTCCATCGCCAGGGTCTGATCGAAACATCGCCGATTGGCCAGGCCTGTCAGCGCATCCTTCATTGCCAACAGTTCAAGTTGCCGGTTCGTGCCGAGCAACTGTTGTTGGGTATCGCGCAACTCTCCTTCTACCTGCGTCCGGCGACGAATATCCAGGATCAGGAACCAGCCAATGACGCCGGTGAGCCCCAGCAATGTGGTAACCACACCGATCGACAGCAGCGCTTCAAATCGCCACGCCGCCAGGGCTTCGCGCTTACCGAGCGCAACCGTAGTGATCAGCGGCAGCGTTTCACTCTTGCGAAAGGCATAGAGCCGTTCCACGCCGTCGAGACTGGACGTGAAGGATGCAGTGCCAACCGATTTGTCCACCAGGTACTTCGCATAGATCGGCGAATTGGAGAAGTTGCGCCCCATGTCCTGTTCACGGAAAGGGTAACGGACCAGCAGCGTGCCATCGGTGTAGGACAAGCCAATGGCGCCCTCCTGCCCGATATCGAGCTGGCCGAACAGACGCAGAAAGTTTTCCACCCCCAGGGTGACCGACACCACACCGGCAAACTCTCCGCGATCGTCATTGAAACGCCGGCTGATCGTGATCACCCACTCCTGATTCGAGCGACTGCGGATGGGCGGGCCGATGAAGGGTTCGCGAGATGGATCGTCACGGTGATGAATGAAGTAGGCACGGTCACTGCTGTTGGCACCGACAGGAATCGGTCGGTTGGATGACATCAACCAGTGACCTTTGTTGTCGTAGATAGTGATGCCACTGAGCTGCGGCATCAGCGGTCGCTGCCGGTTGATCAAAGTCTTGAGCCGTTCGATTTGCGCTGGGCCACTGCCTTCGGTTTCCAGACGTTCGACGAGTCCGAGCAGAAGCAGCGAGCTCTGCCGGACAATGCCTTCGGAATACGTCGCAAGTGCCTGCGTCAGGTTCAACCCGTGGACATTGACTTCATCCAGTGCTCGATCCCGAGAGCCCATTATCTTCCAGATGGTCAGCGATGCCAGGGAACAGCCGATTACCAACAGCAAGAGCATTACAAGGTGAGTATCACGCTTCACTTCAGTACCTATGGAAAGTCCGGTTTCCGTCACCGCTATTATTTGATCGGGGCATTACATCGACCGCGCGTCCGCCGCGGTGCTGTTCTGGTTTTGCGCAAGAATCCGAAGTGCCCGGTCGACGGCAGGCGACGCGAGGGCATCCTGCCGTCCCTCTCTCGACTAGACGATTTTCAAAGCCTTGAGAATCACCAGCGTACTCTCGGCAAACGCTTGAGCCTGCGCGGTCAATTCGGCAAGGTTTTCTTCCGCGGTGGTCAGGGCCTTGCCGTCCTTGAGGAGACCTTCGCCCTGGCCGCCGATGATGCCCCATGCCAGTTGTGCCCATTCAGCCGGGTGTTTTTTGCCTTGTTTGATCGATATCAGGAACAACTGCTGGAAGCGGCTGACCGTCACCCCACCTCCGGTCACCGGACTCGCCAGGGTCTGAATCTTGTGGCCATACAACGAACGCTTGCAAAGCTGCAGGTTGAGGGTATTGCAGCGGGCCTGCACCAGTTTTTCGGCTGCTTCGCTCTGACAGGGCGCCACGGCCCCCATGCCGATCAACACGTTGAGGGCCTGTTCCACATCGCCATAGGCCAGCGAGGGCAAAAGATCCAGCAAATGCCGCAAGGTCTTCGGCACATAGGCGTCATCCGCCAGTGCTGCGAGTACCGGGCCGTAAATCTCTGCCTGCAGCGTAGCTGCGCCTGCCGGACCGGTGACGTTGGCCGGCACGCTGTCGGCTGCCTGCAACAGGACGAAGCGCGTGCTGAGCATACGCTCGCGGTGCTCGGTAGCAGATAGTCTGTTGGCGCCGCGCACATAAAGATCCCGGCGGAAACTCTGGTTCACAAAATAGTCGCGCGCCTGCTCACGCATGACCGGGTGCTCAATGCCTTCCAGAAAGTCCATGCCTTCGGCAGTCAGGTTGAGCGGATCGACGGAGTCCAGCGGTACCGCTGTCGTAACGTAATCAAGCTTGGCGGGTGCCAGGGCATCAACCACGTCGGTGAAATACATGCAGTTCCAATCGCGGTTGAAATACTCATGGGCGACGTACTGGCGATCCT
Source organism: Pseudomonas sp. GW456-12-1-14-TSB6 (assembly GCF_059424205.1). Classification (NCBI taxonomy): domain Bacteria; kingdom Pseudomonadati; phylum Pseudomonadota; class Gammaproteobacteria; order Pseudomonadales; family Pseudomonadaceae; genus Pseudomonas; species Pseudomonas sp. GW456-12-1-14-TSB6. Next base: position 166,918 of record NZ_JBWKZE010000014.1, read on the forward strand.
GGCCCTTGATGCTCTGCAGCTTGGCGTCCAACCCTGGCGCCGAGTTGGCATATTTGGGATTTGCAGCCAGCAGCGCTTCTGAAAACTGCAGCGCAGCGTCGATACGTTGATCAGGACGTGCAGAGGCCTGACTGGCGAAACGGTCGTGCAGGCTGAACAGTTGGCGCAAGGGTGCCTGGGGCGACCAGCCCGGGAAGCAGTTGTAGCTGACGTACAGCAGACCACCAGGATTGAGATGACGACGGGCGAATTCAACGATCAACTTGTGGTTATCGCGGCTGACCCAGGTCCAGATGCCATGCAGGCTGATACTGTCGAACTGAGGCAAATCATGACGGGCCAGCAACTGCTCGAAGCTGTCGTCATACAGTCGCGCATCGCTGCCCCAGTCGCTGGCCAGAGCAATGGCATGGGACGCCTGACCTGGGTGAAAGTCGGTGCCGACATAAGAGCCCGGATTACCCGCCGCATGGATGTTGATCGAAACACCCTGACCAAAACCAAGCTCACAGTGGTAGCCGTCGCTACTCTCCAGCGTGGCGAATCCGCGCAACAGCAGACAATAACGCTGGAAAACCGGATTGATTTCCCGGCTATAACTGTAGGTGTAGCCTTCGTCCGTGAAATATCCCTCGTTCCAGGCATTGCTCATGCGTGCACCCTTTTTCTTATATCGGAAGTGAAAGTCGCTCTTATACGGGGTAGCCATGGCGTATCACAAGAGGAAAGTGATCAGGCAAACGCCCTACTGGATAAACACCTGCAGCGTCGCCTCCTCAAGAATCTAAATCGAGAAATGGCCGAGCCTTTTCCTGCAGGCAAAACAAAACCCCAACTGCTTTCGCAATTGGGGTTTCGGAATTTAATCTTGACGATGACCTACTCTCACATGGGGAAACCCCACACTACCATCGGCGATGCATCGTTTCACTTCTGAGTTCGGGATGGGATCAGGTGGTTCCAACGCTCTATGGTCGTCAAGAAATTCGGGTACTGACTCGTGACCGGATGGCCTCGCTTCAGCAAATTGGGTATGTGACAGCTGTCGGTGTTTTGTGAGCGTCGAACTTTCGGTTCATTGCGTCTTCACACACC
>NZ_JBWKZE010000015.1:0-164026 GCF_059424205.1 Pseudomonas sp. GW456-12-1-14-TSB6
TTGAATCTCAAGGAGTTTTCCGTTTCGACTGCGCCGGAAGTGGGGCGAATTATAGAGACTCAGAATCTGCCGTCAACCCTTAATTTGAGTTTTCTATCAAGAGAAGGTAAAAGACCGCTTCTATATAGACGGGGACTTGGCGAGTGCGCACTATATTGCCCAATACAACAGCTACTCTTCGGATGATGCCACGCAATGAACGATCAACCTCGCAGCCTTGCCTCAACTCTGTTCCCGGTTGGCCTGCTATTAATAGCCATGGCATCAATCCAGTCAGGCGCTTCGCTGGCCAAAAGCATGTTCCCTATCGTTGGAGCCCAAGGTACTACTACCCTTCGCCTGATCTTCGCCAGCGTGATCATGCTGTTATTGCTCAAACCCTGGAGAGCGAAGCTGACAGCCAAATCACTGCGCACAGTGATTATCTACGGGATGGCGCTAGGCGGCATGAACTTCCTTTTCTATATGTCGTTGCGCACCGTTCCGCTCGGCATCGCAGTCGCGCTGGAGTTCACGGGTCCGCTGGCAGTCGCTATCTATGCCTCGCGTCGCGCGATCGACTTTCTCTGGATTGCCCTGGCTGCCATCGGCTTGTTGCTGTTGATACCGACCGGCGCCACGACAACGGGTATCGATCTGATCGGTGCAGGTTATGCGCTGGGAGCCGGTGCGTGCTGGGCCTTGTATATCCTGTTTGGCCAGAAGGCTGGAGCAGATAATGGCGTGACCACCGCGGCGCTTGGCGTGATGATCGCAGCCCTGTTCGTCGCCCCCATAGGCATCGTCCACGCCGGCAGCGCACTGCTGACACCCGCATTGATCCCGATCGCTATCGGGGTCGCGATCCTGTCCACAGCTCTCCCCTACACACTGGAAATGGTCGCCCTTACCCGCATGCCCGCCCGCACCTTCGGCACGCTGATGAGCATCGAACCGGCCTTCGGCGCACTCTCGGGTCTGTTTTTCCTTCAGGAATACCTCTCTTTGTCACAATGGATGGCGATCCTGTGCATTATTCTGGCCTCCGTAGGAGCAACCATGACGATGGGCAGCACCTCTAAACCCGCCATCGCGGCAGATTGAAAGAGGATTTTACGAAGGTCTGGCAATTGGCGTTCATTTAGGCCATGTTTAGCCTCGCAACCCAGTGCCAGACATGGATTTTTTCGGATAGGGATATCGGAACGCTTCAAGCGAGAGCGCATACAGGCAGACCCGAGCGTCAGACTCGAGGCGGCCATAAGGACGGTAATGAAACGAATTTTGATACTGATCGCCATACTCGCCGTTGCGGGCTGCGCGGCGACGTCGAAGACCCAGGTCAAACACGGCAAAAAAGGGCTGCACATCAACTGTTCGGGGTTGTCCTCCTCTTGGGACAAGTGCTACGCCAGTGCCGCGAACTCTTGCGCGCCGAAGGGCTACAAAGTCATTGCAAAATCTGGCGACACCGTGGAAGAGCCAGGTGATTATCCCTTTGGCCTCAACCCCGCCGGCTATACCAGCCGTAGCATGATCGTCATCTGCAAATAAATCATCGCCCCTACTGCGTTCGCGAAGCGGCGAGCTGGATCCCGATCTCTTCACGGCATGAATCCAGCACCCGCTGCTGAATCCTGGGCGACGCCAGCATACGCGCCACCACCAGTGCTCCGACGCATTGCGACAGAATTGCCCAGGCCAGGCTGTCACTTTCCAGAATTTGCGCCCAATTCTCCTGAAGTTTGCAAATCCACAGCTCGGCCTGCTCCCGCACAACAATATCGGACCGCGCGATCTCGGCGCCCAACGCAGGCAATGCGCAGCCCAGATCAGGCTGCTCGACATGGGCCATGTTCAGATACAGTTTCAAGCATCGCTCCAACCGTTCGCGATCCTGCGTACCCTGCCCGCCCAAGCGCTCCAGACTCTGGCCCAACTCGCGTTCGACGATCGCCGCGAACAAGGCGTCCTTGGACGAGAAATGACTGTAGAACGCCGCCCCGCTCAAGCCGATCGCCTTCATCAGACCATCGACGCCCATTGATGAAAACCCATTTTTTTTCGCAGACAACGAGCTGCTTTGCAGGAGCTTTTCTTTGGTTTCCAGCTTGTGACCGGCGGAATACCGCATGTTTTGTCCTCACATTGAGTGCCTTGACGCTGAGCAAATCCTAACATAACGTTCGTTCACTTAACGATCGTTTACTAAAGGGATCCACCCATGAATAACAAGAAGGTCGTATTGGTTGTCGGTGCAGGTGATGCCACGGGCGGCGCCATTGCCAGGCGGTTTGCCAAAGAAGGTTTCATCGCTTGCGTCACGCGGCGCAGCGCCGACAAATTGCAGCCCTTGGTGGAAGCCATTCAGATGGACGGCGGTGAAGCCCACGGTTTTGCCTGCGATGCGCGCAAGGAAGAAGACGTAATTGCGCTGATTGAAGATATCGAAACCCGCCTCGGACCGATTGAAGCATTCGTTTTCAACATCGGCGCCAACGTGCCCTGCAGCATTCTTGAAGAAACCGCTCGCAAGTATTTCAAGATCTGGGAGATGGCCTGTTTCTCCGGGTTTCTCAATGCCCGGGAAGTCGCCAAACGGATGGTGACCCGCCGTCGCGGCACGATCCTGTTTACGGGTGCCACCGCTGGTCTGCGGGGCGCCTCGGGTTTTGCCGCATTCGCGGGAGCCAAGCACGGTATCCGGGCTCTGGCACAAAGCATGGCCAGAGAGCTCGGCCCGATGAACATTCATGTCGCCCACGTTGTGGTCGACGGTGCCATCGATACCGATTTCATCCGCGACAACTTCCCTGACAAATATGCCACCAAAGATCAGGACGGTATCCTCGACCCCGAACACATTGCCGAGAACTACTGGTATCTGCATAGCCAGCCACGGGACGCCTGGACGTTCGAGCTGGATCTGCGCCCGTGGAATGAACGCTGGTAATCCCACCAAGAACAAAAACAGAGTGCAGCGAACATGAGCAAAACCGTGGAGTTCTATTTTGATCTCGGCAGCCCCGCCACCTACCTGGCGTATACCCAACTGCCGAAAATCTGCGCTGAAACCGGCAGCCAGTTGATCTACATTCCGATATTGCTGGGCGGCGTCTTCAAAGCCACCGGCAACGCGTCGCCGGCAATGATCCCGGCCAAGGGTCGTTACATGTTTCAGGACCTGGACCGCTACGCCAAACGCTACGGCGTGCCCCTGAAATTCAACCCGCATTTCCCGATCAATACCCTGATGTTGATGCGCGCAGTCACCGGCATTCAACTGCGTTATCCGGATCGCTTCCTGGCATTCATCGATTGCCTGTTCAAAGCGCTGTGGGTTGAAGGCCGCGCCCTCGATGAGCCGGCAACAGTTGCCGCCGTGCTGACCGAACATGGCTTCAATCCTGAAGAAGTACTGGCGTTGACCAACGATGAAGCGGTCAAGGCTGCGCTCAAGGACAACACCGAAACCGCCGTGAAGCGTGGCGTCTTCGGTGCGCCGAGCATGTTCATCGACAACCAGTTGTTCTTCGGTCAGGACCGGCTCGACTTCGTTGTGGAAGCCCTGCGTTAAATCTCCACAACCACACCAGTCCGCCTGGGTCAACGCGTTTGTCGACTTCATGACCCAGGCGCTGGCCGCAGCGCCCGAGCTTCAACCTGTTAAATAGCGGCAGTACGGGTGTTCAACCAATCCAGCGCCGCGCCCTCAAGCAACGGGCTCAGACGCTCGCGCACTTCGGCGTGATAGGCGTTGAACCACTGCTTCTCTTCCTGCGTCAGCAACGACGGTTCCAGGCAGCGAGTGTCGATCGGGCACAGGGTCAGGGTTTCGAACTTGAGGAATTCGCCGAACTCACTGCTCCCCGCTTCAACGTTCATCGCCAGGTTCTCGATCCGCACACCCCAGCGGCCCGGACGATAAGTGCCCGGTTCGATGGAGGTGATCATTCCAGGCTGCATAGCGGTTTGTGGCGCCGGCGCCGCCTGATAGGCGATCACCTGCGGACCTTCATGCACGTTGAGGAAGTAGCCCACGCCGTGACCGGTGCCGTGACCGTAGTCCACGTTTTCGGCCCAGATCGGCGCACGGGCAATCGCATCCAGTAGCGGCGACAGAATGCCTTTCGGGAAATGCGCGCGGGACAAGGCGATCACGCCCTTCAACACCCGAGTGCAGTCACGTTTCTGCTCTTCACTCGGCGTACCGACCGCCACCATCCGCGTAATGTCGGTGGTACCGCCCAGGTATTGGCCACCGGAATCAATCAGCAGCAAGCCGTCACCCTCGATCACCGCGTGTTCTTCCGGAGTGGCGTGGTAGTGCGGCATCGCACCATTGGCGTTGAACGCAGCGATGGTGTTGAAACTCAGCGACACATAATCCGGGCGACGCTCACGAGCAGCAGTGAGCTTCTCGTCGATGGTCAGTTCGGTAATGCGCTCACGACCCCAGGCCGAATCCAGCCAGGTGAAAAACTCGCACAGCGCCGCGCCGTCCTGCTCCATCGCCTGACGGATGTGTGCGGCGTCCGCCAGGCTCTTCTGCGACTTGGCCAGTGTGGTCGGGTTCAGGCCTTCGACCAGTTTCACGCCAGTGTCGAGGTTATCCAGCAGACCGCTGGTGACCCGCGCCGGATCCACCAGCAGGCTCGCGCCACTCGGGATCGCCCGCAAGGCGTCAGCGACTTCGCTGTAATCGCGCAGGGCCACGCCGTCTTTTTCCAGCACTGCGCGCAGCTCAGCATCGACCTTGCTCAGTGCCACAAAAAGCGTGGCTTGTTGCTGGCTGATCAGCGCGAAGGAAACGAATACCGGGTTGAACGACACATCGCCGCCGCGCAGGTTGAACAGCCAGGCGATGTCGTCAAGGGTGGCGATGAAGTGCCAATCGGCGCCGCGTTCCTGCAAGGTTTCGCGCAGTTTGCCGAGTTTCTCGCCACGGCTGACAGTCGCCTGCGGCGGCAGGTGCTGGTAGATCGGCGCGTTCGGCAACGCCGGGCGATCGCTCCAGACTTCCTTCAACAAGTCGATGTCGGTACGCAGACTGGCGCCCCGTGCTTCTAGCTTGCTGCCCAGCGTACGCGCCGACGCGACGGCCATCACCGCGCCGTCGACCGCAACCACGCCACCTTCCGGCGTCTGCTCGGCCAGCCAGTCCAGCGGGCTCGGCTGACCCGGTTGCAGTTTCACCAGTTCGATGCCGCTGCCCTTGAGTTCCTTGGTCGCCTGTTCCCAGTAACGGCTATCGGCCCAGACCCCGGCGAAATCGGTGGTGACAATCAACGTGCCGACCGAGCCATGGAAACCCGAAAGCCATTGCCGGCCCTGCCAGTAACCCGGCAGGTATTCCGACAGGTGCGGGTCGGCGGACGGCACCAGCAACGCATGGATACCTTCGCGACGCATCAATTCACGGGTGTGCGCGAGGCGCTGGGGAACCGTTCCTTCGGTCAAAGTCTGGGTACTCATCATGTCTCCTGCCAATCACTTCATCGTTATTGTTCGTAGCCGTCAGGTCGGCTGGTTAAAGTCCTGTCGCCCAGAATGCCGGAGCACTGGCGCAGGCGGTCTTGATCAGATCTACAGCCTTGTCGATGTCTTCGGCGGTGGTGAAACGGCCGAGGCTCAGGCGAATGGTACGGCCGGCCAGGTGCGCGTCATGCCCCAATGCCAGCAAAACGTGGGACGGTGTGTTGCTCGCGGAATTGCAGGCCGAGGTCGCGGAAAACGCGATCGAATGGCTCAGCGCCGCCGGGTTGAATTCACCTTCGCTGAAGGTCAGGCTCAAGGTGTGCGGGATACGTTGGGTGCTGCTGCCGTTGAGGCGCACGCCGGGCAGGCTCAAGAGTTGTTCGAGCAGTCGTTCGCGCAACGCAACGATGGTTTTCTTCTCGTCATCGAAAGCGTCGGCGGCCAGGGCAAACGCCGAGCCCATGGCAGCAATCTGGTGAGTCGCCAGCGTACCGGAACGCAAGCCGCCCTCGTGCCCGCCACCGTGAATCTGCGCCTGCAAACGCTGTTGCGCACGCGGGCCGACGTACAGCGCACCGATGCCTTTGGGCCCGTAGAGTTTGTGCGCCGAAAACGACATCAGATCCACCGGCCATTGCGCCAGATCGATCGCGACCTTGCCGGCGCCCTGGGCCGCATCGACGTGGAACAACGCCCCGCGCCCACGCACCACTTCGCCGATGGCCGGGATGTCGTTGACGGTACCGAGTTCGTTGTTGACCAGCATCAGCGACACCAGAAAGGTGTCTTCACGCATCGCTTCGCTGACCGCTTGCGCGGTAATCAGGCCTTCGGCGTCCGGCACCAGATAGGTCACGGCGACACCGGCGTCCTGCAATTGCCGGGCGGTATCGAGGATGGCCTTGTGTTCGATCTGACTGGTGATGATGTGCCCGCCGGACATACCACGGGCCTGGGCCACGCCTTTCAGTGCAAGGTTGTTGGATTCGGTGGCGCCGGAGGTCCAGACGATCTGCTGCGCCTGGGCGCCGACCAGTTCGGCGACTTGCCGGCGAGCGTTCTCGACCGCTTGCCGGGCCTGCTGGCCGAAGGCGTGGGAACTGGAAGCCGGGTTGCCGAAATTACCGTTGAAACCCAGACACTCGATCATCACCTGGATGACCCGCTCGTCCACCGGGGTGGTGGCGGCGTAATCGAAATACAGCGGACGTGTGTTCATAAAAAGACTCGCAGAGCGTGTTCCGGGATCAGGAGGCTCGTGTCTGCAAACGGCACGACGCAGCCTTGTGAGCTGCGTCCGGGTTCGAGAGCGTCATCAATACCTGATCGGAGGCCGTTAAAGAAGAACAACTTCATTTAAAAGTGCGTAGGAACGCTCCTGAACGCGACTTTAACAGGCATCGGGCCGGCGGTTGTAGCGCTGCGTCAGCTAAAGCTTTCAAGGAGTAACGGATACAGCGAAATCACCAGCAGCGCTGCCATGCCCCAGTTGAACAGCCGCAACCAGCGGCGATCCTTGAGCACGTTGCGCAGCAAGGTCCCGCACGCCGCCCAGACGCCGACGCTTGGCAGGTTGATGATGGCGAACACCGCCGCAATCACGATCACGTTGGTGAAATAGCCCTGCATCGGCGTGTAGGTGCTGATGGCACCAATGGCCATGATCCACGCCTTGGGGTTGACCCACTGAAAAGCGGCCGCGCCGAGATAGCTGATCGGTTTCGCCTCGCCCTGCTCGCTGTCGCCGACCGGGCCGGAGTGAGCGATTTTCCATGCCAGGTACAGCAAGTACGCCGCGCCGACATAACGCAGGATCGTATAAAGCAGCGGATAGGTCTGGAATACCGCGCCCAGGCCAAAACCCACCGCCACCACCAGCACGAAGAAGCCGCAGGTAATGCCAAGCATATGAGGGATGGTGCGGTTGAAACCGAAGTTCACGCCCGATGCCAGCAACATGGTGTTGTTCGGCCCCGGTGTGATCGAGGTGACAAGGGCAAACAGGGCAAAGCCCAGCAACAGGTCGAGCGAGAGGGTCATGGCAGGCAGTCCGTCAGGGTCATTCAGGTGTTGACCCTATCCCACGGCGCCGCGCAAACCCACGGACAGTTGGGTAAAACTTCGAGCAGTACAGTTTGCTATCAGCTTGGACGACCGTGCAGCTGTACGGCCCGCTCGGCGCTCATTTCACCCTTGGTATCGAAACCGAATGTCTTCTGTGGCTGGCCGAGCAATTCGGCTTTTTTCGCGTGGTATTCCTCGAAGGACAGACCGCGACGGTTCAGCGATTCAAGCGCCAGTTCGCGGGTTTCCTCCGCCGTGTAAGGGCGCAGTTCCGGGGAACCATGGCTCGCGCAACCGGCGAGAACAGAGACAGCGAGCATCAGCGAAACAGTCAGTAAACGATTCATGGGAGCGTCCTGGCGAGCAGTGTGGGTCGATGGAGAAAGGCTACGCCCGGGCACGCTTTGGCAGAAATCAACGCTCTCAATAGTGGCTATCAGAATTCGGGCAGGATTCGCTCTGCATATTCTCAAAAGACCTATCAATATCAATTAACAGTCTTTTACGGAATAAAAGTCAGCCTTTATAAATCCTTCATCGCGTTCGGCACTGTTGCTCCAGCAACTGTTTCCCAGGCAACAGCGGTTCAACAAACCCGCCTGAAAGTCACACGAGCACAGCCGCCGACAACGCTCAAAGCCCCGGAATACGGGCCTTACAGGAATTGGTACAGCGCTTGCTCTGCTCCAGTGACTACTCACTGCTCGCCGAGCAACTGTTGAAAAAGGAACTGACCATGTCGCGTCCACTGAAAGTCGTCGCCCTGTCCGGCGGAACCTGGCGTCCGTCCCGCACCCTGGTGCTGACCCAGGCCCTGCTGGCCGAATTGTCCGGGCACTTGCCGGTCGAGAGTCATCTGATCGAACTCGGTGACATCGCCCGCCCGCTTGGCGCCGCACTGTCCCGCCAGGAGTTGCCGGCCGAGATCGAAGCCGAGCTGCAAGCCATCGAACAGGCTGACCTGCTGATCGTCGCCGCGCCGGTCTATCGCGGTTCCTATCCTGGATTGCTCAAGCATTTGTTCGACCTGATCGACCTGAATGCGCTGATCGACACACCAGTGCTGCTCGCCGCCACCGGTGGCAGCGAACGCCATGCGCTGGTCCTCGATCACCAGTTGCGCCCGCTGTTCAGTTTCTTCCAGGCCGTGACCCTGCCGATTGGCGTGTACGCCACCGAAGCCGATTTCGCCGACTACCAGATCACCAGCGAACCGCTCAAGGCACGTATCCGCCTGGCGGCTGAACGCGCCGCGCCGCTGTTTGGCACTCACATCAAACCGTTGCTGAAAATCGCCTGAGGAGCTGTTCATGGATGTTTTCTGGTTCCTGCCGACCCACGGCGACGGTCACTATCTGGGCACCACCCAAGGCGCGCGCCCGGTCACCCTCAATTACCTGAAACAGGTGGCGCAAGCCGCCGACAGCCTCGGTTACCACGGCGTGCTGATTCCCACCGGGCGTTCCTGCGAAGACTCGTGGGTGATCGCCTCGGCGCTGGTGCCGCTCACCGAACGCCTGCGTTATCTGGTGGCGATCCGTCCGGGGATCATCTCGCCGACCGTTTCGGCGCGCATGGCCGCGACCCTGGATCGACTGTCCAACGGCCGCTTGCTGATCAACGTCGTGACCGGCGGTGACCCGGACGAAAACCGTGGCGACGGCAGCTTCCTCAGCCACAGCGAACGCTACGAAGTCACCGATGAATTCCTCAAGATCTGGCGCCGGGTGCTGCAAGGCGAAGCGGTGGATTTCGAAGGCAAACACCTGAAGGTACAGAACGCCAAAGCCCTGTATCCGCCGGTGCAGAAACCCTATCCGCCGCTGTACTTCGGCGGGTCCTCCGACGCGGCCCACGATCTGGCCGCCGAGCAGGTCGACGTGTACCTGACCTGGGGCGAACCTCCCGCCGCCGTCGCCGAAAAACTCGCCGACGTGCGTGAGCGCGCCGCCCGCCACGGACGCAAGGTGAAGTTCGGCATTCGCCTGCACGTGATCGTGCGCGAGACCGCCGAAGAAGCCTGGAAAGCCGCTGACAAACTGATCGAACACATCAGCGACGAAACCGTTGAAGCCGCGCAGAAATCCTTTTCCCGTTTCGACTCCGAAGGCCAGCGGCGCATGGCCGCTCTGCACGACGGTCGCCGCGACAATTTGGAAATCGCCCCCAACCTGTGGGCCGGCGTCGGACTGGTGCGCGGTGGTGCCGGTACCGCATTGGTCGGCGATCCGCAGCAAGTGGCAGCGCGAATCAAGGAGTACGCAGACCTCGGCATCGAGAGTTTCATCTTCTCCGGTTATCCGCATCTCGAAGAGGCCTACCGCTTTGCCGAGCTGGTCTTCCCGCTGTTGCCCGAGCCGTACGCGAGCCTGGCCGGACGCGGCGTGACCAACCTCACCGGGCCGTTTGGCGAAATGATCGCCAACGATGTACTGCCCGCCAAAGCCAACGCCTGAGGAAGACCGAGTGACTGCCAAACCGCAAAGCACCCTGCTCTCCCCGTTGCAGACCGCCCGCCAACTGGCCGCCGAATTTGCCCTGACCGCCGTCGAGCGCGACGAGCGTGGCGGCACACCGAAAGCCGAACGTGACGCCCTGCGCGACAGCGGTCTGCTGGCCCTGAGCATTCCCACCCGTTACGGCGGCCTCGGCGCGCGCTGGAGCGAAACCCTGGAAGTCGTGCGCGAATTCGCCAAGGTCGACAGCTCGATCGCCCACGTCTTCGGCTTTCATCATTTGATGCTTGCCACCGTGCGCCTGTTTTCCCGCCCCGAACAATGGCAACCGTGGTTCGAACAGACCGCGCGGCAGAACTGGTTCTGGGGCAACGCGCTCAACCCGCTGGACACCCGCACCGTGGTCAAGGATCTGGGCGGCTGGCGCGAGTTTTCCGGCAAGAAGAGCTTCTGCTCCGGCGCCAGCGATTCGCAGATGCTGATCGCCTCGGCGGTGGACGAAAGCAACGGCGGCAAACTGTTGATCGCGGCGATCCCCAGCGGCCGCAGCGGCATCACCCTGCATAACGACTGGAACAACATCGGCCAGCGCCAGACCGACAGCGGCAGCGCCACGTTCGAACGGGTGCGGGTCGAAGAGTCGGAACTGCTGCTGGATCCCGGTCCGTTGAGCACACCGTTCGCCTGCTTGCGCCCGTTGATCGCGCAACTGACGTTCACCCACATGTTTCTCGGCATTGCCGAAGGGGCCTTTGAAGAGGCGCGGCAATACACCCTCAGCGAAACCCGTGTCTGGCACAAATCCTCGGTGCGCGAGGTGCGCGAAGATCCGTATGTGCTGGCCCATTACGGCGAGTTCTGGGTCGCCCTCGAAGGTATTCGTCTGCTGGTAGAACGCGCCGCCGCGTTGCTCGACGAGGCCTGGGCCAAAGGCCCGAACCTCAGTGCCGAAGAACGCGGTCATCTGGCCACGGCGATTGCCACGGCCAAGGTCGCCGCCAGTCGTCAGGGCCTGGAAATTTGTAGCCGATTGTTCGAAGTCACTGGCGCCCGCTCGACCCACGCATCGCTGCGCCTCGACCGACACTGGCGCAACCTGCGCACGCAAACCCTGCACGACCCGCTGGATTACAAGCTCCACGAGCTGGGCGACTGGGCGCTGAACCAGTCCCTGCCGGTGCCGACGTTCTATTCCTGATTTTCTTTCGTGGAGCGAGACCCCATGCAACTGCTGACCCTGCCGCCTTCACACGCCCTGGCCACCTCAATCCGCGCCACCGCTCAGGTGTTCGAAGACCCGAAATCCCAGGCCCTGCTCGCGCATCTGCAACAGGTCGCACCGAGCGAAGCCAGCGTGCTGATCATCGGCGAAACGGGCACCGGCAAAGAGTTGGTAGCGCGGCACATCCACAACCTGAGCAACCGGCGCAATCGGCCGTTCATTGCGGTGAACTGCGGGGCGTTTTCCGAATCGCTGGTGGAAGCCGAATTGTTCGGCCATGAAAAAGGCGCCTTCACCGGCGCCCTCAGCGCCAAGGCCGGGTGGTTTGAAGAGGCGGATGGCGGCACCTTGTTCCTCGATGAAATCGGCGATCTGCCGATGGCGATCCAGGTCAAATTGCTGCGGGTGTTGCAGGAGCGTGAAGTGGTGCGCCTGGGTTCGCGCAAGAGCATTCCCATCGATGTGCGGGTGCTGGCGGCGACCAACGTGCAACTGGAGAAAGCCATCAACGCCGGGCATTTCCGCGAGGATCTGTATTACCGGCTGAACGTGGTCAATCTGGAGCTGAGCCCATTGCGCGATCGGCCCGGCGACATCCTGCCGCTGACCCGGCATTTCATCGAGGCCTACAGTCAGCGCCTGGGTTACGGGCGCATCACCATCAGCCCCGGCGCCGAGCACAAGCTGCGCGGCTACAGTTGGCCGGGCAACATCCGCGAACTGGAAAACGTCATCCATCACACGCTGTTGATCTGCCGTAACGGCGTGATCGAACGCGACGATCTGCGCCTGTCGAACCTGCGCATCGACCGTCCCGACGATCAACACGCGGCCGCCGACGACTCACCGGAAGCGCTGCTGGAACGCGCCTTCCAGAAACTGTTCGAGCAACAGGCCGGCGCCCTGCATGAAAAAGTCGAAGACGCGTTGCTGCGCGCGGCCTATCGCTTCTGCCATTACAACCAGGTGCACACCGCATCCTTGCTCGGCCTGAGCCGCAACGTCACCCGCACGCGACTGATCAAAATCGGCGAACTGGCGGTGAACAAGCGGCGGCCCACGGAAAACCTGCAAGGCGAGCGCTTGATCCAGCTGTCGATCTAACCAACCAGTTGACAGTGCAAGCCATCGTCGTGACTGCGAGCGATACTGCTCAGCACCTGGAATGAACCGAAGGTCACGGTGCGCGCCTGATGGGTGCGGATCAGTTGCCAGAAGTCCTGCTCGCCGGTTTCGAAACTCTGGAACGCCGCCTCCCCCGCCTCCCGGGACTGCCATTGCAGGAAGCTCAACACTCGCCGCCCGTCGTCGCTGGCCTGGACGCTGGCGCTGACGAAGCCGGCGTAACGCTGGGCCAGACGTTCGGTCTGCAGCGCCAGCGCCGAGACCAGCGCCGGTTGCTGGCCGGGTTCGATTTCAAATTCGATCAATTGGGTAAAGCTGCGGTTTTTCGCTGGTGCTTGCATGAGATCCCCACTCGGTCAGGCGAATCTTGCGATTCGAAGGCCTGCAGGGTAAAACCTCGAGTTAACTAGAGGTCAAGGGGCATTTTTCAAATGATCACTGCGAAAAATCTGCACAAGCAACTGACCGTCGGCGAAGTTGCGGCCCGCAGCGGTGTGGCGGTCACCGCCCTGCACTTTTATGAATCCAAAGGGTTGATCAAGAGCCAGCGCAATGCCGGCAACCAGCGGCGTTATCCACGGGAAGTACTGCGGCGGGTGGCGCTGATCAAGGTGGCGCAACGCCTGGGCATTCCGCTGGCAGAAATCGGCGAGGCGTTGAAACAGCTACCGGACAACCGCGCACCAACGGCGGCGGACTGGAAAGTGTTGTCGGAGCAGTGGCGGCGTGAGCTGGACGAACGGATCAATCAGCTGATGCTGCTGCGGGACCGGCTGACCGGTTGCATCGGTTGCGGATGCCTGTCGATGGAAGCCTGCCCGCTGCGCAATCAGGGCGATGTGTTGGGCGAGCAAGGGCCGGGAGCACATTTCCTCGATGTTCCCAAGTGAGGGTTCCAGAGGAACCCTCGGATTGATCGATCAGAAACCCGGCGCAATCTGCCCTTTGTAGCGAGTCAGAATGAACTGACGCACTTCATCGGAATTCAATGCCTTGGCCAGTTTCTGCAGGCCCGGGTCGTTGATGTTGTCAGGCCGTGCGACCAGAAACTCGATGTACAGGCTCTTGCCCTTCTCGACGATCAGTGCGCTGTTGGTGTCGATCCCGGCTTCCAGCGCGTAGTTGGCGAACACGAATGCCAGATCCACCTGACTCACTGAACGAGCGAGCAACGCGCCCTCCAGTTCACGGATTTTCAGGTGTTTGGGGTTTTCGACGATATCGCGCTGGGTGGCCAGGGTGTTGCTCGGATCCTTGAGTTTGATCAGCCCGGCCTCGTGCAACAGCACCAGGGCGCGACCGGTGTTCACCGGGTCATTGGGGATCGACACACTGGCGCCGTCCTTCAGCTCCGAGATGTTCTTGATTTTGGTCGAGTAGGCGCCGAACGGTTCGATGTGCACACCGACCACCGGCACCAGATCGGTGTGGCGGGTCTTGTTGAAATCATCGAGAAACGGCCGGTACTGGTAATAGTTGGCGTCGAGGTTTTTCAGCGCCAGTTGCTGGTTGGGCTGGATGAAGTCGGTGAACACCTTGATGTCCAGATCCACGCCTTCCTTGGCCAGGGTCGGTTTGACGAACTCGAGGATTTCCGCGTGTGGCACCGGGGTGGCGCCGACGATCAGGTTTTCGTTGGCATGGGCGCCGAACGACAGAACGGCAGCCAGTACGGCCAGGGTCTTTTTCATGCTGTGCTCCAAGGCAGACTTGAGTGGCCGTCGTGGGGTGAACGTGGGGCCTTTATGGGTTGAACTTGTTTTTTCAGCGTCGGCTGTAGTGCGCCACCAGACGGTCGCCGGTCATTTGCAGGGCCTGCACCAGAATCAGCAGCAACACCACGGTGACCACCATCACGTCGGTCTGAAAACGCTGATAGCCGTAGCGGATCGCCAGATCGCCGAGCCCGCCGCCACCGATCACGCCGGCCATCGCCGTGTAGTCCACCAGCACGATGGCGGTGACCGTCACCGCAGCCAGCAACCCGCCGCGGGCTTCCGGCAACAGGGTGTGGCGGATGATCTGCCAGGTGTTGGCGCCCATGGCCTGAGTCGCCTCGACCACCCCGCGATCGACTTCGCGCAGTGCGGTTTCCACCAGCCGCGCGAAGAACGGTGTGCAACCGACGACTAGCGGCGGAATGGTTCCGGGCACGCCCAGTGACGTCCCCACCAACAACGTGGTCAGCGGAATCAGCACGATCAGCAAAATGATGAATGGCAGCGAACGCAGCATGTTCACGATCACCGACAGCACCCGATACACGCCGACCGTTTCATGCAACTGGCGCTTGCCGGTGAGAAACAGCAGCAACCCCAGCGGCAATCCCAGCAGCACCGTAAACAGCAGCGCCGCGCCGAGCATGCTGAGGGTGTCGAGACAGGCCTGGGCGATGTCGGCCCAGTAAATGTGTTTGAACCACTCGGCCATGGTCAGGACCAGTCGTGGCGCGGTGGTTTGACGCCGTTGAGCAGCCAGTTGCCGACCACGTGGTATTTCCAGCGCACCGGGTCATGCAGGGTGTGGACCCGAGCATTGCGCCAGTGGCGGTCGAAGTTGTGCTTTTTCAGGGTCGAGCGGGTACCGCCGAGTTCGAACAGCTTGTTGCTGGCCTCGATGGCGATTTCGGTGGTCAGCACTTTGGCCTTGGCCACGGCCAGCGAGGCCAGCGCGACGTTGTCTTCATCAGGTGCCGGACGTGCGGCGTCGAGCGCCCAGCCGGCGCGTTCAAGCAAGGCTTCGGCGGCTTCCAGACGGATTTCCAGTGCGCCGATCTGAATGATGGTCAGCGGATCTTCACTGGCCTTGTCCACACCTGCATCGATCCATGGCCGCGCAAACTGGCGGACGAATTCCACGGTGTCGCGCAGCGCCGCCCGGGCAATGCCGGCGTCGATGGCGGCGGTGGTCAACTGGGCGAACGGCCCGGCCAGGGTCGGGCTCTCGTAGGAACGGTACGTCGGAAACAGATTGAAGGGCGCCACTTGCAGATTTTCCGCCAGCACCGTGCCGCTGGAAGTAGTGCGCTGACCGATGCTGTCCCAGTCGTCGACGATCACCAGCCCTTTGGTACCGCGCTCGACGAAGGCCAACTGGCCCTTCTGCTCTTCATCCAGCGCCAGCACCGCCAGCCAGTGGGCGTAGAGCGAACCGGTGCAGTAGCCCTTGCGGCCGTTGATCACGAAGCCGTCGCCATAACGGCGGAGGGTCGCCTGAATGTCCTGCACGTTCTTGCCGCCGGTTTCCGACAGCGCATTGGCGAAGCGATGACCTTGCAGCGCCAGCTCAAAGAAATGCGCCTGCTGCGCCGGGGTGCCTTGCAGGCGGATGTCTTCGAGCAGGCAGTAATGGTTTTGCGGAATCTGCCCGAGGGACGGATCGGCGGCGGAAATGATCGCGATCACCTGCGCCAGCACCGCAAGGGACACCTGCGCGCCACCGTACTCCTTCGGCACGGTGATGCCCCACAGGCCACTGTTGGAATACAGGTCGACGATCTCGGCGGGCACTTCACGGCTGCGGTCACGCTCGGCGGCATGTTCCTGCAAGACGGCGGCGACCTGCGCGGCCACGCGCAAGGCTTCGGCGTCGTCGGCGATCCGGTGGGCGGCTGGCGTGTTGATCGGATAAACGGCAGATTCAGACATGGATGACTCTCGGTATCGGTGTTGTACCGGGTCATTGCAGCTTCTGTGCCTGACTGACAGGCCTTGTTTTTCGCGGGTTACAGCGGACTTTCAGGGTATCTGACGATGAAAACCCGCGCATTCTGCTGCTTCACTGTCGATGGCTGAACAGTGCGGTGGCTGCTCGTCGGCTACTCGGCCATGGCGGCGGCACGGATCTATAGTTGAGCGACCGGCAACCCCGGCGAAGGCACACCTTCAACCTCTAATAAAAACCAGGCAACAAATAACAGGGAGTACCGCCATGAGCGTCAAACCCATTCCCGAGGGGTACCACAGCATTACCCCGTACCTCGGCATTCACAAAGCTGCCGAAGCCATCGACTTCTATAAAAAGGCGTTCGGTGCCACCGAAGTCATGCGCCTGAGCATGCCCGACGGCGGCATCGGCCACGCCGAACTGCGCATCGGCGACAGCGCGATCATGCTCGGCTCGCCGTGCGATCAAGGTCCGTTGAGCAATCCGGACAAAGCCGTGTCCGTCGGTTTGCATCTGTACGTGACCGATGTCGACAAATCCTTCCAACGCGCACTGGAGGCCGGCGCCACCTCGGTGTCCGAGGTCAAGGATCAGTTCTACGGCGACCGCAGCGGGACGTTGAAAGATCCGTACGGGCATCTGTGGTTCCTGGCCACGCGCAAGGAGGATCTGACCCAGGCGCAGATCGAGCAGCGGGCGAAGGAGATGTTTCAGCAGGGTTAGCAACGCCGAGTGTCCATTCCCGCGCAGCGCGCGGGGATGGGCGAACACGATTCATGAACCGTCGAACCACGCTTCACGTCTTGTCATGAACGCCCGGCGATTTCAGGATGCAGGCCACTCGCCTGAATAAAGGATCACCCGATGTTTGCCGGATTCGTCAAAGATCAGCGCCACGTCAACGGTGTGGACATCAGCTACCGCATCAAAGGCAGCGGCCCGGGCCTGCTGCTGTTGCACGGGCACCCGCAGACCCACGTCATCTGGCACAAGATCGCCGAACAACTGGCGGAGCACTTCACGGTGATCGCCGCCGACCTGCGCGGTTATGGCGACAGCAGCCGACCGCCGGCCGATGAGCGGCACACCAACTATTCCAAACGCGAAATGGCCCGCGACGGCGTGGAATTGATGAAAGCGCTGGGCTTCACGCAGTTCTCGATCCTTGCCCACGACCGTGGCGCGCGGGTTGCCCATCGCCTGGCGCTCGATCATCCCGCGGTTGTGCAGCGCATGGTCCTGCTCGACATCGCGCCAACGCTGGCGATGTACAGCCAGACCAATGAAGCCTTCGCCCGGGCCTACTGGCACTGGTTCTTCCTGATCCGCCCGGCACCGTTGCCGGAAACCCTGATCGAAGCCGATCCTGAAGGTTACCTGCGCAGTGTTATGGGCAGCCGTAGCGCCGGGCTCGCACCCTTCACCGACGAGGCGTTCAGCGAATACCGGCGTTGCCTGGAACGTCCCGGCAGTGCTCGTGGGATCTGCGAGGATTACCGTGCCAGTGCCGGCATCGACCTGGAACATGATCGCGCCGACATCACGACTGGTCGCCACCTGAACCTGCCGTTGCTGGTGCTGTGGGGCGCCGAGGGCACCGTCGGTCGCTGCTTCGATCCGCTGAGGGAATGGCAACAAGTTGCCACTGATGTACGGGGCAAGGCTTTGCCTGCCGGGCATTACCTCGCCGAAGAAGTGCCCGAATTGTTGCTGACCGAAGCACTCGACTTTCTCCGCTGATTCCCCTCCTTCAATCCGGCGGCATGCGCTGCCGGACTGCTTCGCCTCCCCCGCAAAAATCCGCCCACGCGACAGCCATCTGCAATCGCGAAACATTTACTTTCATATCGTTTATCGGGATTTGCTTCGGTCATCCGTCTTATAGAGATGCGGGCCGGTCGCGTAGGCAAAAGCCACGACCGGCCTTTCAGGGGACTCCCGTGCTGCGAAGCCCGTAGTACCGCTCCCTCTCACTGAATCAAGACCCGTCATCATGTCGAAGAAATCCCGCTCGAAACTGTGGTTCCTGGTACACAGCTGGCTGGCGTTGCCGATCTGGTTTTTCGTTCTGATCGTCTGCGTCACCGGCACCCTGGCGGTGGTCAGCCAGGAAATCGTCTGGCTGGCCAACCCGCAGATGCGCGCCAGCGCCCCTTCGGACGACGCACCATTGCTCAGCTATGATCAGGTCCTGGCCGCGATCAAGAAGGCCGAACCGCAGACAGTGGTGCAAAGCATCAGTCGTCCGGACGAATCGCACTTTGCCCTCGACGTCGAGGTCAGCTACCCCGACGGGCGTTCGCTGACGGTCTACGTCAACCCGTACACCGGCGTCATCCAGGGCCCCGCGCCAACCTTCAACTTCAAGGCGTTCACCCGCGCACTGCATGGCTGGTGGCTGGTGCCGTTCACCAACGGCTTCAGTTGGGGCTGGTATCTGGTGTCGTTCCTCGGCCTGCCGATGCTCGCTTCGCTGGTGACCGGGCTGGTGGTGTACAAGCGCTTCTGGAAAGGCTTTTTCCGCCCGACCCTGCGCATTCGTCACGGTGCGCGGATTTTCTGGGGCGACTTTCACCGCCTCAGCGGCATCTGGTCGATCTGGTTCATCGCGGTGATTTCCATTACCGGCGTGTGGTTCCTGATCCGCGCCCTGCTGTTCGATTTCCAGATTTCCATTTCCAGCGAGCCGGTCATCCCGGCGATGTCCCGGGAAAGTGTGCCGATCTCCGCCGACGGCACACCTCCACCGCGGATCAGTCTCGACTCGGCCATCGAGATCGCTCAACAAAAGATCCCGGGGCTGGAAGCCAGT
Organism: Pseudomonas sp. GW456-12-1-14-TSB6; assembly: GCF_059424205.1. Lineage (NCBI taxonomy): Bacteria > Pseudomonadati > Pseudomonadota > Gammaproteobacteria > Pseudomonadales > Pseudomonadaceae > Pseudomonas > Pseudomonas sp. GW456-12-1-14-TSB6. The sequence goes on from NZ_JBWKZE010000015.1 coordinate 18,803, forward strand.
TTCGTCAGCCTGCCCGGCAACGCCTACAGCCACATGAGTGTCGGTGGTCGTGGCTGGTATCCGCTGATGTTCCAGACCGCCACGCTCAATCCTTACAACGGTGACATTGCCGCCTCGCGCCTGCTGTCCGACCGCTCCGCCCTGGAGTTCGTCACCGAATCGATGCGTCCGCTGCACACCGGCGATTTCGGCGGAATCTGGATCAAGCTGATCTGGTTCTTCTTCGGCCTGCTGCTGAGCATGATGGTTCTCAGCGGCCTGCTGATCTGGACCAAGCGCACCGCCCTGGCCACGCTCAACGCACTCAAGCGCGAAGACAAGAGAAACCGCAAGGTCGCGTCACGATCGACGTCCCGACATGAACCTTCGGAGGTGCGTCCGTGAGCCACATTGGAATAACACCACCGTCGCGCCTGAACCGGTTCTGGCACAAATGGCGTTTCCACCTCAATGTCCTGTTATTGCTGATCCCGCTCGGCTTCATGCCCAAATACTTCGCCGATGCTTCGCTGTTTCGCGGTGACAGCGGACTGGGTGAACGGGAGATCGGCGAAATCCAGGTCGGTCCCTGGAGCCTGCGACTGGCCGAACTGCGTAATCAGGCACCGACCCTGACCGGCCCGGCCGGCTACATGAAAGATTTCAGCGCCGCCCTCTGCGACGCCTGTGTCGACCACGTCAAGGCGACGTACCTGCGCATCGGCAAACCTCGCAGCCTGCGCGCGGCCGGGGTGATTTTCTTCGGCACGCCGTACCGCATGGGTACCCAGTTGCCGGTTCCGGAAAAGACCGCTGCCGACGCCGAACTGTGGATCACCATGGAAGGCTGGGACGGCAGCATGCACCAAGCCTCGATTCCGCTGAGCCAGGCCTCGCCTGCCACCCTCGCCTGGCTGAACAAACAAGGAGCCAAACCATGAGTCATGCCCAACGCCCCTTCCGCTTGCTCCTGAGCAATACCTTGCTGGTGCTGACTGCCGGTTTCAGCGCCGGCGTCCTGGCCCATAATCCGATGTGCGAGTGCAAGGCCATCGATGCCGAGCAGATCAAGTGCACCGGCGGTTTCTCCGACGGCAGCGGCGCGCCGGGGGTGACCCTCGATGTGATCGGCTACGACGAAACCATCCTGGTGCCGGGCAAGCTCGGCGCCGACTCGACCCTGACCTTCAAGAAACCCGGCGCCGAGTTCTACGTGCTGTTCGACGCCGGCCCTGGCCACGTGGTCGAAATCGACCAAGCGGATATCGAAGCCCCATGACCACGCCGACCACCCAGGTTGTACGCCCGGCCGGTGCCGGGCACGAAACCCTCAATGTGCTGCTGATGTGCCTGCTGATCATCGCGGTTGCCGGCTCGGTAGTGACATGGCGCGGCGTTTCCCGCGAACCGGAGCCGGTTTCAAGCCATCAACTGGACGCCCGTCGCGACCTTGGCGCCAGCGAGCAGGGCATCTATGCGGATCTGCGCGTGACCCTCGACGAGATCCGCCTGCTGCGTGAAGAACAGCAAACGCTGCCAAGCCCGCAGAACCTGGCCGATGAAGGTTTTGCACCGTTCGCCCAGGACGCCAGCTCGGTCAGTCGAGGCGGTCACGCCTGGCAGTTGCTGGCGGACCGCGCCTACTTCGGCCACAGCCAGGCACCAGCCGTGGCCGGTTCGTTTCTGATGCGCCTGAACGACGCCGCGCCGGACATCTGGCTCAACCGCGCCACCGACCTGCAAGCGCCGAAAGACCTGTCAGACGCAGCGCTGACCGCTGCCGGATGGAAACAGATCGTCGCGCAATTCGATGCCGGGGTGACCCGCGAACATCGCCATTGAACCCTCGCCTTTACCGAGAGAAGACCGCTTGCCCATGCCTAGTTCATCTCAACGCCGTCCTTTCCTGCGCCTGCTGCTGATCGGTCTGTGCGCCTGCCTGCTGAGCCCGCTGGCCAGCGCCGATCAGGCCAAGCGCCTGCGCATCGGCATCACCCTGCATCCGTATTACAGCTATGTGGCGAACATCGTCGGCGACAAGGCCGAGGTCGTGCCGCTGATTCCCGCCGGCTTCAACCCGCACGCCTACGAGCCGCGCGCCGAAGACATCAAGCGCATCAGCGGGCTGGATGTGATCGTGCTCAACGGCGTTGGCCATGACGACTTCGCCGATCGCATGATCGCCGCCAGCGAAACGCCGAACATCAAGACCATCGAAGCCAACGAAAACGTGCCGTTGCTGGCCGCCACCGGGGTTGCCGCGCGCGGTGCCGGCAAAGTGGTGAACCCGCACACCTTCCTTTCGATCAGCGCCTCGATTGCCCAGGTCAACAACATCGCCCGTGAGCTGGGCAAGCTCGACCCGGACAATGCCAAGGCTTACACCCAGAACGCCCGCGCCTACGGCAAACGCCTGCGGCAGATGCGCGCCGACGCCCTGGCCAAGCTGACCCAGGCGCCGAACGCCGAACTGCGAGTGGCCACGGTGCACGCCGCTTATGACTACCTGCTGCGTGAATTCGGCCTGGAAGTCACCGCGGTGGTCGAGCCGGCCCACGGCATCGAGCCAAGCCCGAGCCAGTTGAAGAAAACCATCGACCAACTGCGCGAGCTGGACGTGAAAGTGATCTTCTCCGAGATGGATTTCCCGTCCACCTACGTCGAAACCATCCAGCGTGAATCCGGTGTGAAGCTGTACCCGCTGTCGCACATTTCCTATGGCGAATACACCGCCGACAAGTACGAAAAGGAAATGACCGGCAACCTCAACACCGTAGTGCGGGCGATTCAGGAGTCCGGCGCATGACGGCTCAGGAAAACCTCTCAATCACCCTTAACGGCCCGACCCTGGATTTCGCGGACGTCAGCCTGACCCTCGGCCGCACGACGATCCTCGACAAGGTCACCTTTCAAGTTCAGCCCGGCAGCGTGCATGCGCTGGTCGGCCCCAACGGCGGCGGCAAGAGTTCGCTGATCAAGACCCTGCTCGGGCAGATGCCCCATCAGGGCCGGCTCAGTCTGCAATGGCCCGGCGAGCCCGGCACCATCGGTTACGTGCCGCAGGCGCTGGAATTCGACCGCGGCCTGCCGATGACCGTCGACGACTTCATGGCTGCCATGTGTCAGCGGCGCCCGGCCTTTCTCGGTTTGAGCAAACGCTACGCCGGCGCCATCGGTGATGCGCTGGAGCGGGTCGGCATGCAGGACAAACGCAAGCGCCGGATGGGTGCGCTGTCCGGTGGCGAACGCCAGCGGGTACTGCTTGCCCAAGGCCTGATTCCGGCGCCGCAATTGCTGGTGCTGGATGAACCGATGTCGGCCCTCGACGAAGCCGGGATCCAGGTGTTCGAGCGTTTGCTCGGTGACTGGCGTGCGGCGGGCATCACCGTGCTGTGGATCGAGCACGATCTGGAAGCAGTCGGGCGTCTGGCCAATCGCGTCACCGGCCTTAACCGCCGGGTGCTGTTCGACGCCACGCCGCAACAGGCCCTGACTCCGGAGCGCCTGCTGACCCTGTTCTCGACCCATCCACGGAGCGCTGCCTGATGAGTTACGAAGCCTTTCGTTTGATGGTGCAAGGCTGGGCCTCATCCGGTTACCTGCCGGAAGCCCTGGCCTATGGATTTGTGGTCAATGCCTTGCTCGCCGGTCTGCTGATCGGCCCGGTACTGGGTGGCCTCGGCACGCTGGTGGTGGTCAAGCGCTTCGCGTTTTTCTCCGAGGCGGTCGGCCACGCGGCACTGACCGGGGTGGCCATCGGCATTCTGCTCGGCGAACCCTACACCGGGCCTTACGGCAGCCTGTTCGGCTACTGCCTGTTGTTCGGGATTTCGCTCAATTACCTGCGCAACCGTACCGGGCTGGCCCCGGACACATTGATTGGCGTATTCCTGTCGGTGTCTCTCGCTCTGGGTGCCAGCCTGCTGCTGATTCTGGCAGGCAAGATCAACGTGCACATTCTGGAAAACGTGCTGTTCGGCTCGGTGCTGACGGTCAACGGTAACGACCTGCTGGTGCTGGCGATTGTCGGTTCACTGGTAATGGCGCTGGCCCTACCGCTGTACAACCGGATCATGCTCGCCAGCTTCAACCCGCAACTGGCGGCGGTGCGCGGTGTCGCGGTGAAAACCCTGGATTACCTGTTCGTGATTCTGGTGACGCTGATCACCGTTGCCGCCGTGAAAGTCATCGGCGCGATTCTGGTCGGTGCGCTGCTGGTGATTCCGGCGGCGGCGGCTCGTTTGCTCAGCCAGTCGCTCAAGGGCTTTTTCTGGTGTTCGGTGCTGATCGCCACGGTCAGCACGCTGTGCGGGATTCTTGCGCCGATCGTGTTCGACCTGCCGATTCCGTCCGGCGCCGCGATCATTCTGGTCGCCGGTATCGCCTTCGCCCTCGCCGCAATTGCCCGGGGCGTCGTCCCCAGTCTGAAAGGGAACCTTGGATAAATGGCTTTTTCATTACGACAACTTGCTCTGGCCATTGCCCTAAGCGGCGTGGTTTCGAGCCCTCTGCTGGCTGCCGAGAAACCATTGCGGGTGCTGGCCTCGCTGCCGATCACTTATGGTCTGGGCGAAGTCCTGATCAAAGGCACCGACATCAGCCTCGAACGCGCAGCACCGGCCAACCTGCCAGGCAGCCGCCAGACCGCCTACTTCACCGGTCGCGGCGCCCCAGCGCTGAGCAAACTGGCCACGGGCGCCGATGCAGTGATCGGCGTGCGCTCGCTGTGGGCCGATGACCCGCTGTACCCGATCGCCCGCCGCAGCAACATCCGCATCGTCGAAGTCGACGCAGCCCGCCCGGTGGACGGCGCCCTGCCCGGCATTGCCGTGCAACCGGGGCTCAAGGTCGACGGCCTGAACAGTCAGCCGTGGCTGGCGAGCAACAACATGGGGCGTATGGCTGACGTGATGGCGGCGGATCTGGTGCGCCTGGCACCGAAGGACAAACCGAAGATCGAGGCCAATCTGGCGGCGCTGAAACAGCGTCTGCTGAAACTCAGTGCCGACAGCGAAGCGCGTCTGGCCCGTGCCGACAACCTGAGCGTGATGAGCCTGAGCGATCACTTCGGTTACCTGATCGGCAGCCTCAATCTGGAGTTGATCGGACAGGATGCGCGACCGGATGCCGAATGGACGCCGGAGGAGCTGAAAAAACTGACCGCGACTTTGAAAGACAACGACGTAGCAGTGGTGCTGCACCATCGCGAGCCTTCGGATGCGGTGAAAGCGGCGATTGCCGAATCGGGCAGTCAACTGCTGGTGCTCAGCACCGATGCAGCGGATCCGGTGGCAGAGCTGGAAGGCAATGTGGATGTGCTGCTCAAGGGCTTGAGCGGCGCCTAAGGCCAGTTGCCCCCCCGTTGATCGTTCCCACGCTCCGCGTGGGAATGCAGCCCGGGACGCTCCGCGTCCCTTGCGAAGCGGACGCGGAGCGTCCAATGAGGCATTCCCACGCAGAGCGTGGGAACGATCATCAAGGCCGATCTTCCAGACATGAAAAAACCCGCTGACCGTTCCCGGTTCAGCGGGTTTCTTTTTGGCTGAAGACTTACTGGGCAGCTGCTTGCGCTTCCATCTTCTGGCGCAGGCTCAGCGGACGCATGTCGGTCCAGACTTCTTCGATGTAGGCCAGACATTCCTTCTTCAGGCCGCTCTTGCCAACGGTGCGCCAGCCTTCCGGCACGGCCTTGTAGTCCGGCCAGATCGAGTACTGCTCTTCGTGGTTGACCACGACTTGAAAGAGGATGTCCTCGCGGTCGAATACTGACGTCATGCTGTGTCTCCATCGCTGTAAGGGTGGGCTGCACGACGGTGCAGCCGGGTATGTAGAAAGAACGTTCGACGCGGCGAAAAATTTACAGGCCGGAGGTCGCGGCGCTCAACGCACGGCCGAAGATCTCGGCGACGCGGTCGACTTCAGCCGCGGTGATCACCAGCGGCGGCAGGAATCGCACCACCGCACCATGCCGCCCGCCCAGCTCCAGAATCAGGCCACGCTTGAGGCATTCGCGCTGAACCAGCGGCGCCAGACGTGCGAAGGCCGGTGGATGCCCCAGCGCATCCGGTGCACCGTTCGGATCGACCAGTTCGACACCGAGCATCAGGCCACGACCACGAATATCGCCCAGTTGCGGGAAATCGCGCTGCAGAATGCGCAGGTGTTCGCTCAGGCGTTCGCCCATGGCAGCAGCGTGTTCGCAGACCTTGTGCTCGACCAGGTAACGCATCACCGCAGAGCCGGCGGCCATCGCCATCTGGTTGCCACGGAACGTACCGGCGTGAGCGCCCGGTTGCCAGGTGTCAAGCCAGTCGCGATAAACCACCACGGCCAGCGGCAAGCTGCCGCCGATGGCCTTGGACAGCACCACCACATCCGGGGTGATGCCGGCGTGTTCGAAGGCAAACATCTTGCCGGTGCGGGCGAAACCGCTCTGGATCTCATCGATGATCAGCGCCACGCCGGCCTTTTCGGTGATGCGGCGCAGACCGCGCAGCCACTCGATGTCCGCCGGGATCACGCCGCCCTCGCCCTGCACCGCTTCGACGATCACCGCTGCCGGCAATTGCACGCCAGCCTCTGGATCATTGAGCAGGTTTTCCAGGTAGCTCAGGTTGGCTTTCACACCGGCCGTGCCACCGAGGCCGAACGGGCAACGGTAGTCGTAAGGGAACGGCATGAATTGCACGCCGTTGCTGAGCAACGCGCCCAGTGGTTTTTTCGGCCCCAGGCTGCCCATCAGGCTCAAGGCGCCCTGGCTCATGCCGTGGTAACCGCCGGAGAACGACAGCACGGTGCTGCGCCCGGTGGCGGTGCGTACCAGTTTCAGCGCGGCTTCCACGGCGTCGGTGCCGGTCGGGCCGCAGAACTGGATTTTCGCTTCCTTGGCCAATGCCGGAGGCAGCAGGCCGAACAGGTCCTGCACGAACTGGTCTTTCACCGGCGTGGTCAGATCCAGGGTGTGCAGTGGCAACTCATCGGCCAGTACCTGCTGAATGGCCTCGATCACTACCGGATGGTTATGCCCCAGCGCGAGGGTGCCGGCGCCGGCCAGGCAATCGATGAAGCTGCGGCCTTCGACGTCCTCGACGTACAGGCCCTTGGCGCGCTTGAGCGCCAGGGGAATCCGGCGCGGGTAGCTGCGGGCATTGGATTCCTGCTGGCTCTGACGGGCCAGCAACGGCGACTCATTGAACTGATACAGCGTTTCAGCCGACGCGGAGGCGATCCGGGCCGACGGCTCTTCGATAAGGCTGGTGGCGACTGACATCTCTCGACCCCTCAATACGCTATGGATAGTGACCAAAACTGCACACCGGGCAGGTGCGCGTTCCGGTCGCGGGGCGCACATGCAGGTTTTCCTGTTCTGGAAACGCACCAGCGTGTCGAGGATTTACACCCTTGATCGAATGTCAGGCCGACAATGCCAGCGGCTTGTGCATCGGCAGGGCCAAAATGCCGTGATGTGCAAAGGGAGACGCCGCTTCGCGATAACCCAGACGCCGATAGAACGCCTCGCCGGTTCGCGTGCTGGCGAGCCTGACGCGAGGCTGGCCACGAATTCTCAACCAGCCCTCGAGATCGCCCATCAATGCGCGACCCGCACCGCGACGAAACCACTCCGGCTGCACATGACAGAACGTGATCTCGCCATTGGCCGCGGCCATGCCGACGCCGACCGGTTTGTCCTGCAACAGCGCAATATTCAGATAATGACGGGGATCGGCGAGCCACGCGCTGATGTGCTCAGCCGATTGTCGGCGGACCCAGCGATCGACCAGTTGTGGATCGTTGCGATGGTCAAGCGCGCAACCGACGCGGATCGAGCGTTCGAGAATCCGGCTGATGACGCCGGCGTCGGCGGGGGTGGCGGGACAGATGTGAATGGGTGCTTCCATGGCGCTGTTTCCCTCAATCCATTGAGTCAAAGGCTGGGGCGACAATAACGTCGCGGCCGGCGGATGACTAATGGAGAGAGGTTACATTTGATGTGCCCGGCAAACTGTCAGACCGGTTGCAGCGGCATGCTCAGCTCGACCCGCAAACCATCCGGACGGCTGTCGAAATGCAGGGTGCAGGCGCAGCGCTGAACGATCGCCTGGACAATCGCCAGCCCCAGTCCGCAGCCGGTGCTCTGGCCGTTGCGCCAGAAGCGCTGGGTCAGGTGTTGCAGATCGTCCGGGGCAATCCCCGGCCCATGGTCGCGCACCACGAAACGCACGCGATTGGCGGTAGTATCCAGGCTCAGATCCACCGCGCCGTCCGTCGGCGTATGACGCAGGGCATTGTCAAGCAGATTGCGCAGGGCCGCGATCGACAGCACGGCCGGCATTTGCAGTGGAGCTTCGGACAAACGCTCGGGCAGGTGCAGTCTTATCCGCTGGCGCTGGTCGCCGGCCGAGTCCTGGATCGCCAGTTTCGCTACCTGCTCGGCGCTGCACTGCACACCGTCGTCGAACGACAGACTGCCTTCGACCCGCGCCAGCAACAGTAACTGCTCAAGGGTCCGATGCAGGCGGTCGGCACCCTCCTCGGCCCGGGCCAGAGACTGATCGCGGGCGCTGCCATCGGTCATGCGCGCCACTTGCAGGTGGGTCTTGATCGCCGTCAGCGGGCTGCGCAGTTCGTGGGCGGCATCGCCGGTCAGGCGACGCTCGCGCTCGATGGTCTTGCCGATGCGCTGGAACAGCTGATTCTGGGTTTCCAGCAGCGGTTTCAGTTCGCTGGGGAATGACTGCAACTGCAACGGCTCCAGCGAGTCGGCATTGCGGCGCATCAAGGCTTCGCGCAAGCGATTCAACGGTGCCAGACCCTGACCGATCCCCAGCCACAACAGGCACAGGCAGCCAAGCAACGCCACGCCGACCGGCACCGAGGCCGCCAGCAGAATCGACATGTTCAGGGCTTCACGCTCGATCACCCGGTCGGCGGTGGTGATCCGCACATCGCCCCGAGCCAGGGTGAAGCTGCGCCATGGCGCACCGTCGATCATTTGATCGTGGAAGCCCATTTTCTGGGCTTCCAGCGCCTGTTCCGGGTTGTTGTGGCTGCGTGCGAGGATTTCCCCGCGCAGCGAGCTGACCTGACAGGCCATGCCGCCGGGAATGTTCAACTGCTCGGCGCTGAAATGAGTGCCCTCGCCTTTGCTCGGGACAGCCGGCAATTGTTCCAGCAACCCGGCGACCATCCGCGCCGACGCCACCAGGCGCTGGTCGAGGGAAAACATCATCTGGTTGCGCAGGTCGCTGAGCATCCAGGCGGCCGCCAATGCCCAGATCAGCGCGAATGCGGCGCCGAGGGTCAGGCTCAGGCGCAGGCGCAGGCTCATCACTTGTCGGGTTCTCCGCCATCGGCCGGGCCCAGGCGATAACCCAGACCGCGCACGGTTTCGACGATGCCTTTGCCGAGTTTGCTGCGCAGGTGATGGATGTGCACATTGAGCGCATTGCTTTCCAGTTCATCGTTGAAACCGTAGACGCTGTCCTTCAACTGCTCGGTGGACAGCACCCGGCCGCGGTTGTGCAGCAAGGCTTGCAACAACGACTGCTCGCGCCGCGACAGATCCACCGGACGCCCCGCCAGGGTGGTTTCGCGACTGCTCGGATCGTAAGTCAGCGCGCCGTGTTCGATCAGATTGACACTGCGTCCGGCCACCCGGCGCAGCAGGGTTTGCAGGCGGGCGAACAACTCGCGCAGGTCGAATGGCTTGAGCAGGTAGTCGTCGGCACCGGACTGAAGACCGTCGACACGATCGGTAACCGAATCCCGCGCAGTCAGGATCAGGACCGGAATCTCCAGGCCTTGCTGACGCAGTTGTTGCAGCAACTTGAGGCCATCTTCGTCCGGCAGGCCGAGATCGAGCACCATCACGTCGAATTCGGCAACCTTGAGGATCGCCCGTGCCTTGGAGGCGGTGTTGACGTGCTCGACGGTCAGGCCCTGCGCCGTCAGCCCGGCGACGATCCCGCTGGCGATCAACTCATCGTCTTCGCAAACCAGTACGTGCATGGTGAGTCCCGTGGAAAAGTGCTGATTAGGCCGCTGGCCGATTAAGCCGACATTATGCCCCGAACGCCACCGCGACAAGGGCGTCGCGGTTAATCATCGGTTAATCGCCGCCGCCCATTGTGCCCCTCAATTGCACAGGGACAAGGCTCCTCCATGCGTCATTTTTTGCTGTTTTTTGCACTGTTGATTTCGAGTCTGGCCCAGGCAGGGAATGATCCTTTTGCGTCAAAACCGGAGTTTTTGCCGGTCGACAAGGCGTTCGTGCTGACCTCGGAGCGTCTGGATTCCGGCGAGACCCAGCTGTTCTGGCAAATCGCCGATGGCTATTACCTGTATCAGAAGCGTCTGAAATTCGACGGGCTGGCGACGGAAAGCGTCCCGGCCCTGCCCGAAGGCGAGTCCCACAGCGACGAGTATTTCGGCGAGCAACCGGTTTATCGTCAGGGTCTGGAACTGAAGATTCCCGCAGCCGCCACGGGCCAGATAAAGGTCAGTTATCAGGGCTGCGCCGACGCGGGTCTTTGCTATCCACCACAAACCAGAGTGATCGACCTCGGCGGCAAAGCCGCAGCAACGACAGATGAGGCGCCGGATCAGGCACTGGCCAGCGGTCTGCAACAGCATTCGCTGGGCTGGAGTCTGCTGGTGTTCTTCGGTCTCGGTCTGCTGCTGGCGTTTGCGCCGTGCTCGTTGCCGATGCTGCCGATTCTGGCGGGCATGGTCGTGGGCAGCGGCGCCACGCCGCGTCGCGGTTTCGCGCTGGCCGGCAGTTATGTGGTTTGCATGGCTTTGGTGTATGCGGCGATGGGCGTCATTGCCGCGCTGCTGGGTGCCAACCTGCAGGCGGGGTTGCAGAACCCGTGGCTGCTCGGGACGTTCGCGGCAGTGTTTGTGGTTCTGGCGCTGCCGATGTTCGGCTTCTTCGAACTGCAGTTGCCGGTGGCCCTGCGAGATCGACTGGAACACGCCTCGCGCAGCCAGCGCGGCGGCAGCCTGATCGGCGCCGGCGTATTGGGCGCGCTGTCCGGTCTGCTGGTCGGCCCGTGCATGACCGCGCCGCTGGCCGGCGCTCTGCTCTACATCGCGCAAAGCGGCAACGCGCTGCACGGCGGCCTGATCCTGTTTGCTTTGGGCATCGGCATCGGCGTTCCGCTGCTGTTGCTGGTAACGGTCGGCAATCGCTTCCTGCCCAAGCCCGGCGCGTGGATGAATCTGCTCAAGGGCATATTCGGTTTTCTGTTCCTTGCCACCGCGCTGCTGATGCTGCGCCCGGTGCTGGATCCGTCGCTGTGGTTGGGCCTGTGCGGCGCGCTGCTGTTGATCGCCGCTTACAGCGCCTGGAAACAGTCCGATGGCTTTGGTCGCGTGGCGCAACTGTTCGGTGCCGGTTCGCTGTTGCTGGGCCTGTGGGGCAGTCTGCTGGTGGTCGGGGCGGCGGGCGGCAGTGACGATCCGTATCAGCCGTTGCAGGTGTACAGCGCCGGCCGCGTCGGATCTGCGGTGCCCAGCGGCCACGAAGCCTTCACGACGATCAAGGATCCCGCTGCCCTGCAGCGCGAGCTCGACGCCGCCAAAGCGCAAGGCCAGTGGGTGTTGCTCGATTACTACGCCGACTGGTGCACGTCGTGCAAAATCATGGAGAAACAGGTGTTCGGCCAGGCGCGGGTGATGCAGGCCCTGAGCGATGTGCGCTTGCTACGGCTCGACGTCACCGCCGACAATGCCGCCAGCCGCGAACTGCTCGGCCGTTATAAAGTGCCGGGGCCACCGAGTTTCGTGTGGATCGGCGCCGACGGTGAAGAGCGCCGCAGCCAGCGCATCACCGGCGAGGTCGATGCCGATACTTTCCTGCAACGCTGGACCACCACCCGAGACGCCCGTTAATGCTGACCTTCACCCTCGGCACCTTTGCCATCGCCCTCAACCACCTGCTGCTGATCAGCGCGCTGGCGCTGGCGACTTTCGTCGGCTGGCGGGTGGCCAAGCGCGGCGGTGACAACCCCGAGTCGGCGCTGTTCAGCCTGTTTCTGCTCGGCATGCTGGCGGCGCGCATTGCGTTTGTCGCTGTGTACTGGGGCCACTATCGCAACGATCTGTGGCAGATCATCGACCTGCGCGACGGCGGTTTTCTCGCCTGGCCGGGGGTGATCGTGCTGTTGCTGGCGGCGCTGTATCGCGGCTGGCGCCGGCCGGGCTTGCGTCGCCCGCTGGGTTTCGGCGTGGTCAGCGGTGTGGCGTTCTGGGTGCTGGCGACCCTGTCGCTGAATATCTACGAGCAAGGCACGCGCCTGCCGGACATCACTCTGCGCAACGCCGCCGGGGAAACCGTGAAACTCACCGACTATCAGGGCGGGCCGCTGGTGATCAACCTGTGGGCCACCTGGTGTCCGCCGTGCCGCCGGGAAATGCCGGTGCTGGAAAACGCCCAGCAACAACGCCCGGACCTGACGTTCCTGTTCGTCAACCAGGCCGAAAGCATGCAAAGCGTCGCCACCTTTCTCGAAACCCAGGGTTTGAGCCTGAACAACGTGCTGTTCGACCGCAGCGGACGCCTCGGCCAGGCCGTGGGCTCCATGGCCCTGCCGACTACCCTGTTCTATAGCCCGGACGGTCGCCTGCTGGGCAGCCATTTGGGCGAATTGTCCAACGCCAGCCTGGCCCGTGCTCTGGAAAGCTTCGACACCCCGGCATCCAGCCTGAATCCGGCCACCTCTTCTTCAAGGAAACTGCCATGCCCCGCCTCCGCCACCTGCTGACGCTGACCCTGGGCGCCGCCCTGCTGCACTTGCCGTCGGTCCAGGCTGCTGAAGAACTGCCTGAAGCGATCAAGAAGATCGAAGCCAAGGGCGCCAGGATCGTCGGCCAGTTCGACGCGCCGGACGGCTTGCGCGGTTACGCCGCGCAATACCAGAACCGCGGTATGGCGCTGTACCTGACGCCGGACGGCAAGCACGTGCTGCTGGGCAACCTGTACGACGCCGACGGCAACGACTTGAGCAGCGCGCCACTGCAAAAACTGGTCTACGCGCCGATGGCCAAGGAAATCTGGGCCAAGTTCGAAGCGAGCAACTGGATTCAGGACGGCGACAAGGATGCCCCGCGCACCGTGTACCTGTTCAGCGACCCGAACTGCCCGTACTGCAACATGTTCTGGGAACAGGCCCGCCCATGGGTCAAGGCCGGCAAGGTGCAGCTGCGACACATCATGGTCGGCATCATCCGCGAAGACAGCCCGGCCAAAGCCGCCGCTCTGCTCGCCGCCAAGGACCCGAGCAAAGCCCTGGAAGATCACGAGAAGGCCGGCAAGGCCAGCACCCTCAAGGCCTTGAAGGACATTCCGGTCGCCGTGCAGACCAGACTCGCGGCGAACATGCAGTTGATGGAAGACCTGGAGTTACAGGCCACCCCGGCGATCTTCTACATGGACGACAAGGGCGAACTGCAACAACAGCAAGGCGCGCCGACGCCGGACAAACTGGCGAAGATTCTCGGCCCGAAATAAAAAACGCCCACGCAATGCGTGGGCGTTTTCGTTACTTCAGCTCAGTCAGAAACTTCAGCAGCGTGTCGGTCACGAACGACGGATTCTCCAGATTGGAGATATGCCCCGCCTCCGGCACCAGCACACACGGGCAGCCAATCAACTCGGCCATTTCCCGTGCTTCCGACGGCGGGCGTGGTTTGTCCTGATCGCCACAGACCACCAGCGTGGTCGCCGCATTCAGCTCGCCCAGACGCGGCAAGAGGTCATCACGGCCAAAGGTGATGCGCCCCATCGGCACGATGCTGTCGCGCAGGCGTTCGGCGGAATAGCCGGCGAGTTTTGCGCGGAAATCCTGATACAGCGCCGACTCCCGATCGATGCCCGGGCGGAAGAAGATCGGCACCACGATATCCAGCAGTTGCTCGGAGATCCCGCCGCTTTCCTCGATCTGTTTGAACAGCGAGAAATAGTACTGGCGGGTCGGCTCCGGCTCGACGCCGACGTAAGTGTCCATCAGCACCAGACCGTTGAGCCGCTGCGGCGCCGCCAGTGCCAGGCGCACGCCCCACATGCCGCCGACCGACAGCCCGACCAGGGTCACCCGGTCGATGTCCAGATGATCGAGCAAGGCCAGTGCCTGACGGGCGATGTCGTCCAGCGAAGCGGTGCCTTCAGGCAAGCGACCGGATTCGCCGTGCCCCCACAGATCCAGTGCAATCACCCGATAGTGCGCCGATAGCGCTGCGATCTGCGGTGCCCACATGGCCTGATCCCACAGGTAGCTGCCAGCCAGCAACACCGCCGGGCCTGTGCCTTGATCAATGTAGTGAAGCGCCTGTCCGTCAACTTCGAAGAAAGCCATCGATCACCCCCGCGACAAAAAAAGAGAACCGGCAGACTGGGCTGCCGGATCTCGATCGTCAACTATACAAACGTACATCCATGCACAGACGCAATTGCGTTGAACGCACCGACGCCATCGCTGGCAAGCCAGCGATGAGGCCGGTACAGACGCTGAAAACTACAAGCCTTCCAGCTCTGCCATCAGGTCATTGAGACGATCAACCTTCTCCTCGGTAATGTCGCTGGCCGCCAGCCCTTCGATGTACCCGGCCAGTTCCTCCACCGTGCTGCATTCGAACATCGCCCGCAGCGGAACGTCCCGTTGCAGGGCTTTCTGCACCCGCGAGGCGATCTGCGTGGCGAGCAGCGAATGGCCGCCGAGTTCGAAGAAGTTGTCACGTACCCCGACCTTCTCGACCTTCAGTACCTCGGCCCAGATATCGGCCAGGGTCTGCTCCAGCTCGCTGCGCGGCGCCAGGTAATCCTGGCTTTGCAACTGGCCGATCTCCAGCACCGGCAAAGCCTTGCGGTCGAGTTTGCCGTTGGCGTTGAGCGGCAACCGGTCGAGCCACAACCAGTGCAGGGGCACCATGTATTCCGGCAGTTCGGCGCGCAGGCGTTGCTTGATCCGCTCCAGGCGTTCGCTTTGGTTCAGTGCGGAATCTGCGGCCACCAGATAGCCGACCAGATGCTTGCCGTTGACGCCTTCCTGCACGCCGACTGCCCCGTCTCGGACTTCCGGTTGCTCGTGCAGCCGCGCCTCGATTTCACCCAGCTCGATCCGGTAACCGCGGATCTTCACTTGATGGTCGACCCGACCGACGTACTCCAGCACCCCGTCACTGCGGCGGCGCGCCAGGTCACCGGTGCGGTACAGACGCTCGCCCGGCGCACCGAACGGATTCGGCACCAACACCGGCGCGGTGCGCAGCGGATCGCTGACATAACCGCGTCCGACACCAGTGCCCGCCACGCACAACTCGCCCACCGCACCCAACGGCACCAGATCCAGCGCGCCGTCGAGCAGATAGAGCAAGTTGTTGTCGGTCGGCGTACCGATCGGCAGGTAACTGCCGCGAGTCGAGGCCATATCGACGCGGAAGAACGCCACGTCGTCCGAGCATTCCGCCGGGCCATAGGCGTTGACCAGACCGATGTCCGGATAACGCAGCAGCCATTGGTGCGCCAGTTCCGGCGGCATCGCTTCACCGGTCGGCAACATCCAGCGCAGCCCGTCGAGGCTCAGACGATCCGAAGCGAGCATGCCCTGAATCAACGACGGCACGCTCTCCAGCACGGTGATGCCCTGCTGCTGAACATGCACCAGCAAGCCTTGCGGATCGTGGGCGATGATGTTCGGCACGATGTCCACCCGCGCCCCGAACAGCGGCGCGGCGAGGAATTGCCAGACCGAAATGTCGAAACTTTGCGAAGCGGTCTGGGCGATCACATCAGCGTCGCTCAGGTTCAGGTACGGCACCTTGCTCAACTGGTTGTTGAGCATGCCGCGCTGTTCGACCATCACGCCTTTCGGCAACCCGGTGGAGCCCGAGGTGTAGATCACGTAGGCCAGGTTGTCCGGGCCGCTGAAGATGCCCGGATTCGCCGACGATACCGCACCGGCCTGAACCTCCTCCCACACCAGCAGGCGTGGACGGTTGGCGCAACTGAACTCATCGAGCAAGGTCGTCGCCTGTTCACGGCAAGCCTCGGTGCACACCAAAACAGGAGTGCGACTGAGCTCGATAATGCGTTGCAGACGCTGGCTCGGCAGGCCCGGATCCAGCGGCAGATAACCGGCACCGGCCTTGAAGCTGCCGATGATCATGCCCAGCAGATCCAGATTCCGTTCACCCAGCAGCGCCACCGGTTGATCCATCTGCACCCCGGCCGCGACCAGTGCATGACCGAGACGGTTGGCGTTCCGGTTCAGCTCGGCATAGCTCAGTTGCTGATCGAGGCAACTGGCGGCGATGCGTTGCGGATGTTTCGCGACCTGCGCTTCGAACAGTTCGACGTAGCTCTGCTCCAGCGGATAGTCGTGCTCACTCTGGTTGCAGCCGTGGAGCAGGAAGTCCTGTTCCTCATGGCCCAGCAGCGGCAGGTCGGCCATGTCGCCATGGAAGCCATCGACCAGCGCCAGCAACAGACGCTTGAACTCAGCGAGCATGCGCACGATGGTCGACTCGTCGAAGTAACGCTGGTCGTAGGACAGATGCAGACCGAGGTCATCACCCGGATAGCAAACGGCGGTCAGCGGGAAGTTGGTGTGGGTACGGCCCGAGTCCGAGGTCGCGTTGAGGCTCTGCGCGCGGTCCAGCACCGAGACTTCCACCGGGGCGTTTTCGAACACGAACAGGCTGTCGAACAGCGGCTGGCCTTTCGGCAGTTCGCTCTGCTCCTGAATGTTCACCAGCGGCAGGTATTCGTACTCGCGCAGTTGCATGTTGCTGTCGAGCAGACCGCTCAACCACTGGCGCACGCTGACACGCTGATCGTCCGCCGGGATCTGCACCCGCAGCGCGATGCTGTTGATGAACAGGCCGACGGTGCGTTGCATCTCCGGCATCTCCACCGGGCGTCCGGCCACGGTCACGCCGAACAGCACGTCGCGATCACCGCTCATGCGGCGCAGCACCAGTGCCCACGCCGCCTGGGCGAAGGTGTTGATGGTCAGTTGATGGGCCTGGGCCAGCTCACGCAGACGGGCGCCGTCCTCGACATTCAGTCGGGTGTAGCGGTCACCGACGATCATGCCGCCGCTTTCGCCGGCGTGTTCACGCAGGAACGGACGGTCGCTCGGGATCGGCGTGGTGCGCTCGAACCCTTGCAGGTTCTGCTGCCACCACTGACGCGCTTCGGCCAGGCTCTGGCGTTGCAGCCAGCCGATGTAATCGCGATAACGCGGCGGCACCGCCAATTGTGCTTCGCGACCTTCGCCGAGGGCCGTGTAGATCTCGAAGAAATCGTTCATCAGCAGCGAGCGGCACCAGGCATCGATGAGGATGTGGTGGTTGCTCATCATGAACCAGTAACGCGCCGCGCCGACCTTGATCAGGCGCAGGTGAAACGGTGCCTGATTGAGCAGATCGAACCCGGCCTCGCGTTCAGTCTTGAGCAGCGCTTGCAGTTTCGGCTCCTGCTCGGTTTCGGCGATGGCGCTCCAGTCCAGGTACTCGATCGGCGTGCGCCCCGGCGTATGAATCACTTGCAGCATGTCTTCGCCGACGTTCCAGCAGAACGATGCACGGAGCGCTTCATGACGGGCGACCACTGCTTGCCACGCCTGGGCGAAACGCTCGGGGTCGAGTTCGCTGTTGATGCGATAGCGATCCTGCATGTAATACAGACCGGTGCCCGGTTCGAGCAAGGTGTGCAGCAGCATGCCTTCCTGCATCGGCGTCAGCGGGTACACGTCCTCAATGTGCGCCGCCGGCACCGGCAGTGCGTCAAGTTGCGCCTGGGTCAGTTTCGCCAGCGGGAAGTCCGACGGCGTCAGGCCACCGGCCTCGTCCTGCAGGCAATGTTCGATCAGGCTCTGCAACTCGCCGACGTAGGCATCGGCCAGCTCGTTGATGGTCTGCGCGTCGTGGCGTTCGGCGCTGAAGGTCCAGCGCAGCAGCAGTTCCCCGCCATACACCTGACTGTCGACACTCAACTCGTTCGGCAACGGTGCGTGCGGATCGTGGGCGGCGCCGACCGACTCATCCAGTGGCCGGAACAGCGCGTTGCTGCCGAAACTCTGGTCGAACTGGCCGAGGTAGTTGAAGGTAATCGGCGCATTCGGCAACGCCGCCATGCTCTGACGGCTGGCGTCATCGGCCAGATAACGCAGCACGCCATAACCGAGACCTTTGTGCGGCACGGCGCGCAGTTGCTCCTTGATCGCCTTGATCGAAGCGCCCTGCCCCGCAGCCTCTTCGATATTGTGCGGGGTCAGGCGCAGCGGATAAGCGCTGGTGAACCAGCCGACGGTGCGGGTCAGGTCGATCTCGTCGAACAGGGTTTCGCGGCCGTGACCTTCCAGTTGAATCAGTGCCGACGGCTGACCGCTCCAGCGGCACAGCACGCGGGCCAGCGCAGTCAGCAACAGGTCGTTGACCTGCGTGCGATAGGCGCTCGGTGCCTGTTGCAGCAGTTGCTTGGTGCGCTCGGCATCCAGACGCACGCTGACGGTTTGCGCATGGCGATTCTCGCGACCGCCCTCAGGACGTTCGCACGGCAAATCGGCAGTCGGACCGGCCAGTTGCGCTTGCCACCAGCTCAGTTCTTCACGCAGGGATTCGCTGCCGGCGTAAGCCTGCAAACGCGCCGCCCAGTCCTTGAAGGCACTGGTTTTGGCCGGCAGTTTCACCGACTGATCGGCGTCGAGCTGGCGATACACGGTTTGCAGATCGTCGAGCAGAACGCGCCACGACACACCGTCGACCACCAGGTGATGGATCGCGATGAACAGCCGTTGCTGAGCGTCCGGCCCATCGACCAAAACTGCGCGCAGCAGCGGGCCCTGGGCAAGGTCGAGACTGCGCTGGGCGTCGGCGAACAGTGCGGCGCACTTGTCCATCGACGGCACGCGAACCTGCCACAGCACGGCGGCATCGGTGACCGGTTGATGGGTCGCTTGCCATACGCCGTTGACCTCGCTGAAGCGCAGACGCAGGGCGTCATGCTGCTCGATCACCGCCAACAGTGCTTGCTCCAGACGGTGCTGTTCCAGCGCAACCGTCGGTTCCAGCAGAAGCGCCTGGTTCCAGTGCTGGCGCTCGGGAATCTCGGTGTCGAAGAACCAGTGCTGGATCGGTGTCAGACGCGATTCGCCCGTCACCAGACCTTGCTCGGCGGTCACGGTTTCACTGCGGCTGGCAACAGCCGCCAGGGTCTGCACGGTCTGGTGCTGGAACAGATCACGCGGGCTGAAGTGAATGCCCTGCTGGCGCGCGCGGCTGACCACTTGAATCGACAGGATCGAGTCGCCGCCCAGTTCGAAGAAGTTGTCGTTCAGACCGACCTGCTCGACGTTGAGCACCTCGCACCAGATCTGCGCCAGGGTCTGCTCCAGCTCGTTGCTCGGCGCCACGTAATCCTGACGATTGAGCTCCGGATCCGGTGCCGGCAACGCGCGGCGGTCGAGTTTGCCGTTGGCGGTCAGCGGCATGCTCGCCAGCAGGATCAGATGGGTCGGCACCATGTAGTCCGGCAATTGCGTCTTCAGGTGCGCCTTCAGCGCGTCGCGCAGTTCGGCCTGCTCGGCTTCGCTTCGCGAAGCGACCTCGGTCACGAGATAGCCGACCAGTTGCTTGCCGCTCGGCGCATCCAGCGCCAGCACCACCGCTTCGCGGATCGAATCGTGATCGAGCAGGCGGGTTTCGATCTCGCCCAGCTCGATGCGGAAACCACGGATCTTCACCTGATGGTCGATCCGCCCCAGGTATTCCACCAGACCGTCGGCGCGCTGGCGCACCAGGTCGCCGGTGCGGTACATGCGCCCGCCATCGATGGCAAACGGGTCGGCGACGAAACGTTCGGCGGTGATGCCTGCACGCTCGTGATACCCCACCGCCAGACCGGCGCCACCGACGAACAATTCACCGGTCGCGCCTTGCGGCACCAGCGCCAGATCGGCGTCGAGAATGTAGGCCACGCGATCACCGATCACGCTACCGATCGGCACACTGCCGGCGCCCTCTTCCAGCACTTCCGGCGCAAGGCTGGCCAGCGGCATGACCACGGTTTCGGTCGGGCCGTAAGCGTTGAAGAACAGACTCGGCTTGAACGCTGCGCGAATCCGTTGCAGGTGTTCGCCAGTCAGTGCTTCGCCGCCGGTGATGATCATCCGCACCGGCAAAACCTCGTTTTGCTTCGCGAGGAATTGTGCCAACTGGCTGCCGTAGCTCGGGGTGAAACCGAGAATATTGATCCGGTGTTCACGGATCAGGCCGCAGATTTCTTCCGCGTCCCACTGACCTTGCGCACGCAGCACCAACTGCGCACCGCTGAGCAGCGGCACCAGCAGACGCTCGGTGGCGGCGTCGAAGTTGATCGAATAGAAGTGCAGTTCGCAGTCGTCCGGACGCATGCCGAAGCGCTCGATCACCGCCTGGCAGTGCATGGCGATTTCCCCGTGGGACACCACCACGCCTTTCGGCTTGCCGGTGGAACCCGAGGTGTAGATCAGGTACGCCTGATGCTGCGGCAGGCTGATAAAGGGCAGCTCGGTGGCCGGATAATCGGCCAGCGCGGCGCTGTCATCCTCCAGGCACCAGCGCGCCACGTTCGCCGGCAGTTTGCCGAGGGCTTTGAACATCGCCCGGTCGCTGAGCAGCAGGCCGACGCGGCTGTCTTCGATCATGTAATGCAAACGGTCGAGCGGGTACTCCGGGTCCAGCGGCACGTAGGCGCCGCCGGCCTTGAGGATCGCCAGCAGGCCGACGACCATTTCCAGCGAACGCTCCAGCGCCAGACCGACCCGCACTTGCGGGCCGACACCGCGCTCACGCAGGGCCCAGGCCAGGCGATTGGCGCGAGCGTCGAGTTCGGCGTAACTGAGGGTCTGCCCGGCGAAAGTCAGGGCCGGCGCATCTTTGCGCGCCAGCGCCTGCTCGGCGAACAGATGATGAATGCACTGGTCGAGACGAAGCTCGCCCGGCTCGACACCAAGGCTGTCGAGCAATTGCTGTTGCTCAGGCGCATCAAGCAACGGCAGTTCGCTGAGACGCTGCTGCGGGTCAGCGATCAGCGCTTCCAGCAGGTTGCGCCAGTGCTTGGCCATGCGCGCAATCGTCGGCTCGTCGAACAGATCGGTGCTGTAGGTCAGGCAGCAACCAAGGCGATGGTCGAGGTCGGTGACCTCCAGGTTGAGGTCAAACTTGGTCGCCCGCGCATCGTTGGCAAGGTACTCGACGGTCATGCCGGCGAGCATGCGGCTCTGCTGGAATTCCCAGCGCTGCACGTTGCACATCACCTGGAACAACGGGTTGTAGGCGGCGCTGCGCGGAGGCTGCAACGCCTCCACCAGATGGTCGAACGGCAGGTCCTGATGGGACTGACCTTCGATCACGGTGTGGCGCACCTGCTCGAACAATTCGCCGACCGACATCTGGCCGTCGAGCTGGCAACGCAGCACCTGCGTGTTGAGGAACGCACCGATCAAGCCTTCGCTTTCCGGGCGGATACGGTTGGCCACCGGCGCGCCGATGCGCAGATCGGTCTGGCCGCTGTAGCGGTAAAGCAGTGTGGCGAGGGCGGCGGTCATGGTCATGAACAGGGTCAGACCGTTCTGCGCGTTGAACGCGCGAACCCGCGCGGCAAGATCGTCGCTAAGGTCGAAACGGAACAACTCGCCCTGGTGACTTTGCACTGGCGGACGCGGACGGTCGCCCGGCAGTTCCAGCAGCGGATGTTCGCGGCCCAGTTGTGCGGTCCAGTAGTCGAGCTGACGCTGACGCTCACCGGATTCCAGCCAGTGGCGCTGCCACACGCTGTAGTCGAGGTACTGCACCGGCAACGGTTCCAGCGGCGATTCGCGGTCGTCGACGAACGCTTCGTACAGTGCGCTGAGTTCACGGGCGAAGATGTCCATCGCCCAGCCTTCGGTGACGATGTGGTGCAGGGTCAGGACGAAGTAATGCTCCTGCTCGGCGGTCTTGACCAGGCAGGCGCGCAGCAGCGGGCCGGTCTCGAGATCGAACGGCAGGTGCGCTTCATCGTCGGCCAGTTGCTGGACCTTCTGCTCGCGCACATCGGCGGCGAATTTCGAGAAATCCTTCCAGTCCATACGCACGCCAGTCTCGGCATGCACTTGCTGACGGGCCACGCCGTCGATGCTCGGGAACGTGGTACGCAGGGTTTCGTGACGCAAGATCAACGCTTGCAGCGCCGCCTCGAAACGCCCGACATCCAGCACGCCCCGCAGGCGCGCCATGCCGCCGACGTTGTACGCCGGGCTGTCCGGCTCCATCTGCCAGAGGAACCACATGCGCTGTTGCGAGTAGGACAGCGGCACCGGTTGGCTGCGATCAACCTTGTTGATCGGCGGCTGTTTGTTGGTGCGACCGCTGGCCTGGATCTGGCGGATCTGCTCGGCAAAATCACCGAGCTCGCTGTGTTCGAACAAGGCACGCAACGGCAGCTCGACGTCACAGGCCTGACGGGTGCGGGAGATGATTTGCGTGGCCAGCAGCGAGTGACCGCCGAGGGCGAAGAAGTCGTCGCGCAGGCCGACCTGTTTCAAGCCCAGCACTTCACGCCAGATCGCGGCGATTTGTTGTTCCAGCTCGGTAACCGGCTCGACGTGTTCGCGCACCTGCCATTGCGGCTCGGGCAAGGCGCGGCGGTCGAGTTTACCGCTCGGGCTCAGGGGCATGGCGTCCAGGCGCATCAGTTGCGCCGGGACCATGTATTCCGGCAGCTCGGCGGACAGTGCGGTTTTCAGGCGAGCGATTTGCCCGTCCTGATCTTCACTGGCATCAGTGGCGGTGAAGTAGCCGATCAGTTGCGGGCCGGCGACGGTTTCGCGCACCAGCACGGCGGCCTGGGCGACGCCATCCTGAGTGAGCAAACGGGCTTCGATTTCTTCCGGCTCGACGCGGAAGCCACGCAGTTTGATCTGCTGATCGAGACGGCCGAGGTATTCGATCACGCCATCGTTCGTCCAGAGTGCGCGGTCACCGGTGCGGTACAGACGCGCGCCCTGCTCGCCCAGCGGATCGACCACGAAACGCTCGGCCGTCAGCGCCGGACGGCCGAGGTAACCACGAGCCAGACCGATGCCGCTGATGCACAGTTCACCCGGCACACCGGCCGGCACTGGATTGAGATCGCTGTCGAGCACCCGGCAAACGACGTTGCCCAGCGGACGGCCAATCGGCGAACGCTCGCCATCCGCCACGCTGCAATGCCAGTGAGTAACGTTGATCGCGGTTTCGGTCGGGCCGTAACGATTGTGCAGCTGCACCGCCGGCAGTTGCGCCAACACGCGGTTGCGCAGTTCCGCCGGCAGCGCTTCACCGCCGGAGAACACGCGGCGCAGGCTGGTGCATTCGGCACTCAACGGTTCGTCGATGAACAGCGAAAGCAGCGGCGGCACGAAGTGCAGCGTGGTCACGCCGTACTGCTGAACCAATTGCGCAATGCGATGCGGATCGCGGTGTTCGCCGGGGCCGGCGATCAGCAGGCGCGCACCGGTGATCAGCGGCCAGAAGCATTCCCACACCGACACGTCGAAACTGATCGGTGCCTTTTGCATCAGCACGTCGGTGTCGTTCAGGCGATAGGTGTTTTGCATCCATTGCAGGCGCTCGGCCAGCGCCGCATGCGTGTTGCCCACACCTTTCGGCTGCCCGGTGGAGCCGGAGGTGTAAATCACGTAGGCGAGATTGTCGCCGTGCAGATGCAGACCCGGTGCTTGGCTCGGCCAGTTCTCCAGGTGCAGGGTGTCCATGGCGATCACGCTGACGCCTTCGCTGGCCGGCAAGCGGTCGAGCAATGCCGTCTGGGTCAGCAGCAGTTCGACGCCGCTGTCGCTGAGCATGTAGGCCAGACGCTCGGCCGGGTAATCCGGGTCCAGCGGCACGTAGGCGCCACCAGCCTTGATGATCGCCAGCAGGCCGATCAGCAGTTGCGGCGAACGCTCGGCGGCGATGGCCACGCACACGTCCGGGCCGACGCCCTTGTCGCGCAGGTAATGGGCGAGACGGTTGGCCTGGGCTTGCAGTTCGGCGAAGTCGAGGCTGCCGCCGTCCCACACCAATGCCGTGCGTTCCGGGGTCTGACGGGCCTGTTCATTCAGTAGCTCCGGCAGCCATTGTTGCGCCGGGGTGCACGGAGCGATGCTCCATTCGCTTTGCTGAGTATTTTCGGCGGCGGTCAGCAGTGGCAGGTCGCCGATGGCTTGGTCCGGACCTTCGCAGACAGCACGCAGCAGGTTGCTGAAATGCTCGGCGAGGCGCTCGATGGTTGCGGCGTCGAACAGCTCATCGGCATAGTCGAAGGACAGCGTCAGGCGACCGTTACGGTCTTCTTCACCGTGCAGTTGCAGATCGAACTTGGCCTCGCGACTGTGCCACGGCAGTTCTTCGGCGAGCAGGCCCGGCAGGCGCTTGAGCGCACTCAGGTCGCGTTGCTGGTGGTTGAACATGACCTGGAACAGACCTTGTTCGCGGGCCTGCGGGAAGGCTTCCAGCAGTTGTTCGAACGGCAGGTCCTGATTCGCCTGGGCACCGAGCGCAGCCTGACGGGTTTGCGCCAGCAGTTCGGTGAACGGCAGTCGTGAATCGACGTCGGCACGCAGCACCTGAGTGTTGATGAAGAAGCCGATCAGGCCCTGGGTTTCCAGACGCGGACGGTTGGCGTTGGGCACACCGATGCGGATGTCGCGCTGGCCGCTGTAGCGATGCAACAGGCTTTGGAAAGCCGAGAGCAGCAGCATGAACGGTGTGGATTGATAGGCCTGGGCCGTCTGGCGAATGGCGTCGCTGAGGCTGATCTCCAGACGAACGCTGTGGCGTGCGGCGCTGTGAATTTGTTTGGCAGAACGCGGAAGGTCGGTCGCCAGTTCCAGAGTCGGATGCTCATCGCCCAACTGCGCTTTCCAGTACGCCAGTTGCCGCTCGCCCTCGCCTTGCGCCAGCCATTGGCGCTGCCAGCTACCGTAGTCGGCGTATTGGGTTGGCAGCGGCGCCAGTTCCGCGCGCTGGCCTTGGGACGCGGCGGCGTACAGACGCGAGAACTCGTCGATCAGCACGTTCAGCGACCAGCCGTCGGCGATGATGTGGTGCAGAGTCACCAGCAACTGGTGATCTTCGTCTTCGAGGCGCACCAGCGTCACCCACAGCAGCGGGCCCTTCTCCAGGTCGAATTGGGTGCGGGCTTCGTCCTCGCGGATCTGTAGTGCGCGGGCTTCACGTTCGGCGACGGGCAGGTCGCTGATGTCGATCAGTTGCAGGTTGAATTCGCCCGCTGCTTCAACCTGTTGCAGGGCCACGCCGTCGCGCTCGAAGAAGCGCGTGCGCAGGGATTCGTGGCGTTCGATCAGTTGTTGGAAACTGGCGCGCAGGGCGTCCTCGTCCAGTTCGCCACGCAGGCGCAGGGCGCCGGGAATGTTGTAGGCGCTGCTGTGCGGGTCGAGCTGCCAAGTGATCCACAGACGGTTTTGTGCCAGGGATTGCGGCAAGGCTTCGTTGCGCGACAACGCGGTGATTTCGCCTTGGGCGCTGCCGCCGTCCTGTTGCTGTTGCGCCACGGCGGCGGCGAACGAAGACAGGGTCGGGGCTTCGAACAGCAGACGCAGATTGAGCTCCAGGCTCAGCTCTTCGCGGACCTTGGCGATCACCTGGGCGGCGGCGATCGAGTTGCCGCCGAGCAGGAAGAAATGGTCGTCGGCGTTGACCTGTTTGACGTTCAATTGCTCGGCCCAGATTCTGCCGATCAACGCTTCCAGTTCGGAGGCGGACGCGGTCGACTCATGAGCGGTTTCAGCGGTGGCCGACGGGAACACCGCGTAGCTGTCGAGGCTGCCGTCGGCCAGACGATTGCGGCAGGCCGAACGTTGCAGCTTGCCGCTGGAAGTCTTCGGCAATGCGCCCGGATTGAGCAGCACAACCACGCTCGGTGCTTCCTGATACGCCTCGGCCACGGCCTGGCGAATGGCTTTGATCAATGCTTCGGGCGGGAGGATTTTCTGCACGCTGCGGCTGATTTCCGCCGCGATGCCGATGCCCTCCTCGCCATTCTGATTGACCGCAAACGCCGCAACGCGGCCCTTGCGCACCACTTCCACTTCGTTCTCGACAGTCTTCTCGAGGTCCTGCGGATAGAGGTTGTGACCGCGCACGATCAGCATGTCTTTCAGGCGACCGGTGATGAACAGTTCACCGTCGCGAATAAAGCCCAGGTCACCGGTGCGCAGCCAGGTCTGGCCGGCGTGCTGGACGAAAGTCTTGGCGCTGGCCTCGGGGTTGCGCCAGTAGCCGAGGGCGATGCTCGGGCCGGCGGCCCAGACTTCACCGACGGCGTTGTCGGCCAGTTCTTCAAGGGTGTTCGGTTCGACGATCAGCACCGCATGATCGGGCTGACTGATGCCGCAGCTCATGATCGGGCTGCCCTCGCCCGGCTCGGCACGGTTCTGCGCCAGGGCTTGATCGTCGACGCGCAACGCCGGAATCCCTGTGCCGCGCGGTGTGCCGGCGACGAACAGGGTCGCTTCCGCCAGACCGTAGGACGCCATGAAACTGCTTTCGCTGAAACCGCACGCGGTGAATTTCTCGGCGAAGCGTTCGAGGGTGTCGAGCCGGATCGGCTCGGAGCCGGAATAGGCCACGCGCCAGCGGCTCAGGTCGAGGCGTTCCAGCGCCGATTCGCTGACCCGCTCGCTGCACAGACGGTAAGCGAAGTCCGGGCCGCCGCTGATGGTGCCGCCGTATTGGCTGATCGCTTCGAGCCAGCGCAACGGCCGGCCGAGAAAGTACGCCGGCGACATCAGGATGCACGGCACGCCACTGAAGATCGGTTGCAGCAGACCGCCGATCAGGCCCATGTCGTGGTACAGCGGCAGCCAGCTGACGATCACGTCGTCGGGGTTTACGTCGATACCGAAACCGTGGCGGATCAGCAGTTCGTTGGCCACCAGATTGCCGTGGCTGACCTGCACGCCTTTGGGCAGCGCGGTGGAGCCGGAGGTGTATTGCAGGAAAGCAATATGGTCTGTCGGAAGGGCCGGCTCGACCCAACGCTCGGCCAGCGAAGCGTCGAGGGTATCGACGCACAACAGCGGCGGCGCGCCTTCGATTTGCTGCAGGGCGTCGCGCAGGTCGGCGCTGGTCAGCAGCAGGCGCGGCTCGGCGTCGGCGATGATCGACAGCAGGCGTTCCTGATGGTGACGCTTGGCGGACTCCGGCGGGTAAGCCGGCACCGCGATCACGCCCGCGTACAGGCAACCGAAGAATGCCGCGACGTAATCCGGGCCACTCGGAAACAGCAACACCGCGCGATCACCGAATCCGGCCTCGGCCTGCAACGCTGCGGCAATGGTGCGCGCGCGCTGATCGAGTTCGCGATAACTGAGCACCACAGCCTGTTCCTCGGTTTCGGCGAGAAAACGCAAGGCCAGCCGATCCGGCGTCAGGGCCGCGCGGCGCTGGAGGGCTTGGACCAGGGTGCTGGGGAGTTCGAACGCGTCGGTCATGAGGTTTCCTGCCTGAATTCGGCTTGCTGGTGGAATCGGGTTGACTGCGGCATGCCCGTGCAAGGCATGCGGGACACGGTCTTCGCCGACCGTGCAAGGCATTGGAATGCGGTAGGTCCGGAGCTGCGCACCCGGAGCCATTCACCAATGAGAACGGATGACGTCTTGAAATAATTAGTCGGCAGGCTGGATCGCCAACGGGGCTGGGCGCTTGTGCGAGTGCGGCGGCGTGTCGCAGTTCTCAGATCGCACTGTTATGGATCATTAGTTCCCTTTCTCAATTGACAATCATTATCATTCAACATAATTTGTCGCTCGATATGTAGGACGGCCCCGCCCCCAGGCGTCCCACTAACCTATTGGCAGCAAGGTGATTTCCATGACGGAACAAGTATCCACAAGCAGGTGCGATTCACCGCTACTTCAGGCATTCGTCGACAATCGACTGATTCTGGTCAAGATTGCAGCCCGCATTACCGGCTGCCGGTCACGCGCCGAAGATGTGGTGCAGGATGCGTTCTTCCGACTGCAGTCGGCACCGCCGATCACGTCGTCGATCAAGGCCCAGCTGAGTTATCTGTTCCAGATCGTGCGCAACCTGGCGATCGATCACTACCGCAAACAGGCGCTGGAGCAGAAGTACGCCGGCCCCGAGGAGGAAGGGTTGAACGTGGTCATTCAGGGCGCTTCGCCGGAAACCTCGCACATCAATTTCTCGACCCTGGAACACATCGCCGACGCGCTGACCGAGCTGCCGGTCCGCACCCGCTATGCCTTCGAGATGTACCGTCTGCACGGCGTGCCGCAGAAGGACATCGCCAAGGAACTCGGTGTTTCGCCGACCCTGGTCAACTTCATGATTCGTGATGCGCTGGTGCACTGCCGCAAGGTCTCGAGCAGTCGCGCTGATGCAGTGACCGCAAACCGTCGCTGATAAAAACCGGTCGCAAAAAAAGATCGCAGCCTTCGTCGAAGAGCTGCGATCTTTTTTGTTTTCAGCGCAATGTCACACCAGCGTGCACCGGTCGAAGAACCGCTCGCGACCGAGAATCATCAGCGCCGCGCGCTTGTGCGGGAAGTCGAATTCCTTCTCGCAGTGGAAGCACTGGTTGTGCATATGGCCGATCATCTTCGCGTTGTCGGCGCGCGGTTCGGCGACCACTCGCTGAGTGCGAGGATCATCCAGGAACAGGTAGTGCACCAACGCCGACAGCCAGCTCGCCACTTTGTGCGGCCCGCGATGGTTTTCTTCCCCGACCAGCATGTGGATGCCGCGGTCGTAATTGTCAGCATCGTAGAACGGCGCGATGCGATCTTCCTTGGCCCAGTAGGCTTCGAAATAAGCGAACGGCTGGTCGTCGAAACAGCCAATCAACGTCAGCGTGTGCGGATCGGCCTCGAGCTTGCTCAGGTACTCGCGATGCTGCTCGAGGCTGCCCTCCTCCTGCCAGAAACTGGCGACTCGCGGACTGTTCTGCCAGCGATTGAAACGCGCAAGATCCTGCTCGATCTCAACCGTACGCAGGGAAATCCACGCACCGAGACGCGCATCGAAACGCCGATAAACCTCACCCCTCGGTTTCACCGGTCGCAGCGGATGACGCTTGCCGTTGCTGATGACCATCTGCTGCGGATAACTGCCGGTCAGGGAGGTGCCGAGCCACGGCTGCGGCAGTTGCCAGAACAGTGTGCGCTCGCAGCGATATTCGCCTGCCACTTCGGTGCCCACCAGCAAACCGCTGAGCAAGGCTTCGGTCGGCGCCTGGTCCAGTTGCCAGATCAATTGCTGACGCGCCGGATCCCGGGCAAACAGCCAGTAACAGGCCGCCCACAGCGCCTGGCCTGGCGGCAGCGCGTAGCGTTCATCGATCTGGATCGACCCCTGACCTTCACGATCAAGGCGCAGGCGAATCAGCGGTTGCCCGTCCAGGCTCAGGCTCAGACGGCTTTCGGTGGCATCGGCTACCAGTTGGCTGCCCGAAGGCAGGGCCAGGGCAGTCAGGTCATTCAGATTGGACATGGGTCGGGCTCACGATAATCGTCGACAGTTCAACGATGGGACGTGAGCCGGGGCGGGAAATTTAGGCCGGACGCGAAAAACCGCAGCTCATTGATGCGGCACCGGCACCACCGCAATCTTGTACGGATCGAAGATCTTGAGCATCTGCCCGTTGTCGCGCAGGCCTTGCAGCAGCTTGCCGAAGGCTTCGCCGGTGATCGGTGCCTTCGGACTGAGAATCGCGTAATGGTGGTAGATCTGGTCGATGCGCTGGGACACCAGCAACTCGTCGCGCACCTTTTCGTTGCGCAGCAGGTAATCGAACAGGTACGAGCGCGTGACCAACGCAATGTCCGCGCGCCCGCGCAAGACCATCAGCAGGTTGCTGTCGTGGGAATAGGTCAGCGTGGCGCTGTAGGTTTCGGCGAGGTACTTGGGATCGGCGTTGAAGTTGGCGAATTCGTAGTGATAGCCGCTGTACAGCGCCAGCCGTTTGCCCTTGAGATCGGCGAAGTAATTCTGTTGGCGTCCGGGCTTGTTCTGCGCGACGAAAATCTCTGCGTCCTCAAGCCCCATGTCGACGGTGATGTGGGGAATGTCTTTCCAGCCCCACTCCGGGTTCTCGAAGATCGCCATGTCGGTGCGGCCATCCTTGAAATCGCCGAACCGGCGAGGAATCGAGGTGGGCACCAGTTCGAAACGATACTCGCTCTGGGCGCTGTTCAAAGCCGCGACCAGTTCCGGCAGCAGGCCGGTGTCGGCGCCGTTTTCCGGGCGAATGGTGTAGGGCGGAAAATGCGCCGCGCCCACCCGAACCACTTGCGCCGCCGGAGCAGGCAATACCCATAATGCAGCCAGCGCTGCGAGCATCAGCCCGGCGGCCGTCCGAATTGGCGAAGACTTCAAAACAACCCACTCCCCGAAAAAGTACCGATCATTGCATTCAAGCTAGGCGGTTTCGCCAAGTTAGCCAGTTTCCCGACCCGATAGAAAGCGCCTAGCGCTCTTCGAGCACCAGAATCAGCGCCTCTTCGGCCAGTTGATCCAGACTCAGACTGCCGCCGGCACGGAACCATGTGGTGGTCCAGGACAATGCGCCCGTGAGAAAACGTCGGGTAATGAACACGTCGCCACGGATGAACCCCGCCTCTTTGGCTTCGCCCAGCACTTGCAGCCAGAGGTCTTCGTAGATGTCGCGCAGCGCCAGCACTTTGGTCTGACCGTCTTCGGACAGCGAGCGCCACTCATACACCAGCACCGCCATCGCCTCGCCGCTGCCGCCCATGATCGACTGCAATTCGCAGCGGATCAGCGCCAGCACCCGCTCGCGCACATCGGCCGCGTCAGCCAGGGCCGCACGCATCAGCGCGGTGTTGTAGCGGATGGTTTCTTCCATCACCGCCCGCAGGATTTCATCCTTGCTCTTGAAGTGATGAAAGATGCTGCCGGACTGAATCCCCACGGCACCGGCCAGATCGCGCACGGTGGTGCGCTCGTAGCCTTTGTTGCGGAACAGGTGGGCCGCCACTTGCAGCAGTTTGCCGCGAGCGCTGTCCGGATCGGTCAGCTGGCCGGCATCGACCAGTTCACGCATGACCCTCAGGGCTTTTTGCTCGTCCACCCGTTCTCTCCTACAGTCGATCAGTCAAATGCGCCGTACGCCGCAGAAACGGCGGGGTTGCGCGGGCAATTTAAGCCGCCGGCGGTGACCAAGCAAGCGCTTGGGCAGAAGATAATTTCAGCTGTTTACAAACCAAGCGCTTGCTTGGTAGCCTCGATGCACTTCTGTCACAGGTTGCTGAGTCGGAGATCAAAATGCCCACCACGGTTCGCATCGGATGCGCCAGCGCATTCTGGGGAGACACCTCGACCGCCGCCGCGCAGCTCGTGGCCGCAGGACAGCTGGATTATCTGGTCTTCGACTACCTCGCCGAAATCACCATGTCGATCATGGCCGGCGCCCGCATGAAGGATCCGCAGGCCGGGTTCGCCGGTGATTTCATCGAAGTCCTCGCGCCCCTGCTGCCGCAACTGGCCGAACAGAACATTCGCGTTATCAGCAATGCCGGCGGGGTCAATCCAAAGGCCTGTGCCGCCGCGCTGCAAGCGGCCTGCGACAAGGCCGGCGTATCGTTGAAAATCGCCGTGCTGTCGGGCGATGACCTGCAACCCCACTTCAAACACCTCGCCTCCCAAGGCATTACGGAAATGTTCAGCGGCGCCCCGCTGCCGCCGATGTGCGTGTCGACCAACGCTTACCTCGGCGCGCCGGGCATTGTCGAAGCACTGCGCCTGGGCGCCGACATCGTCATCACCGGCCGGGTGGTCGACAGCGCAGTGGTCAGCGCCGCGCTGGTGCATGAATTCGACTGGTCGTGGCACGACTACGACAAACTCGCGCAAGCCGCCCTGGCCGGGCACATCATCGAATGTGGCGCGCAGTGCACCGGCGGTAATTTCACCGACTGGCGCGACGTCCCGGATTACGAACACATCGGTTTCCCGATCGTCGAGGTCAGCGCCGACGGTCAGTTCATCGTCAGCAAACCCGAAGGCTCCGGCGGGCTGGTCACGCCGCTGACTGTCGGCGAGCAGATGCTCTACGAAATCGGTGATCCGCGGGCTTATCTGTTGCCCGATGTGGTCTGCGATTTCAGCCAGGTCAAACTCCAGCAACAAGGCAAGAACGCCGTCCGGGTCCACGGTGCCAAAGGCTTGCCGCCCAGCGACCAATACAAGGTCAGCGCAACGTACCCGGACGGATTCCGTTGCACCGCCAGTTGCCTGATCGCCGGCATCGATGCCGTGGAGAAAGCCCGGCGCGTCAGCCAGGCGATCCTCGACAAGACCTCGGAAATGCTCGAACAGAAAGGCCTCGGTCCCTACACCGAAACCCACGTCGAACTGCTCGGCAGCGAAGCCACCTACGGTCCTCACGGCCAGCGTCGGGACAGCCGCGAAGTGGTGATCAAACTCGCCGTGCGCCACCCGAACAAACAAGCCTTGATCCTGTTCTCCCGGGAGATCGCCCAGGCCGCCACCGGCATGGCGCCGGGCCTCACCGGTATCGTCGGCGGGCGGCCGACGGTGTATCCGCTGATCCGGCTGTTCTCGTTCCTGATCGACAAAAGCGCCTGCACCTTGCAGATCGACATCGCCGGCGAATCTCACCCGCTCGCCCTGCCCGTCCCCGCCGCCCTCGACAGTCAGGATCTGCCCCTGCCCCACGAAACGCCCAAACCCCAGGGCCGCGCCGACGCGAGTGTGCCACTGGTGAAGCTGGCGGTGGCGCGCTCCGGCGACAAGGGCAATCACAGCAATATTGGCGTCATGCCGCGCCGTCCCGAATACCTTCCGTGGATCGCCGAAGCGCTGACCCCGGCGGTGGTCGTGGACTGGATGAGCCATGTCCTCGACCCGATTCACGGCCGGGTCGAGCGCTGGTATCTGCCGGGCACCCACAGCCTCAACTTTCTGCTGGAAAACGCCCTCGGTGGTGGTGGCGTGGCGAGCCTGCGCATCGACCCGCAAGGCAAGGCCTTCGCCCAACAACTACTGGAAATCCAGATCCCGGTGCCGCAGAGCATCGCCGAACAGTTCGACTAGAGGATTGGCACCATGGCGTTCGAATCGATTTTCAGGGCTGATCTGTTCAGCGGTCAGACCGTCATCGTCACCGGCGGCGGCAGTGGCATCGGGCGTTGCACCGCCCATGAACTCGCGGCGCTCGGGGCCAACGTGGTGCTGGTCGGTCGCAAGCCGGA
Source organism: Pseudomonas sp. GW456-12-1-14-TSB6 (assembly GCF_059424205.1). Taxonomy (NCBI): domain Bacteria; kingdom Pseudomonadati; phylum Pseudomonadota; class Gammaproteobacteria; order Pseudomonadales; family Pseudomonadaceae; genus Pseudomonas; species Pseudomonas sp. GW456-12-1-14-TSB6. Next base: position 52,060 of record NZ_JBWKZE010000015.1, read on the forward strand.
AAAGCTGCAAACCGTCGCCGCCGAGATTGCCGAGGACGGCGGTCGCGCCCACTGGAAGGCCTGCGATATTCGTGACGAAGAAGCGGTGAAGACACTGGTCAGCGAACTGATCCGCGAACACGGCCCGATCCACGGGCTGGTCAACAATGCCGGCGGCCAGTACCCGTCGCCCCTGGCCTCGATCAATCAGAAAGGCTTCGAAACCGTACTGCGCACCAATCTGGTCGGCGGTTTCCTGATGGCCCGGGAAGTGTTCAACCAGTCGATGAGCAAACACGGCGGCAACATCGTCAACATGCTCGCCGACATGTGGGGCGGCATGCCCGGCATGGGCCACTCCGGCGCCGCGCGTTCGGGCATGGACAACTTCACCAAAACAGCGGCGTTCGAATGGGGTTATGCCGGCGTTCGAGTGAATGCGGTAGCCCCGGGGTGGATCGCTTCCAGCGGCATGGACACCTACGAAGGCGCGTTCAAAGCGGTGATCCCGACCTTGCGCGAACACGTGCCGCTCAAGCGCATCGGCACCGAATCGGAAGTCAGCGCGGCGATCGTGTTTCTGCTCAGCCCGGCTGCCGTGTTCATCAGCGGCAGCACCTTGCGCATCGACGGCGCGGCCAGTCTGGGCAGTCGTGCGTGGCCGTTGCACAAGGCGACCCACAGCGAATCCTTCAACGGTTTTCACCGGGCTTACATGCCGGATGTCTTGAAGGACAAGGAGTAAGCCATGCCGGTCATTCAATCCCGACTCGACCCACACAGCGAAGCCTTCGCCCGCAACCGCGCAGCGATGCTCACCGCCATCGAGCAAGTCCAGCAACTCGAACAGAACCTGCTGAACAAGGCGGCCGAGGCCAAACCGAAATTCGACAAGCGCGGGCAACTGCTGCCCCGTGAACGTCTGAATCTGTTGCTCGACCCCGGCGCGCCGTTCCTCGAACTGGCGAGCCTGGCCGGCTACAAACTGCACGACGACAAGGACGGCAGCTCCGCCGGTGGCGGCTTGATCGCCGGCATCGGTTACGTGTCCGGCGTGCGCGCCTTGATCGTGGCGAACAACAGTGCGATCAAGGGCGGGACGATTTCCCCGTCGGGCCTGAAAAAATCCCTGCGTCTGCAACAGATCGCCCAGGAAAACAAACTGCCGGTCATCACCCTCGCCGAAAGTGGCGGCGCCAACCTCAATTACGCGGCAGAAATTTTCGTCGAAGGCGCACGCAGCTTTGCCAATCAGGCGCGGATGTCGGCCATGGGTTTGCCGCAGATCACTGTGGTGCACGGCTCGGCCACCGCCGGCGGTGCCTATCAGCCGGGGCTGTCGGATTACGTGGTGGTGGTGCGCGGCAAGGCCAAGCTGTTTCTCGCCGGTCCCCCATTGCTTAAAGCGGCGACCGGTGAAGTCGCCACCGACGAAGAACTGGGCGGCGCCGAGATGCACGCGCAAGTCGCCGGCACCGCCGAATACCTGGCCGAAAACGACGCCGACGGCGTGCGTCAGGTGCGGGAAATCGTCAGCCTGCTGAACTGGAACGAGCAACTGCCGTGGCTGCCCGAGCCGCCATTCAAGGAGCCGCTGTACCCCATCGACGAACTGCTCGGGCTGATCCCGGACGACCCGAAAAAACCCTACGACGTGCGCGAAATCATTGCGCGGATCGCCGATGAGTCGCGCTTCCTGGAGTTCAAGGGCGAGTTCGATCAGCAGACCGTCTGTGGCCACCTGAAGATTCAGGGTCGCGCCTGCGGCTTCATCGGCAACAACGGCCCGATCACGCCCAATGGTGCGAGCAAGGCGGCGCAGTTCATTCAACTGTGTGATCAGAGCCAGACGCCGCTGCTGTTTTTCCACAACACCACCGGGTTCATGGTCGGCACCGAATCGGAACAGCACGGCGTGATCAAGCACGGCTCGAAACTGATCCAGGCCGTGGCCAATGCGCGGGTGCCGAAACTGACGATTGTGGTCGGCGGCTCCTACGGCGCAGGCAACTACGCGATGTGCGGACGCGGGCTCGATCCACGCTTCATCTTCGCCTGGCCCAACAGCCGCACCGCCGTGATGGGCGGCGCCCAGGCCGGCAAGGTGTTGCGCATCGTCACCGAAGCCAAACAGCTCAAGGACGGTCTGGTGCCCGATCCGAAAATGCTCGACATGCTGGAGCAGGTCACCGCGCAGAAACTCGACAGCCAGTCCACCGCCCTCTACGGCAGCGCCAACCTGTGGGACGACGGGCTGATCGACCCGCGCGACACCCGCACCCTGCTCGGTTACCTGCTGGACATCTGCCACGAAGCCGACATCCGCACGTTGCAACCCAACAGCTTCGGCGTCAGCCGGTTCTGATCGCCACGGTTTAAAGGAGAACAATAAAAATGATCTTCACCCCGGAACACGAAGCGCTGCGCCGTACCGTCCGCCAGTTCGTCGAGCACGAGATCAACCCCCACGTCGATGAATGGGAAAAGGCCGGGCGCTTTCCGATCCACGAGATTTTCCGCAAGGCCGGCAACCTCGGTCTGCTGGGGATTTCCAAGCCGGAAAAATTCGGCGGCATGGGCCTGGATTACAGCTATTCGATCGTCGCCGCCGAAGAGTTCGGCACCATCCACTGCGGCGGCATTCCGATGTCGATCGGCGTACAAACCGACATGTGCACCCCCGCCCTCGCCCGCTTCGGCTCCGATGAGTTGCGCGAAGAATTCCTGCGTCCGGCGATCACCGGCGAGCAGGTCGGTTGCATCGGCGTCTCGGAAGTCGGCGCCGGCTCCGATGTCGCCGGGCTCAAGACCACCGCGCGCAAGGATGGCGACGACTATGTGATCAACGGCAGCAAAATGTGGATCACCAACTCGCCGAGCGCCGACTTCATCTGCCTGCTGGCCAACACATCGGACGACAAGCCGCATATCAACAAATCGCTGATCATGGTGCCGATGAACACGCCGGGCATCAGCCTCAGTTCGCATCTGGACAAGCTCGGCATGCGCAGCTCGGAAACCGCTCAGGTGTTTTTCGACAACGTGCGCGTGCCCCAGCGCAATCGCATCGGCCATGAAGGCGCCGGGTTCATGATGCAGATGCTGCAGTTCCAGGAGGAACGCCTGTTCGGCGCGGCCAACATGATCAAGGGCCTGGAATACTGCGTCGACAGCACCATCGAGTACTGCAAGGAACGCAAAACCTTCGGCAACGCGCTGATCGACAACCAGGTGATCCACTTCCGCCTCGCCGAATTGCAGACCGAAATCGAATGCCTGCGGGCGCTGGTCTATCAGGCCACCGAGCAATACGTCAAAGGCCAGGACGTCACCCGACTGGCTTCGATGGCCAAGCTTAAGGCCGGGCGTCTCGGCCGTGAAGTCAGCGACAGTTGCCTGCAATACTGGGGCGGCATGGGCTTCATGTGGGACAACCCGGTAGCCCGCGCCTACCGCGATGTGCGGCTGGTATCGATTGGCGGCGGCGCCGACGAAATCATGCTGGGGATCATCTGCAAACTGATGGGCATCCTGCCGGGGAAAAAGAAATGAGCGCCCTGCCCGATTGCCAGACGCTGCTGCTGGAGCGGCACAACGGCGTGTTGCACATCACCCTCAATCGCCCGGACAGCCGCAACGCCATGAGCCTGCAAATGGTCGGCGAGTTGCGCGCGGTACTGGCCAACGTGCGCGATGACCGCAGTATTCGCGCGCTGGTGCTCAGCGGCGCCGGCGGGCATTTCTGCGCCGGCGCTGACATCAAGGACATGGCCAACGCCCGCGCTCAGGGCAGAGATGCCTATCGCGAATTGAACCGAGTCTTCGGGTCGTTGCTGGAAGAAGCACAGCACGCACCGCAAGTGCTGATCACGGTGCTACAAGGCGCGGTGCTCGGGGGCGGCTTCGGCCTGGCGTGTGTCAGCGATATCGCCATCGCCGATCATCAAGCGCAATTCGGTTTGCCGGAAACCAGCCTCGGCCTGCTGCCGGCGCAGATCGCACCGTTTGTGGTGCAGCGCATCGGCCTGACCGAGACCCGACGCCTGGCCCTGACCGCCGCCCGCTTCGACGGCCATCAGGCCCGGCGTCTGGGGCTGGTGCATTTTGTCGAACAGGATCCACAGGCGCTCGCCGAGCGACTGGATGAAGTGCTCGATCATGTCTTGTGTTGTGCCCCCGAGGCGAATGCTGTGACGAAAAAACTGCTGCTGGCCAGCGCCGGCCAGCCGTCGAGTGAATTGCTGGACGAAGCCGCGCAGTGGTTCAGCGCAGCGGTGACCGGCGCCGAAGGCATAGAAGGCACGATGGCGTTTGTGCAAAAACGCAAACCGAGGTGGGCCTCCTGAAAGCTTCGTCGGAACGCCGCCCGGAGCAAGCCCGCGATGAGGCCCTTCCATTCACCGCCAAAAACTCAGGAAAATTATCATGCCAGCCCTCCACAAAATCCTGATCGCCAACCGCGGTGAAATCGCCTGCCGCATCCAGCGCACTGCCCAGGCCCTCGGTTATCGCACCGTCGCCGTTTTCAGCGATGCCGACGCTGACGCACTGCATGTCCAAATGGCGGACGAGGCCGTGAACATCGGCCCGGCACCCGTGCAGCAGTCCTACCTGAACATCCCGGCCATTCTCGACGCCGCCCGGCGCAGCGGCGCCGACGCCATCCATCCGGGCTACGGTTTTCTCTCGGAAAATGCCGAATTCGCCCGCGCCTGCGAACAGGCCGGCCTGACCTTCATCGGCCCCAGCGTCGAAGCCATCGAACTGATGGGCAGCAAACGACAGTCGAAAATCGCCATGCTCGCCGCCGGCGTCCCCTGCATCGCCGGCTATCAAGGCGCCGAGCAGGACGACGTGACGCTGACCCGCGAAGCCGAACGCATCGGTTACCCGTTGATGATCAAGGCCAGCGCCGGCGGTGGCGGGCGCGGCATGCGTCTGGTGCACAGCGTCGAGGAATTGCCAGCGCAATTGCGCACCTCCCGTTCGGAAGCATTGAACGGTTTCGGCAGTGATGAACTGATCCTCGAACAGGCGTTGATCGAGCCGCGACATGTCGAGGTGCAGCTGTTCGGCGACCATCACGGCAACCTGATCTACCTCGGCGAGCGCGACTGTTCGATACAGCGTCGCCACCAGAAAGTCATCGAAGAAGCGCCGTGCCCGGTGATGACCGAAGAACTGCGCCAGGCGATGGGAGAAGCGGCACTCAAGGCCGGGCGTGCGGTGAACTACGTAGGTGCCGGCACCGTGGAGTTTTTGCTTGATACCGATGGCCGGTTCTACTTTCTGGAGATGAACACCCGGTTGCAGGTCGAGCACCCGGTGACGGAGTTGATTACCGGGCTGGATCTGGTCGCGTGGCAACTGGCAGTCGCCGAGGGGCAGCCTTTGCCACTGACCCAGGCGCAGGTGAAACTCGATGGCCACGCGATGGAAGTGCGCCTCTACGCCGAAGACCCGGCCCAGGGTTTTCTGCCGCAGACCGGGCGTGTCGAAGCCTGGGCGCCGGCACTGGATCGCGGCGCGCGGGTCGATCACGGCCTGATCGAAGGACAGTCGATTTCACCGTTCTACGACCCGATGCTCGGCAAACTGATCGCCCACGGCGCGACCCGTGAAGAGGCACGGCGCAAACTGCTGCGCGCCGTGCAGGACAGCGTGTTGCTTGGCGTGCAGAGCAATCAGCGCTTGCTCGCCAGCCTTTTGCAGCATCCGCAATTCATCAGCGGTGAGTTCGGCACTGGCTTCATCCCTCAACATTTCGCCGATCACGATTGCCTGCACGCCTATTCGCCCAGTGCCGAAGAGCTGGCCATCGCGGCGGTGATTTTTTACCAATCCGCCGCGCAACAACATCGCGCCCTGTTGTCCGGATGGCGCAACAACGCCGGCGCGCCGTTGCTCTATCGCATCGGCCTCGACGCCCGCGAATGGAACGTGCAACTGCGCGCCAGACCGGACAACACGTTTGAAGTGCAGGTCGCCGAACGTGTCATCAAACTCACGCTGGTCGAGCACACCGCCGGGGCCGTGACACTGGAAATCGATGGCCTGCGTCAGCGCCATGCCTGTCGCCTGCGCGACGACCAGCTCTGGCTGTTCACCCACCCCGGCAGCCTGCATCTGGTGGACCGAACTCAAGCGGTGATCGACAGTCAGACCAGCGTCAGTTCCGGCACGTTGAAAGCGCCGATGGATGGCGCCATCATCGATGTGCTCGTCAGCGAAGGCAGCCCGGTCAGCAAGGGCCAACTGCTGGTTGTGCTGGAAGCGATGAAAATGGAGCATCCGCTCAAGGCCGGCATCGACGGCGTGCTCAAGCGGGTGCAGGTCAAGGTCGGCGATCAGGTAAAAAATCGTCAGGTTCTGTTGCAGGTCGAGTAGTCGCCGCGCGCATCCGCAAGGTTTGACTACGCTCTGAATAATCAGGACGCGGAAATCAGGAACCCTGCGATGCCCCATTGGCTGGTCATAGATCTGGAAGCCACCACCGATGAGGGTGGCTGGCCGGTTACGGAAATGGAGATCATCGAGATCGGCGCGACCCTGGTTGATCGCGCCGGTCGCGAGCAGGATCACTTTCAGCGCTTCGTCAAACCGACGCGGCGCCCCTTGTTGACGCCCTTTTGCCGCGAACTCACGCACATCACCCAGGCCAACATCGACGCGGCGCAGCCGTTGAGCGAAGTGTGGCCTGCGTTCGAGCGCTGGCTCGGTCAGCACCAGACGCGCCTTGAAGGCTGGGCCAGCTGGGGCGATTACGACCGCAAGCAGTTGCTTCAGGAATGGCAGCGCCTGCAACTCGACAGCGCCCTGAGCCGGGTGCCGCACATGAACCTCAAACAGCGCTTTGCCAAGGCCCGGCGCCTCGAACGGCCTCTGGGCCTCAATGGCGCGTTGCAACTGGCGGGGATGCAATTCAGCGGTCAACAACACCGGGCACTGGAGGATGCGCGCAATACCGCACGCCTGTTGCCACTGGTATTGCCACTCTAGACAGATGACGACGCCCGGAGCCTTGTGCATACTGGCCGCCCCTTTTTGACCCTTTTAAGCCCTTTTCGAGAGGAATCGCCCATGTTTAAAGTCAACGAGTACTTCGACGGCACCGTCAAGTCGATCGCTTTTGGCACCGCTGAAGGCCCTGCGACCATCGGCGTCATGGCCCCGGGCGAATACGAATTCGGCACCAGCCAGCGTGAAATCATGCACGTGGTTTCGGGCGCCTTGACCGTCAAACTGCCGGACAGCAGCGACTGGGAAACTTTCGCCGCGGGCAGCCAGTTCAATGTGCCAGCCAACAGCAAGTTCCAGCTGAAAGTGGCCGTCGACACCGCTTACCTGTGCGAATACCGCGGCTGAAACCCCGGTTTCCTGCGGTCATGAAAAATGCCCGTGTCCAAGGACACGGGCATTTTTCGTTTCAGGGCGGGTTATTCGAGGATTTCCACCGGCATGCCAACTTCGAGTCGACCGTTGCTGTCGTTGACCAGGTTCTGGCCGAACATCGCGCCGTCGGCCTGGGCACGGGTCTTCTGCAGGGTCGCCAGTGGTTCGCGGTCAGCGCTGCGCTCACCGGTCTGCGGATCGATCGTGGTGAGAATGCAGCGTGAGCAGGACTTGACCACGCGGAACTCGACATCGCCGATTCGAATCCGCTTCCAGCCATCCTCGGCGTAAGCATCACTGCCTTCGATCACCAGATTCGGCCGGAACCGCAGCATTTCCAGCGGACGCCCGACCGCCTGCGACAGGTGTTGCAGCGATGCCTCACCAATCAGCAGCAGTGGAAAGCCGTCGGCGAATGCCACTTGATCGTCGTCATTGCCGTACCCGGCCTGAGTCGTCCGGGCGCGATCCAGCGGCACTTGCACCAGGCGCGTCGGTTTGCCAATGAAATCGCTGACCCAGCGGGCCGCCTCTTCACCGGCATCCGGCACACGCAGGGTGTCACGCCAGATGGTCACGCCACGCAGGTTGTCGTCGCTGCCGGGCAAGGCAACATCGATTGCCGAATGCCCCGGCGCGCTGAGCGTCAGGCCACCGCTGGCGTTCCACAGCGCCGAGAGCTGGCTCATTTTCGCTTCGGCACGCAGGGTCAGGAACCGCCCGCTGGCCTCATCCACCAGCATCCAGCGTCGGTCACCCTCAAGCCCCAGTTTGTCCAGGCCGATCCCTTGCAGGACCTCGCCCTTGGCGGATTTCAACGGGTAACGATAAAGCGCGCTCAGACGCAGCATGGCCAGCTCCCTGGTGGGTCAAAAACGCCACCCTATACGAGCTTTGTCAGCGAATCAAAGGCTGACGCGAGGTCAGCCTCGACAGGTTGATCAGGCCGGTACTTCGTCGAGCATCAGACGCTGGCGCACCACGTCGACCAATTTGTCCGGCTGGAACTTGGAGAGGAAATTGTCGCACCCGACCTTCTTCACCATCGAATCGTTAAAGCTGCCGGACAGCGAAGTGTGCAGCACCACATACAGGCCACGCAGGCGCGGGTCGTTGCGGATTTCGGTGGTCAGGCGATAGCCGTCCATTTCCGGCATTTCGGCGTCGGTGAACACCATCAGCAGTTTGTCGGTCATGTTCACCCCGGTGTCCGCCCAGGCCTTGAGCATGTTCAGGGCTTTCAGGCCGTCGCTGGCGATGTGCATCTTCACGCCCAACTGGCCGAGGGTGTCGCGCAATTGCGAGAGCGCCACGTTGGAGTCGTCCACCAGCAATACTTCGCGGCCACGGGCGCGTTCCAGCACCGGATCGTCCAGTTTGTCGCGCGAAACCTTGGCGTTGTACGGCACGATTTCGGCGAGGACTTTCTCGACGTCGATGATCTCCACCAGTTGATCGTCGACCTTGCTGATGGCCGTCAGATAATGCTGACGACCGGCGCTGGTCGGTGGCGGCAGAATGGCTTCCCAGTTCATGTTGACGATGCGATCCACGCCACCGACGAGGAACGCCTGCACCGAACGGTTGTACTCGGTGACGATGATCGTGCTGTTCGGGCCTGGCACCAGCGGGCGCATGCCGATCGCCTGGGACAGGTCGATCACCGGCAGCGTCTGGCCGCGCAGATTGACCACACCGCAGACAAACGGGTGACGCTGGGGCATCAGGGTCAGTTTCGGCAACTGCAGGACTTCCTGAACCTTGAACACGTTGATCGCGAACAATTGGCGTCCCGCCAGTCGAAACATGAGAATTTCCAGGCGATTCTCACCCACCAGTTGCGTGCGTTGGTCTACCGTGTCGAGAATGCCGGCCATCAATGACTCCTGGGCTTGTTCTGATGAATTCACTATTGGGGGTTATCGGCTGAATCTGGCGGATCTTGATCCCGTCAAAAATCGCCAACAAAATGCCATGAACAGGCATTGATGTCACATTAACATCATGCTTTACTGGCTCCGCAGAAATCATCTGCTACATTCTCTTCGGCGCGACCCTGATTTGCGCCACAGGTTCCCGTGCCTAAGGGAATCCCCTAGGAACAATCAGGCCTAACCTGATATTCGCGATATCCAATAGCCATTAATGTGACGCCATTCTCATTGCATGAACGGAGTCAGGCTATTGTGTGCGATCGCAGTTCAGTGGAAACACATCCTCTTGAAACCCCAGGTCTGTGCCAATGCACACCGGGGCGCGGTCTCGCGACGGTTCATGATCGTCGACACACACGGCATTCCCTCATCAGACATGACGTGGTGGAGATAAGCATGCCGAACGACCGTAGTGAATGGGCGCAGCGGTTCCCCGAATTCCTTGTCGAGGCTGAAACGCTCCTGGCCAAGTCTGAAGAATGCCTCAGCCATCTGCAGCTGATCAGCAATGACAAGGACGCCATCGACTGCATGCTCAGCACCCTCCTCAAGCTGGCGAACAAGGCCGATGCCCTGGGGCTGGAGGCGGTATCCGAATTCTCCCTGCACCTGCATGGCTTGCTCACCCAGGTGCAGGGTCACGTGGATTTGCATGCACAGGCCCTGGAAGCACTGAAGGATTGCTTCACCCTGATGGCCTGGCAACTGGAGCTGGTTGATCCAAGTACCGGGCAATTGGGTCTGGATGAAAGCGAGCAGGTGTCGCTCATCGAAGCCTTTGCCTGCCAGGTCGGCCAGACACACTTTCAATTGCCGCACAACGGCAAGTCCCTGACCCTCGTAGCCTGGTCGGAACGGCAAGCGTAATCGGGCACACCTTGGGCCGCTTGAGCCGGTCAGCTTTCGCAGTCGAATGTCGCAAATGAATAGTTCATGCCTGCCTGCGACCCTCCCGATAAATAATTACACTCGCTGAATGCAGACTACCCTCTGCTGATATCAGGGTTTTCCTGTGTAAAAGAAAACTTGCGACCGCATCGATAATTATCGGGTCAGGTATTTCAACTTTCCATTATGGAACCTTCGTCCAACATGGCCTGTTTCCTGACTCTTTGGACATATAGGGCAAACGCGACCAACGGTATGTTAAGTGGTATTATGCCGGCCGTTAGTTGTTTCAATTAATGGCATTGTGACTTCAATGATCGGTCTCCACCGAAGTTGGCGCTCAATTATTGATCACTGAACCATTTTGAAATCAACAACCTGAATGAACGTTTTCCAGACAGAGACCGCCAGTCCTTCTGACCGGTCTGCCCGCAGCGAACATCCATTGGCTCCATCCGCTATGTACGCCAGTCTCAAGTCAATCACCACATGGCCTCCCTCCCGAGAAAATGCCCGCAGGATTACCCTCCTGCTGTGTACAGGCTCGGCTCTGGGCAGTGTGTTGACCTATGGATTGTCCGCGCAGCTGTCGCTCGGCCTGTTGTTGATCAACGTGGCGGCTGCAGGCTGCGTCTGGACACAACATCGCCTGTCGCGCAAATCCATCAAGTTCCAGCCTCAGGAACTGGCCGACCGTTTGCTGGAAGTCCAGGAAAACGAGCGCCATCGCCTGAGTCGCGAACTGCATGACGATATCGGCCAGTTGTTGACCGCCGCCAAACTGCAAAGCGAATGGCTCAAGCGCCGCTTGCCCGCGGATATGCAGGAACACTGTTCGGTACTTTGCGAGACGCTGGAAGAAACCCTCAACAAGGTGCGCGACGTTTCGGCCATTCTCAACCCGCGGCAATTGACCAGCCTTGGTCTGGAAGCGAGCCTGCGTGCACACCTGCTCAAAGTATTGGCCAATACTTCGGTGCACTGGAGCCTGGACTGCCAGCAGCGCCTGAATGGAATCCCCGAAGAGATGGCCGTCGCAGCGTTTCGCATCACTCAGGAAGCGGTGACCAACATTCTTCGCCATGCGCAGGCCAAAAACCTGTTGATCCGCGTGCAACGTCTGCCACAGGGCCTGACCCTGCTGATCAGCGATGATGGCCTGGGTTTTTCCCCGGCGGCGAACCCTGGTCGCGAAGGACAGCGCGGCATGGCCGGGATGGCAGAACGCATCGAGCAACTGGGCGGTACACTCAGTGTGACCAGCGAGCCCGGCAAAGGTACTCAAATCGAAGCACTATTCCCCTGGGCGCCCCGGGCACTCGAGCGGGCCAGTACGAATAAGGTTATGCGTTGACTTGTAACTTACTTCTGGTGGATGACCACTCGCTGATCAGGGCCGGCGTGCGTGCCCTGGTGCTGGATATTCCCGGCTATGCAGTCATCGGCGAGGCCAATGATGGCTCGCAGCTGCTCGAGATGGTCGAGCTGCTGTCCCCCGATATCGTATTGCTGGACATTTCCATGAAAGAAACCGGCGGGCTGGAAGCCCTGCAGCGACTCAGAAGAGTACGCCCACAGAGCAAAGTGCTGATTCTGTCGATGCACACCGACCCCGCGCTGATCATGCAGGCACTGGAGTCCGGTGCTCACGGTTACCTGCTCAAGGACACCACGGCCACCGAGCTCGAACATGCACTCGAAGCCCTGCGCAACAACGAGCGCTACTTGAGCCCTGCCATCGCCCATACCGTGATCAATCAGGCACTGACCCGCAACCTGAAACAACAGCCGGAAGTCGCCGAGTCGCACAACCTGACCGCACGCCAGCTGGAAATCCTGCGCCTGATCGTGCGTGGCAAATCCACGCGAGAAATCGCCAACGGCCTGGGCTTGAGCATCAAGACGGTCGAAACCCACCGCTCGCAGATCATGAAACGCCTGCAGATCTACGATGTGGCGGGCCTAGTGCTGTTTGCCGTGCGAGAACAGATCATTAGTCTGGACGATTGAGCCTGGGAGTGACGCTCAGCAGCGGTGAGTCCTTCGGCAGATGCACACGCAACGCCCCGGGGCGCGCCGCAAACCGTAAACTTTCGCCCTCCAGGGGCTCGCCGTCGAGATTGATGTAAAGCCCTTCGGCGACCTTGATTTCAACCCATGGCAAACGGGCGCGCACAAACATGTTGTCAATGCCGAAGCCGTCGCTGAGCAGATTTTTCAGGGTGCCAACCAACTCCTGCGGCGCCGGCAGGATGCTGATATCCAAAAGACCATCGTCCACCAGCGCTTCGGGGCACAACACGTGTCCGCCGCCGGCCTGACGGCCATTGCCGATCCCGAGGGCCAGCAACTCGCCTTGCCAATGGAAATCCGGCCCCTGCAACTCACCGTACGCGGCATGCAGTTCACTGAACCGCGTCAAACCGGTGAACAAATAAGCTGCGCCACCCAATACCTTTTTCAGATCTTCCGACGTGTTGGCCGTTACCTGGCTGCCGAATCCTCCGGTCGCCATGTTCAGGAAGATCTGCCCACCGACTTCACCCAGATCGATGTCGTGGGCGGGCGCTTCAAGCAACTCAAGCGCCTCGGTCGGCTCCATCGGAATACCTGCCGCGTGGGAAAAGTCGTTGGCAGTTCCCAGCGGTAAAAGCACCAGACCGGCTTTGCCTGGCTGCGCCGCCAGCGCTTCGGCGATATCACGCAGGGTGCCATCCCCACCGCCGGCGATGATCTGGCGGTATCCCGCCGCCAGCGCCTCTTCCACCAACCGCTGCGCATCGCCGGCCTCCCAGGTCAGACGCACAGCCAGCTCCCAGCCTTGCTCTCGCTTGTTCTCGACAGCGGCACGAACCGCCTCGTTGAGTGCCTGCTTGCCATGCAGAATCAACAATGCCTTGCGTTCACTCATTGCGGTCACTCCCGGAATCAAATTGGTACGCGACATCTTGACCCTCTAGATCGATAAAAAAGTCGTACTTCTTCTGATTAATTCCTGAAGCTCGCCCTCCTCGTCCTACATACCGGTACTTTTTCGTACAGAACGTAAGGAATCGGCTCAATTGACCCAGCCCGGCCATTGGTACAACGTGTGTCGGCGTTAGCGATCTTCAATTCAATTACACAAGGATGTGCATGTAATGAGTGGAAACAGTTTCAGGACTTTCGATATTTTGCATTTCGGCATTCGCCAAGAGAGCCCCACGGCAGCAGGTGGACGTTTCCATGCAAAGCCGTGAAGCAGGACTAGCCGTGAGTCCGGTTGCCTCTCTCTCCGAAAGTCGCGCCAGCCTCAAAGACGAATTCAAATGCAGCGCCAGAAATACCGGAGAAAACAATATGGAACCTCGTGTCACCGAGCTGGAAACTCACCTCAAGTACATTCGACGCGACATGGACGAAGTCAGAGGAGACGTCAAAGCCATCAAGCACCGCCTTGCCTACTCGGCAGGTGCGACAGCGATGGTGCTCGGACTGGTGGGCTGGATCGCCAATAGCCGGTTCGACCAGCTCGTTGCACTGATCAGTCGTTGACTGGCAGAAAGGCAGGCATCGTGTAACCACTGTGCCTGCCTTTCAAATACCTGCGATCAACCGAGAAGCTCGCTGAGTGGAATGAATGGCACCTGGTCTCCTACGGCCAGGACTCGGCCCTCCCGTACCTCCACCAGCCCCTCGGCCCAGGCAGCGCTGCGCAGAACGCCCGAACTCTGGTTACGGTAGATAATCGCTTGCCCCTGCTCCAGGCGCCCTCGCAGAAATTCACGGCGGTTACCGGCATGAGGCCAGACAAATCCTGCGGGCACCGAAACTTTCAGCGGCTCGACATCCTGCACGCCCTGGCGACGTAACAGATAAGGTCGGGCCAACAAGGCGAAAGTCACCAGTGTCGAGGCAGGATTACCCGGCAACCCAATCACCGGAACACCGCGAAAATGCCCGACCGTCAATGGCTTGCCGGGTTTGATTGCCAGCTTCCAGAGTGTCAGTTCGCCCTCCTCCCTCAATGCGATTCCGAGGAAATCCGCCTCTCCGACCGATACGCCACCGGTCGACAGAATCAGGTCTACATCCTGCAGTTCCCCAAGTCGCGCGCGGGTAGTGGCCAGATCATCAGGCAGAATGCCGGCATCAACCACTTCATGTCCCAGGCGCTGCAACCAGCTGCACAAAAGCACCCGGTTGCTGTTGTAGATCTGTCCCGGCCCCAACGTCGTGCCCGGCTCGACCAACTCGTCTCCGGTGGACAAAACCGCCACACGAACCTGGCGAACGACCTCAAGCCCTGCACAACCCAGCGAGGCAGCCAGCCCCAGCTCGATCGGACCGAGCCGAGTTCCTGCAGACAAGACCAGTTCACCGACGGTCGTTTCCTGGCCTTGCGGGCGAATGTTCTGCCCGGCCACCATCGTCTCGATGAAACTCACGCGCTCATCGGCATGAATCTCGACGTTTTCCTGCATTTCGACACAGTCGGCACCGGCAGGCACCGGCGCGCCGGTAAAGATCCGGGCACAGGTGCCTGGTTTCAAAGGTTCCGGTGCCTGTCCAGCGAAGATCTTCTGACTGACTGGCAACGGCTCACCGGTCCAGTCGGCCAGACTCAAGGCATAGCCGTCCATGGCGCTGTTCGGCCAAGGTGGCAGATCCAGCGTCGAAATCAGATCCTGCGCCAGCACTCGCCCCTGAACCTGCGCCAGTGGCAAAAACTCGTACTCGACAATCCGCGAGCTCTCGGCCATTTCCAGCAATCGCGTCAATGCCTCTTCGACCGGCATCAGACTGCCGGTCTTGCCCGGCTTACCCACGGGATTCACAAGGCGCTGCCTTTTTCAAATGAGTGACGAAATTGCATGGGCGGTGACGTGAGTCCAGTTGCTCGGCGAGGATGCCATCCCAACCGGTGCGCACGGCATTGGTCGAACCAGGCAGGCAGCAGACCAGCGTGCCATTGGCCAGTCCCGCCAAAGCCCGAGATTGCACGGTGGAAGTGCCGATGTCGGCAACCGATATCTGACGAAAAAGCTCACCAAAACCATCGACCTGCTTGTCCAGCAGGCAAGCAACCGCTTCCGGGGTGCTGTCACGGCCGGTAAAACCGGTGCCGCCGGTAATCAGCACGACTTGCACGACGTCTTCGGCAATCCAGTAGGCAACTTGCGCACGGATCTTGTACAGGTCATCTTTGAGCAGCACACGCTGCGCCAGATGGTGGCCGGCGGCCGTCAGACGGTCGACGAAGACCTGGCCGGAGGTATCGGTTTCCAGGGTTCGGGTGTCGCTGACCGTCAGCACTGCGATATTGAGCGGTGCGAAAGGTACATCAGCCTTGGCTTTCATAGGCTCGTCCAGTTGTAGGAGAAACAGCCCGGTGTTATATCACAGCGCCCCCTTTTTTCGCCGCCCCTGCGGAGAGTTGCCATGACCTCGAACACGCCATTACCACCTTGCTCCATTCTGTTACTGGCAGGTGGGCGCGGCCAGCGCATGGGCGGCAAGGACAAGGGGCTCGTGGAATGGCACGGTGAACCGTTGATCGCGCATATTCATCGTAAAGTTCGGTCGTTGACCGATGATCTGATCATCTCCTGCAACCGCAATCGTGAACGCTATGCGCCATTTGCCGAACAGTTGGTATGCGATGACGAGGAAGATTTTCCCGGTCCGTTGGCCGGCATTCGCGCCGGCTTGAAAGCCGCGCGCCACACCCACCTGCTGGTACTGCCCTGCGATGTCCCGCGCATCGATCTTGCGTTGCTGCAGAACATGCGCGAGGCGGCCAGTCTGAATTCTGAAAAACCTTTAATGTTGCGACATGACGATCACTGGGAACCGCTGCTTTGCGTAATCCCCGTGGCACTCCTGCCCGCCTTCGAAAACGCCTGGAGCGCCGGAGAGCGCAGCCCTGGCCGGGTCATGCGCAATCTTGATGCCCAGGCCCTGGTTTGCCCTGACAATGACCCACGCCTGGCCAATCTCAACACCCCTGAACTGTTGAGTTCGCACAACACTGTGTCAGACTGACAGCATTCAAGGAACTTGCACGCCTTGTATACGTCTCAAGCTCAGTAACCAAAAGAATTTCCCTTCGGAGACACACTCATGACTCAACGGACCCTCGCCACTTTCATGCTCGCACTGGGCCTCGCCACCCTCGCCGGTTGCGCTTCGCCAACAGTGATCACCTTGAATGACGGTCGCGAAATCCAGGCTGTCGACGCCCCTAAATATGATGAAGATTCGGGCTTCTACGAGTTCGAACAACTGGACGGCAAGCACACTCGCATCAACAAGGATCAGGTTCGTACTGTCAAAGAGCTTTAATTCTTCAGTTCGACACCCGATACAGAAAGCCCGCAATATGCGGGCTTTTTCGTGTCTGACCGAAAACAATCGATAGCGGGATCACCAGTCCAGCGTGATGCGGCTCTCGAACTCGCGGGGCTGCCCCGTAACCGGATCGATGAATCGCAGGCCTTGCGCCAGAAGTTTCAGCGGATTGGCGTAGTCATCCTCAACGTCTTTTAGCACGTCGGGATAAAACGGATCATTGCAGATGCTCGCCCCCAGCGCCGTCATGTGTACCCGCAGTTGATGCTTCTTGCCGGTCACCGGATACAGGCCGTAGCGCCAGAGATCACCATTCCTTTCACGCACCTCCACCGCCGTTTCGGTGTTACTTGCACCCGCCCCCTCCTTCATGCGGAAGAAAGGTTCGCCATCGACGAGACGACTTTTATGTACCAACGGAAAGTCCAGCCCAGGTAACGCAGCCGCAATGGCTTCATAGCGTTTTTCGATTTGCCGCGTCGGGAACAGCGACTGATACGCCGACCGCGTCTGTGGGTTGGCCGAGAAAATCACAAGCCCGGCCGTGTGCCGGTCAATCCGATGCAGCGGCACCAGATGGGGATTGTTCAGGCGCCGGATCAATCGGCGAAGCAGCGTCTGTTCGACGTACTCGCCTGCCGGGGTCACCGGAAGGAAATGCGGTTTGTCCGCCACCACCAGATGGTCGTCCGCATACAGGATCGACTCGACCACCGGGATCGGCTTTTCATCCGGTACTTCACGAAAGTAGTGAATGCGCAGCCCTTCCTTGTAGGGCAAGTCCAGCGCAATCGGCTGACCCTCGCCATCGAGCACCCGGCCCCGGGCGATTCGGTCGAGCCATTGATCGCGCCCGATGGCACTGAAATGCTCACACAGGCAGTCGAGCACTGTCCGCCAGCTACCGGGGGGCAGATACAGCGTGCTGGCCTGATTCTGTGCGGCGGAAAACGTGGGTGTGCTGGACATACAGAGAACTCGAACCTTCAAAGCAGAGCCGCATTATCCAACACCCGGCGCAGCAGACCTAGCGCAGAATCAGGCGGGGATCGATTTGAGCGCCGCCGCCTCGGTGAATTCCTTGAGCCAGCGCAGAACATCGACGGCCTCCCAGCGGCCTGGGTCGTACAAGGCGTACAACAATCCCTGATAACCGACCACATCCAGTTGCTTGTGATAACCGGCGCGCTGAAACAAGGCCTCGATCTCGGCAAAGCACGTATTGAAATGCAGCTTGTTGAAGGGAGTCTTGCCTTCCGTGACCAGACCGTCCAGGCGCAATTCGTGGACGGCCTCGCGCACCACGTCAACCGACATCCCGTTCACGCTGCTTTTCAACTGTTCGACATTGACCACGGTGGCTCCCTCTGACATCCGGTTTGCCCTGACGAATGCCCGGAAACGGCATGGCAGGCCAACCCAATTACTGTATGCGCATACAGTAACCGAATAACCCGAAAAGTGCCAAGCCGTGATTAGCGAAGGTGACGAACGCCATCAACGCAAACGAGAAAAAGTCATTAACGCAGGAATGCCACTACCTGATCGGCGCTGAACGGCCACCCCAGTTCCGCGCCGGTATCGACCCTGCGCAAGACCGGGATTCGCAGGCTGTAGGCCTCGAACCACGACTCATCGTCAGCAATATCCACCAGCTCCACCAGCAGACCATGCTCGACAAAAGGCATCAGTTCAGCCTCGGCGACTTCACACAAATGGCACCCCAGGGTGCCGAACAACTGGCATTCAGGAAGCATGTGCGCTCAACCCCAAAAATCGAGTGATCATTCTAGGCCTGCCCGCAAGGCCCGTCGACCTGCCCACCGGGCTCAAATCCGCTCTTCGCAAAACCCTGATGTAAATCAGCCCACAAAATTGCCGTTTACGCGATGCTCCAGTGTTTTTTACCTCTACGCTTGAAGAGCCTGACCTGTTCCGGAGTGTCTTGTGTTTGCCAATCTGCTGATCATTCTGGCGTCGTCCCTGGTGATGATTGCCCTGTTCCGTCGCCTGCGCCTGCCGCCTGTGCTGGGCTACCTGTGCGTGGGCTTGATGGTCGGGCCGAAAGCATTCGACTGGATCAATGAAAGCGAACATCTGCCGGATCTTGCCGAACTGGGCGTGGTGTTTCTGCTGTTTTCCCTGGGACTGGAATTCTCCCTCTCTAAAATGATCGCCCTGCGCAAGGTGGTTTTCCGTCTGGGTAGCCAGCAGGTGCTGATCACCACACTGCTGCTGGGAAGCGTGCTGATGCTCCTGGGCATGCCCGCCACACCGGCCTTGCTGCTGGGCGCTGGCCTGTCGTTGTCATCCACGGCGATTGTGACCAAGGAACTGAGCAGCCTCGGCGAAATCTTCAGCAGCCATGGCCAGAACGCGGTAGGAGTCCTGTTGTTCCAGGACGTGGTGGCCGTATTGCTGCTGACGCTGGTGCCGGTGTTCGCCGGCAGCAGTGATCAGGCCTGGTACTGGGCGCTGCCCCTGACTTTGCTGAAGACCGTGTTGCTGTTTTTCGGTTTGTTGCTGGCCAGCCGCTGGCTGCTTCCCCGCCTGTTTCAGGAAGTCGCAGCGTCCCGCTCGGCGGAGCTGTTCGTACTGCTGGCACTGGTAATTGTGCTGCTGACGGCCTGGCTGACCCACCTGCTGGGCCTGTCCCCGGCCCTCGGCGCGTTCCTCGCGGGCATGCTGCTGGGCGAGAGCCATTATCGACATCAGATCGAGGCCGATATCCGGCCGTTTCGCGACATTCTGCTGGGATTGTTTTTCGTCAGCATCGGCATGCTGATCGACCTGCAACTGTTCGCCAGCCACAGCCTGCTGATTATCGGGATGACCCTGGGTTTACTGGTGATCAAAGGCCTGGTGGTGGCGCTGCTGGTGAAATGGCGCGGCAGCGACAGTGAAACGGCCTGGCGCAGCGGCCTCGCCCTCGCCCAGGGCGGTGAATTCTGCTTCGCCCTGATGGCACAGATGCAGCAAACCCGGTTGCTCCCCGCCGAACTCGGTGCGCTGCTGCTCGCCGCCACCTTCTGCTCGATGCTGCTGACGCCCCTGCTGTTACGCGCCGCACCGCGCATCGCCGCCGCCCTGCACCGCAAACCCAACCAGGAAGCGCAGATCGAGGAAATCAGCGCCCTCAATGCGGGGTTCGACGGGCATGTGGTGATTTGTGGCTACGGCCGTGTCGGTCAGTCGATCGGGCGTTTCATGCGCAATGCCGGGCAAACCTACGTCGCGCTGGACAACGATCCGGTGCGGATCCAGGAAGCCGCCACCGCCGAGCGCGACGTCCACTACGGCGATTCAACCCGCGGCGATCTGTTGACCGCCGTCGGTTTGCTGCGCGCCAGGTTGCTGGTGATTGCTGTGGATCAAGCCGACGTGGCTCTGCGGGTTCTCAAGGAGGCAAGACGCCTCAACCCGACGGTGCCGATTCTGGTGCGCACCCGGGACGACAGCCAGTCGGCCGAGCTGAAAGCAGCCGGCGCCAGTGAAGTGGTGCCGGAACTGCTGGAGTCGAGCCTGATGCTCGGTTCCCATGCCTTGATCCTGCTCGGATTTCCTGCACACCGGGTGCAGGAGAAAGTCGATCAGGTGCGCATCGATCGTTATCGCCTGCTTCACGGCTTTTACCCCGGAGCCGACGATGAGGAGACCTAGTCCTGGCTTACCGCGCCGATCTTGTGCAACGACAGGTCGGCGCCGTAGTACTCCTGTTCCTGGCTCAGGCGCAGACCATGCAGCGCCTTGATCGAGCCATAGACGGCGAAACCGCCGGTCAACGCCACCGCCACACCGAGGGCGGTGCCGATCAACTGGCTGATCAGGCTGACGCCACCGAGCCCGCCCAACGCGGTCGAGCCGAAGATCCCGCAGGCAATGCCGCCCCACACGCCACACAGACCGTGCAACGGCCAGACACCCAGCACGTCATCGATGCGCCATTTGACCTGCGCCGCCGTGAAGCACCAGACAAACAGGGCGCCGGCAATCGCGCCGGTCACCAGCGCGCCAACCGGGTGCATCAGATCGGAACCGGCGCACACCGCCACCAGACCGGCCAGCGGACCGTTGTGCAGAAAGCCCGGGTCGTTGCGACCGACGATCAGCGCCGCCACCGTTCCGCCCACCATGGCCATCAGCGAGTTGACCGCCACCAGCCCGCTGACCCCCTGCAGGGTTTGCGCGCTCATCACGTTGAAGCCAAACCAGCCGACGATCAGAATCCACGACCCCAATGCCAGAAACGGAATGCTCGACGGCGCGAACGCCACCAGCTTGCCATCGCGATAGCGTCCGTTGCGCGGCCCGAGCAGCAGCACTGCCGCCAACGCCAACCAGCCGCCCATGGCATGCACCACCACCGAACCCGCAAAATCATGGAAACCAGCGCCGAACTGTGCGGTCAGCCAGGCTTGCACACCGTAGTTGCCGTTCCAGATCATGCCTTCGAAAAACGGGTAGATGAACGCAACGATCAGCGCCGTGGCGCACAGTTGCGGCACAAACCGCGCTCGCTCGGCGATGCCGCCGGAAATGATCGCCGGGATCGCCGCCGCAAAGGTCAGCAGGAAGAAAAACTTCACCAGTCCATAACCATGATCGGCACTGAGTACCGCCGCCGGTTGCAGGAAGGTCACTCCGTACGAAAGCCAGTAGCCTATAAAGAAATAGGCCAGGGTCGACACCGCGAAGTCGCTGAGAATCTTCGACAGTGCATTCACCTGGTTTTTCTGGCGAACCGTTCCGACCTCCAGAAACGCGAAACCGGCGTGCATGGCCAGCACCATGACCGCACCGATCAGAATGAACAACGTGTTGGAACTGTGAACCAGCGTGTCCACAGCGCTTTGCAGATTTTCCATGAGGAGGCAGACCCGAGGCTGAAAAAGGCACCAAAGCGGTTCACGCGCACATTTCATGCACCAAGTTGCGACCATGCAGTCACTGATCCGGCAGGTCGGTGAACCGCTTTGGCGCACAAGGTCGATGGGCTGACATGAACCTTCATCATCCGGGCCAAGGTTTGCCCGGTTTTACGCCCGGCAACAGCGCACTGCCACCGATCGACGCACCACGACACAGCAAAAGCTGTACCAAGCACTTGTACTGAACCTTCACACTTGGCTCATACTCGAACGCTTCAGAACACCGCTTCAGAACGCCACTTACGGAGATCCCCCATGGCCAGCATCAAGGCAAAGACTGCTCAAGAAATCCTGATGAACGACTTCCAGACCCTGGTCAGCGACACTGAACGCTTGCTGGAGCACACCGCCACGCTGGCCGGTGATCAGGCCGATGAGTTGCGCGAACAGATCCACGAAAGCCTGCTGCGCGCGCGGGAAACCCTGAAGCTGACCGAAGACACCCTGCGCGAGCGCGGTCAGGCGGCGGTCACCGCCACCGAGGAATATGTGTCGGCCAACCCGTGGCAATCGGTGGGCATCGCCGCCGGCGTCGGCTTTCTGATTGGCCTGCTGGCCACGCGGCGCTGATCATGTCGATCGGTGAATCCGGCCCGAACTCGGGCACCGCCTCCTCCACGCGTCGTCTGGGTGCTGCTGTTCTCGGTCTGCTGCACAGCCACGTCGAATTGTTCGGCATCGAACTGCAGGAACAGAAAGCACGCACCGTCAGCCTGTTGCTGTTCGCCGGCCTGGCACTGGTGTTTGCGCTGCTGTTGCTGGTCGGCCTGTCGACGCTTGTCCTGATCGTGTTCTGGGACACGTATCGCCTGGCCGCAATTATTGGTCTGTGCGTGTTCTACACCTTGGCGGCAATCTTTTGCGCGCTGCGTCTCAAAGCCGCGATCTTCGATGAATCCTCGCCTTTCCACGGCACGCTGGAAGAACTGGCCAATGATCGGGAGCGCCTGTTGCCATGAACCTGCCTGAACTTCCGCACAACAGCTCACGCCGGGAAATGCGCAAGGCACTGATCCGCCTGCGCATGGAAATGCATCGTCAGGAAATCCGCCATGAAACCGGCCAGGTCCTGCAACCTCTGCAACGCATGCGTGGCATGACGCAAAACCTTCAGGGCGGTTTCGGCATCAAGCACGCGCCGTTGTGGGGCGTGGCGGCCGTGACACTGCTGGGCTTCATCACCGGTAAAGGGGCCAAAAGCGGTGGCGTAGGCGGTTTGACCCGACTGATCCGCCTGGGCACCAGCCTCGCTCCGCTGATCAAACTGGTCATGCAGAGCTCGAGCAAGCGCTGAACCTTCGCATCTGGCTGCATTCTTGCAATACCGGCGGGATTGAATCTTTATCCGGAGGTTCAATCCCGCTTGCCTGTCCGGCTGGCAGAATTCGACCAGAACAAGAACGACAAGGAGGCCCCGTGATCGACGGGCAACCGCTCGCCTGCTTTCAACCTTTCATCGATACCGCCACCGGACGCATTGCCGGGGTCGAGGCACTGGGCCGTCTGCGCCAGGCCGATGGCCAACTGGCGTCGGTCGGACCGCTGTTCGCCGACCCGCGCACCCCGGCCATCGCGCTGCGCCGCATGGACCGGCAGATCCGCGACAACGCGCTGAGTCGACTGCACGAGGCGCCGCCGGACTGGTTTCTCAGCCTGAACATGTCACCGCGCTGGATCAGCCGCTTGCGTGCCGACCAGGCACTGCCCAGCCTGAAGCAACTCGCGCGGCACGGTATCGACCCGCAACGGATTGTTTTCGAGATCACTGAACTGGGCGGTAACAGCCAGCGCCTGACCGAAGTCGTGGCGCGCTACCGCGATGCCGGCGCCCGGATCGCCATCGACGATTTCGGCGCCGGTTATTCGCAGCTCGATCGTGTGCTGGCGCTGCAACCGGACATTCTCAAACTCGACATGCGTCTGTTCCAGGCCGCCGCACTGGGCGGGCCGAGCAGTGACGTGGTCAAGGCCCTCGCGCAAATGGCCGAAAAAACCGGCTGCTGGATCATTGCCGAAGGCGTGGAAACTGCGGCGCAACTGAATTTCGCGCTGGAGTGCGGATCGCGTTACGTGCAGGGTTTTTTGTTTGCCCGGGCGCAGGAGGCGCTTTTTGGTACGAATGACTTCGTGGAGCGCTTTGCCGAGCTGCGCCAGTCTTACGTGCGTCAGAAGCTGGCCGAGCGCAGCAAGCTGATGTTCATGCGCCAGCAGCTCAGTGAACTCATGACCATCCTCCAAACCTGGGCCCAGGCCCGCGCCCCACTCAGTGCACTGCCACAGCTCGACGCCTTTCCCTGGCTGCTGCGTTTTTATCAATGTGACCGCCACGGCACCCAACTGACGCCAAACCTGGAGTGGCGCCCCAGCGGCTGGGTCGCCGACAATCGCTATCTGGGTCACAACTGGTCGTGGCGCCCCTACTTCTATCACCTGCTGGCCGAAGGCTGGGAGGAACGGCGCCTGACCCTTTCCAACACCTATCGCGACGCTACCAGCAACCAGTATTGCCTGACCGCCGGACAGTTTTTTGATAACGGCGAGCGCCTGCTGCTGATCGACATCGATGCGGCGGGGCTGTAGTTGCGCTTGCAGATGCCAGCCTGAACCGGGAAGCTAGGGAATCAGTCACCAGACGGAGAGAATCAGCCTTGGATTGGCATACCCTGCTCAACCGCGAACGTCTCGGCAAACCGTTGCACAGCTCGCAGGAACTTGGCCGCAGCCCGTTCCATAAAGACCATGACCGCATCATCTTCTCCGGCGCCTTCCGCCGTCTGGGGCGCAAGACCCAAGTGCATCCGGTGTCGAGCAACGACCACATTCACACGCGCCTGACCCACTCGCTGGAAGTCAGTTGCGTCGGCCGCTCGCTGGGCATGCGCGTCGGCGAAACCCTGCGTCGCGCCTTGCCTGAATGGTGCGATCCGAGCGATCTGGGCATGGTGGTTCAATCGGCTTGTCTGGCACACGACATCGGCAACCCGCCGTTCGGCCATTCCGGCGAAGACGCGATCCGTCACTGGTTCCAGCAGGCTGCGGGCCGCGGCTGGCTGGATGCGATGAGCGATGCCGAACGAGGGGATTTCCTGAATTTCGAAGGCAACGCCCAAGGCTTCCGGGTACTCACGCAACTGGAGTATCACCAGTTCGACGGCGGGACCCGACTGACTTACGCCACCCTTGGGACTTATCTGAAGTACCCGTGGACCGCTCGTCACGCCGACTCCCTCGGTTACAAGAAGCATAAGTTCGGCTGCTACCAGAGCGAGCTGCCGTTGCTGGAGCAGATCGCCCACAAGCTGGGTCTGCCGCAACTGGAAGAGCAACGTTGGGCGCGCCATCCTCTGGTGTATCTGATGGAGGCGGCGGACGACATCTGCTACGCCTTGATCGATCTGGAGGATGGCCTGGAAATGGAGCTGCTCGATTACGCCGAAGTCGAGTCGCTGCTGCTCGGTCTGGTCGGTGATGACCTGCCGGAAACCTATCGCCAGCTCGGCCCGCAGGATTCGCGCCGGCGCAAACTGGCGATCCTGCGCGGCAAGGCCATCGAACACCTGACCAACGCCGCCGCCCGGGCCTTCGTCGAACAACAGGACGCACTGCTGGCCGGTACGCTGTCGGGGGATCTGGTGGAACACATGCACGGCCCGGCCAAGCGTTGCGTGTTGAACGCCAAGGACATCGCCCGCAAGAAAATCTTCCAGGACAAGCGCAAGACCCTGCACGAGATCGGCGCCTACACGACCCTGGAGATTCTGCTCAACGCCTTCTGTGGTGCGGCCCTGGAACAGCACAACGGCCGCACGCCGTCGTTCAAGAGCCGCCGGATTCTCGATCTGCTGGGCAACAACGCACCGGATCCGCACGGCCCCTTGCACGCGTCGTTCCTGCGCATGATCGACTTCATCGCCGGCATGACCGACAGCTACGCCAGTGACATGGCGTTGGAAATGACCGGACGCTCCAGCCATTGACGCCTGCTGCCCGGCCGATCCGCAATAGGGCGGTCGGGCAACGCAGACGCATATGCCGATCATTTTCCCTCTGCAGGTGTATTCAGTTGCAAGGGACAAAGATAACCAGAAGTCAACTAATGACACTCATTGAAAGCCTTTAGCCGGTAAACTTTCTCTGGCCGCCATAAACTTTATAAATTCCCGCCATTGAACATCTCACGCGCTTACCTACGCCAAACCTAGTTAACCCGTAGTCTGATTCCTCTTTATTTGTAGGACTTATCCTAGATTGCCGCTAACGCCCTGAGGGTTCATGCGGCTGTTCATTCGATTGAGCTAAGGTTCGCCCTTTATTTGCGCTCGTATGGGATTTGATTATGAACTCCGTTTTTATTGTCGACGATCACCCGGTCATCCGCCTCGCCGTTCGAATGCTGCTTGAGCATGAAGGTTATAAAGTCGTCGGAGAAACCGATAACGGTGTCGATGCCATGCAGATGATTCGCGAATGCATGCCCGACCTGATCATTCTCGACATCAGCATTCCCAAGCTCGATGGCCTGGAAGTCCTGGCCCGCTTCAATGCCATGAGCTCGCCATTCAAGACGCTGGTACTGACTGCGCAATGCCCGACTCTGTTCGGTATTCGCTGTATGCAGTCAGGTGCATCGGGTTACGTGTGCAAGCAGGAAGACCTGAGTGAACTGGTCAGTGCGATCAAAGCTGTTCTTTCCGGTTACAACTACTTCCCCAGCCAGGCCTTGAACCCTGTTCGTCATGACGACGTGCGCTATGCAGAACTGGAACTTTTCAAATCAGTCAATGATAGGGAACTCATGGTTTTGCAACTTTTCGCCCAAGGCCGTACAAACAAGGAAATTGCCAAAGGCATGTTTCTCAGCAACAAGACAGTCAGCACTTACAAGAAACGACTGATGCAAAAACTGAAGGCCAAGTCTCTCGTAGAACTTATCGAAATGGCCAAACGTAACGCACTCGTGTGAGAGCCAACATGTCCAGCCGTTTAGTGAGTCTCCTGATTGCATTGAGTGCATGTCTGGGTTTCTGCATCTCTGCAACAGCCGCATCACCCACCTCGAAAGACCTCACCCTGCTCGGTCGTTCGGTCGAACCAACGGTGCAGGCCTTGTTCGATCCATCGCAAGTGGCGTGGCTGCACGCTCGCAATGAGTTGGTTCTGGGGACTTCAGCTCCGGATTACCCTCCGTTCGACATGACGCCCAGCGGACAAGACTACGAAGGCTTCACGGCGGATTACGCTTCACTGATTGGTCAGGCAACCGGTCTGCCGATCAGGGTCAAACGTTTCGCCTCGCGGGAGGCCGCCATCAAGGCATTGATGGACGGCCACATCGACATGCTCGGTACTGCCAACGGATTCGAAGCAGAAAACGCCAA
Organism: Pseudomonas sp. GW456-12-1-14-TSB6; assembly: GCF_059424205.1. Classification (NCBI taxonomy): domain Bacteria; kingdom Pseudomonadati; phylum Pseudomonadota; class Gammaproteobacteria; order Pseudomonadales; family Pseudomonadaceae; genus Pseudomonas; species Pseudomonas sp. GW456-12-1-14-TSB6. The sequence goes on from NZ_JBWKZE010000015.1 coordinate 78,889, forward strand.
TATAGTACTGTCCAGGCCTTACGCCATCGATCAACCGGTCCTCGTCACACGCGAGGGCGAAACCCGCACGTTGACCGAAGGCCTGGCAGGACTGCGGCTGAGCATGCTGTATCACTACCTCCCGCTGGATGATGTCAAGGCGATGTATCCCAAAGCCCTCATCACCTCTTATCCGTCCTACCAGAACGCAATCAACGCCGTAGCGTTCGATCAGGCGGACGTGTTTCTCGGCGACACCATTTCCACCCATTACATGATCAACAAGGGTTACCTGAACAATATTCGCATGGCCAGTTTCGGCAAGCATGAGGCCCACGGCTTCAGCTTCGCCGTACATCGCAACAATCCACAGCTGCTCGCTATCATCAATACGGCGCTCAAGGCCGTACCGGGCAGCGAGCGCGAAAATATCGCCAAACGCTGGAGCGTGGGCAGCGACACACTTTTGACCGACCAGAAGCTGCAATTGACCAGACGCGAAGAGCAGTGGCTGAAAAATCATCCGGTGGTGAGCGTACTGGTCAACGAGGCTTTCGCGCCCCTGACATTCTTTGACAGTGACGGCAATTTTCGCGGCATCAGCGCCGACTTGCTTGAACTCATTCGTTTGCGCACCGGACTGCGCTTCGAAATCCGCCGCAGCCGCAGCGATGCCGAAATGATCAAGCAGGTCGAACACCACCAGGCTGACCTGATCGCAGCTTTGCTGCCGACCGCCCAGCGTGAGGAAACCCTGCAATTCAGCCGTCCCTATCTGGAAAATTCATACGTGTTGCTGACCCGAAAGGCCGCCGACAGCCCTACGCACCTGGGGCAACTGAAACGCAAACGTCTGGCGATCGCTCAAGGCAATCCGATGATCGAGTACCTGCGCACCGAGTTTCCCCGCATTCAGCTGATCGAGACGCCGGATACTTACAGTGCTGTGGCGCTGCTCGATGAAGGTCAGGTCGAAGGCGCAGTGAACTCGCTGGTCATCGCAAACTACTTCATTGCATCACGAACCTTCGAACATCCCCTGCAGATCACCACCACCATCGGCACACGTCAGGCGGCTTTTTCTCTGGCGACAGCCCGGGACAACACAGAACTGAACTCGATCATCAACAAGACGCTGATGAGCATCACACCCGAAGAACTGGGCATTATCAATGGTCGCTGGCGGGGCTACTCAAACATTTCGCAAGGCACCTGGCATCAGTACCGGCGTTTCTTTTATCAGCTGATCGGCGGCGCCTGCCTGCTGTTGCTGCTGTCGCTGCTCTGGAATGCCTACATGCGCCGCCAGATCAAACAGCGTAAATCGGCGGAACGGGCCTTGAACGACCAACTGGAATTCATGAGTTCACTGGTCAACGGGACGCCCCACCCAATCTACGTGCGTGACCGACAGGGCCTGCTGCAAAGCTGCAATGACAGTTATCTCCAGGCGTTCAATGCCCGGCGCGAAGACGTTATCGGCAAAGATGTCATGCAGGGTGCGCTGAACAATGCTTTCGAGGCACAGGCGTACCAGGCCGACTATCAGCGGGTAGTGACTGAAGGCAAACCGCTTGTGCTTGACCGACCGTTGCATATCGGCAACCGACGACTGACGATCTATCACTGGATTCTGCCCTACCGAGACTCCAGTGGCGACGTCCGGGGAATCATCGGCGGCTGGATCGACATCAGTGAGCGCCGCGAACTGCTCGATGAACTTCGCGCAGCCAAGGAACGGGCAGACGATGCCAACCGGGCCAAGAGTACGTTTCTGGCAACGATGAGTCATGAGATCCGCACGCCGATGAACGCAGTGATCGGCATGCTCGAGTTGACACTCAAGCGCATGGATCAGGCACACCCGGATCGCTCCGGCATCGAAACAGCCTACCATTCGGCCAGGGACTTGCTGGGCCTGATCGGCGACATACTGGACATTGCGCGCATTGAATCCGGGCGACTGAGTCTGAAACCCGAGCGAATCAACCTGATCGACACAGTGGGTTCGGTGGTCAGAATCTTCGAAGGGCTCGCCCGACAAAAACAGCTTTCACTGACTGTGTCCGTCTCCCCCCCTGAGCTGAATGTCGATGTGCAACTCGACCCTCTGCGCTTCAAACAGGTGCTGTCGAATCTGATCAGCAATGCCATCAAGTTCACCGACGCGGGGCAGGTCAGAATCACGCTGGATGTTCTTCCCACGGATGACCCCGAAGGTTCGATGGTGCAGCTGACCGTACAGGACAGCGGCATCGGGATCACGACGCAGGATCAGTTGCGGTTGTTCGAACCTTTTGCCCAGGCCGGTAACGATGGGCAACGGGCCGTCAGCGGCGCAGGGCTCGGGCTGGTCATCAGCCGCAACCTGTGCGAAATGATGGGTGGAAAACTGCGATTGAGCAGCCTGCCCGGAATTGGCACCCAGGTTCGGGTATCGCTACCGGTGATCATTCTGCCTGCACAAGTGGCGAGAGCTGAAGATGAATCACAGATTCAGCCATCCCTCATCCCGTTAACGGTTCTGGTGGTCGATGACCATCCGGCCAATCGACTGCTGATGTGCCAGCAACTGGAATACCTCGGCCATCGATTCTGTATCGCGGAAGATGGCCTGCGCGGACTGGATGAATGGAAAAGCGGGGAGTTCGATCTGGTCATTGCCGATTGCAACATGCCCGTCATGAACGGCTACGAGCTGACCCGCGCGATTCGTCAGCACGAAAAGCTGACCCGCCGCCCGGCTTGCACGGTGCTGGGGTTCACCGCCAATGCCCAGCCCGAAGAGATCCTGCGCTGCAAGCAGGCAGGCATGAACGAATGTCTGTTCAAGCCCCTGAGCCTCAACAGCCTGAGCCAATGGATCAAGAGCATTCAGCCGGTGTTCGCCGCTCCGGCTTTCAACCTGCAGGGGCTGACGCTGCTGACCGGTGACAACCCCTCTCAAACCCACCGATTGCTGGCAGAACTGCTCAACAGCAGTCGCCTTGATCGGGAGGAGTTGCAGGCCCTGTGCCTCACCCGGGATCCCTCCGCGCTGGCCGTCATCGCACACAAGATCAAAGGCGCCGCACGCATTGCCCAGGCCTCGCGCCTGATCGACTGCTGTGATGCGCTTGAGCAGGCCTGCCTGCAAGCACTGCCGTGGGAAGAAATCGAGCGTCATTGCCAGGCCAGCCACCTCGCCATCCTGGAATTGGAGCAGGCACTGGAACAGCAACTGGCTCGGATCGCCAAAAGCAAAATGGCCGGGGCTTAACTATGCTTGGAGGCTGAGCAGTGTGCTTAACCTACACGGAGAGTCTGCAATGCCCAGCCCACTGCGCCCGGAACAACGCCGGTTTCCGCTGCATGTGCACATCAGCGTCATGTTCACCTTTCTGCTGTTGCTCACCGGAGTGGTGCTGGGTTTGTTCAACTACCACCAGACCACACACATCATTCTGTCGAGTAGTGAAAAGCTGTTCAGCCGGATCGAACAGGATGTACGTCTCGACCTGCAGTCCACTTATGCACCGATCCGGCACCTGCTGAGCCTGCTGGCAGAGACCCCCGCCGCCGGATCTCCCAGCCTTGAATCGCGCATGCCGCTGCTCAAGCCGTTCAGTCAGTCCCTGATGGACAATCCGGATCTGGCCTCGCTCTACCTGGGTTATGAAAACGGCGACTTTTTCATGGTCCGCCCCTTGCGCACGCCAGCGCTGAAAACCCTGCTAAAGGCACCGGACGCAGCAGCGTTTCAAGTCTGGAGCATCGAACATGACGCCAGCGGTCAGACACATTCACAATCACTGTTCTTCGACCAGGCACTGTCCCCGGTCGGCCGACAGGACCACCCCGACGAACCTTATGATCCTCGCAGCCGGGCGTGGTACATCAACGCACGGCAGCAGGCCGAACAGATCACCACCGAACCCTACGTCTTTTTCTCCACCCACAACGTTGGCACGACGCTGGCCCGACGCAGCGGTGAAGACGCCGTGATCGGCGCCGACCTGACCCTTGATGCACTCTCCGCGACCCTGATCAAACACGTGGTGACACCGGCCACGGAAATCGTCCTGTTCGACGCCGACGGCAACGCCGTGGCTTACCCCGACAGCCGCCGGCTGATCGTCGATGACCGCACGGCGCGCCTGGCCAAGGCCGCCGATTTGAGCCCCGCCTTGCACACCTTGTTGTCCGGGCACCAGGGCAATCGGCTCGAAGTGGATGGCCGACAATGGATCGTCGCCCGCAGCCAGCTGCAGGAAGGCGGGCCGAAAGGTTTGCAGATGGCTTTACTGGTGCCCGAAGACGAACTGCTGGTCGACGCCTATCGCCTGCGCTGGCAAGGAGCGCTCATCACGCTGGCTACCTTGCTGCTATGTCTGCCGTTGGGCTGGCTGATCTCGCGGGTTCTGGTGACGCCCTTGCATGCCTTGGTCAAGGAAGCCGATGCAATTCGCAGCTTCGACTTCAACTTCCCGGTGACCCGCCGATCGCTGGTGCTGGAGATTGACCAGTTGAGCCTGTCGATGGCTCGCATGAAAGACACCCTGGCCAGCTTCTTTCGCATCACTGACAGCCTGACCGCCGAAACCCGCTTCGACCCGCTGCTGGAACGGGTACTGTTCGAGACAGTGCAGATCGCCCAGGCCCAGGCGGGGCTGATTTATCTGCGTGAGAACGATGGCAATCGCATGGAGCCCTACGGCCTGGTGGTCGCAGACTCGTCTCAACCGTTGGCGGCATTCGATCTGCAAAGCCGCAGTCTTGATGCCTCGCAAAGCCCCGAATGGTTCCGGCAACTGGCCAACGCCGACACGGTCGTGAGCAACCTGGGTTTCGAACAGGCCACCGACCTGCAGAAAGTGCTGCTGGCCATGGGTTCACCGAGGGTGCATTTGGTTGGAATCCGTCTGCATAACCGGCACAACGAAACCGTCGGCCTGCTGGTGCTGCTGATCGACGATGGCGGCACGCCGAGTGACCTGGAAAAACTCCGGCCAGATCGCATCGCCTTTCTGCAAGCGGTGTCCGGGGCGGCCGCGGTGAGTATCGAGAGTCAACGCCTGCAAGCCAGACAGAAACAACTGCTGGATGCGTTCATTCAACTGCTGGCCGGCGCCATTGATGCCAAGAGTCCTTATACCGGCGGGCATTGCCAGCGCGTGCCGGAACTGACCCTGATGCTCGCCCGTGCCGCTGCAGCCAGTCAGGCCCCGGCCTTCAGCGATTACCAGCCGAGCGAAGACGAATGGGAGGCCTTGCACATCGCTGCATGGCTGCACGACTGCGGCAAGGTCACGACCCCGGAATACGTGGTCGACAAAGCCACCAAGCTGGAGACCCTGAACGATCGCCTTCACGAAATCCGCACCCGCTTCGAAGTCCTCAAGCGCGATGCCTGGATCAACTATTGGCAAGCCCTGGCGTTGGGTGGTGAAGAACAGCAACTGGCCGGTCTGCGCGAGGCCACCCTGACGGCACTGGATGATGATTTTGCGTTCGTCGCCCGCTGCAATCTGGGCAGTGAAACCATGCTCGAGGGTGACCTGCAACGTCTGCAAGACATCGCGCAACGCACCTGGACGCGCACGCTGGATGATCGATTGGGCCTGTCATGGGAGGAGAACCGGCGTCAGGCACGCACCCCGGCACCGACCCTGCCGGTCACCGAACCGCTGCTGGCGGACAAGCCCGAACATCTGCTGGAGCGCGCCGAGAGCGAGCTGATCCCGGAAGACAATCCGTGGGGTTTCAAACTCGATGTGCCGCCCTACAAATACAATCGCGGCGAGCTGTACAACCTCTGCATCCCCCGGGGCACGCTGACCCGCGAAGAACGCTACATCATCAACCACCACATGGTGCAGACGATCCTGATGCTCAGTCACCTGCCCTTCCCCGGGCATCTGAACAGCGTCGCGGAAATCGCCGGCGGGCATCACGAAAAAATGGACGGCACCGGTTATCCCAAGCGCCTGAAGCGCGAAGACATGAGCCTGCCGGCGCGCATGATGGCGATTGCCGACATCTTCGAAGCGCTGACCGCCGCCGATCGCCCGTACAAAAAGGCCAAGTCCCTGAGCGAAGCACTGGGGATCATGGCCACCATGTGCCGCGACGCACACATCGATGCCGAGCTGTTCGAGCTGTTCATTCGCGATGGCGTGTATCTGCAATACGCCACGCGTTTTCTCGATCCACGGCAGATCGATGCCGTGGACCCGGCGGCCGTGCTGCTCAAGGCAGGCCTGACGACGTGATCAGCAATCGGTCAGACGCAGGAAGATCGCCGCCAGCTGTTCGATCCCGGCCTGATCGTCCGTACCAAAACGCGCGAGCTTCGGGCTGTCGAGGTCGAGCACACCGATCAGGCGACCGTCCTTGACCAACGGGACCACCAGTTCGCTGTTCGACGCGCTGTCGCAGGCGATATGGCCGGGGAACGCATGAACGTCTTCGACCCGCTGCGTCTGCAGGCTGGCAGCCGCCGCGCCGCAAACGCCCCGACCGAACGGAATACGTACGCAGGCGATCTGGCCCTGGAACGGGCCGAGCACCAGCTCTTCGTTGCGATTGAGGTAGAAACCGGCCCAGTTCAGGTCATCGAGCTGGTTGAACAGGAACGCCGAAAACTGCGCGGCGTTGGCGATGAAATCGCGCTCGTCCGCCAGCAGCGACTCCAGTTGCGCGGCCAACATGCCATAGCCTTCGAGACCCTGGCCGCTCTGCTGCAAATCAATCATGCCTTGTGCTCCAACAATTTCAGTCCCACCCAATAACGGGCGAATTGGTACGCGCAACGTCCGTTGCGGTTGCCGCGGCCGGTTGCCCAGCGCACGGCGAGGATGTCCAGTTGTTCGTCGCGTTCCCAGCTCAGGCCGGCCTTGGCGGCCAACTGGCCGATCCAGTGCTCGACGACGTTGAGGAAATGTTCCTGGGTAAACGGATAGAACGACAGCCACAGGCCGAAGCGATCCGACAGCGCGATCTTGTCTTCCACCGCTTCGCTCGGATGCAGTTCGCCATCGACGCGCTTCCAGTTTTCGTTGTCGCTTTCCTTCTCCGGCACCAGATGGCGGCGGTTGGAGGTGGCGTACAACAACACGTTGTCCGGCGCCTGTTCGAGCGAGCCGTCCAGCACACTTTTCAGCACGCGGTAGTCGCCTTCGCCGGACTCGAACGACAGGTCATCGCAGAACAGCACAAAACGTTGCGGCAGCTTGGCGATCTGCTCCACCACCCGTGGCAGGTCCGCCAGGTGATCACGCTCGATTTCGATCAGACGCAAACCGGCCTTGGCGTGTTCAGCCAGCAACGCGCGCACCAGCGACGATTTACCGGTACCGCGCGACCCCCACAGCAGCGCATGGTTGGCCGGCATGCCGTCGAGAAATTGCTGAGTGTTGCGGCCCAGTTGCTCCAATTGCCGGTCGACGCCGATCAAGTCAGACAGGCGCATGTCGAGGCTGACTTCCAGCGGCAGCAGATAACCGCTGCGACCGTCACGTTGCCAGCGTGCGGCGAGGCAGGTGCCCCAGTCGATGACCGGGCGTGGAGCCGGCAGCAGTGGTTCGATCCGCGCCAGAACCGACTCGGCGCGCTCAAGAAAAGCATTCAATCGGGAATCCACGTCTTCTCCTCGGGCTCGTTCACAGTAATGATGGCGGTGCAGCGACGACAGACAGCGTTCGAAACCTGTCCCGGGCCTTGTTACAAGGCGCTTCGGGAACCCCGGAATCCGTGCATGATCGACTATGCTTGAGCAGCGAAGGGAAACGGAAGTGGTTCAACACCCCATGGATATCAAATTCACCCACCGGCTGTCGTACAAACAGGCCCGGCTTACCGTGCTGGTCGGGTTCATTCTGGGCACGCTGCTCAGCCTGCTGCAAATCGGCATCGATTATGCCAGTGAAGACGCGTCCATCAACCGTGAAATCCTGTCGTTGCTGGAAATCAGCCATAACCCGGCCTCGCGCATCGCCTACAACATCGACGCCGAACTGGCGCAAGAACTGACCCTGGGCCTGCTGCGCTCGCCAGCGATCATCTCGGCGCAACTGACCGACAACAATCAGACGGTGCTGGCCAACGTCAAACGGCCGGAGCTGCAAAGCGGCTACCGGATGATCAGCGACTTCCTGTTCGGCGCCAAACGTCAGTTCGAAGACCGCCTCTATCTCGATCACTTGCCCAACGAATCCCTCGGCACCCTGAAACTGGAAGTCGACACCTACGCGTTCGGCAGCCGCTTCCTGCGCCGTGCCGAGGTCACGTTGCTCAACGGCTTCGCCCGCAGCCTGATTCTCACCGGAATTCTGCTCGCGCTGTTCTATGTGATGCTGACCAAACCGCTGGTACGGGTAATCCGCGAACTCAGCGGTCGCGACCCGCGCAGCGCCGAGCCGACCACCCTGGAATGTCCAGCCGGGCATGCCAATGACGAGATCGGCGTGCTGGTCAAGGTCGCCAACCAGCAGTTCGAGAACATCGCCACGGAAATCCAGCAGCGACGCAATGCGGAAAACCGCCTAACTGACTACCTCGCGCAACTCGAAGACATCGTGTCGGCGCGTACCGCAGAGCTCAAGGCGATCAATGCACGACTCAGCCAGTCCAACCAGGAACTGGAAGTGGCCCGCAGCACGGCACTGGACATGGCCGAGGCACGCTCGGCATTTCTCGCCAACATGAGCCACGAGATCCGTACTCCGCTCAACGGCCTGCTGGGGATGATCGCTCTCTCGCTCGATGGCCCGCTCAACGCCGAACAGCAGCAGCAACTGTCCATCGCCCACGACTCGGGCAAGGTTTTGGTGGAATTGCTCAACGACATTCTCGACCTGTCCAAATTCGATGCAGGGCAACTTGAGCTGGAACACATTCCCTTCGATCTCGGCTCACTGATCGAAGACACCGCCAACCTGCTGTCACAGAACGCCGCACCGAGTGTCGAGCTGACCTGCCTGATCGATCCTTACTTCCCGGCGCTGGTGCTCGGCGATCCTACCCGGGTCAGGCAGATCGTCAGCAATCTTCTGTCCAATGCGCTGAAATTCACCCGCTTCGGCCGCGTCGATGTGCGATTGTCCACCTGGAAGGAAGGGGTACGCATCGAAGTCTGCGACACCGGTATCGGCATCGCTCAGGAAGCGCAGGTGAAGATTTTCCAGCCGTTTACCCAGGCGGGCGCCGGCATCACCCGCCAATACGGCGGCACCGGGCTCGGGCTGGCGCTGACCTACAACCTGTGCGAAGCCATGCAGGGGCGCCTGACCATCAGCTCCGAAGTGGGTTTCGGCAGTCAGTTCTGCGCCGAACTGCCGCTGCCCTGCCACACCCGTGCGGTGATTCCACCAGCGTTGCACGGCAAAGTGCTCGCGATCACCAACGCGGTCAGCGGCCTGGCGGAACTGCTGGAAAGCCTGCTGCCGGTCTGGGGGCTGACCTATGAGCAGCGAACCCTGGACGACCCGCTGCTCGGCCTATCCCCCAACGTCATCATCACCGATTGCCCCGAATGCCTGTTCGGCCTGCGCCCGGCGATGACGGCACCGATTCTGCTGGTGACCGCTTATGGCAGCTTCCTGCCGGGTGAAGAAGCCGCCGCCCTCGCCCCGCTGCAGCAGCAGGCGCGGCCGCTGGCCCGCAACGCGCTGTATCAGAATCTGCGCCGAACGCTGTTGCCGGACCTCACCACCAACGACCGCGCTCGCCTTGAGAGCGTCTCGTCTCAGCGGCGCGGTCGGGTGCTGCTGGTGGAGGACAACCCGGTCAATCAACTGGTGGCCAAAGGCATGCTGGGCAAGCTCGGCTGTGATGTCGTGGTCGCAGCCCATGGTGTGGAAGCGCTGGATCAGCTGGAACACGACGAGTTCGATCTGGTGCTGATGGACTGCAACATGCCGGTGATGGACGGCTATGAAGCCAGCCGCCAGATTCGTCAGAGCGGTCGCTGGCCGCACTTGCCGATTGTCGCCCTGACCGCAAACGCGATGGCCGAAGAGCGCGAGCGTTGCCGGGCGGCGGGCATGAGCGATTATCTGGCCAAGCCGTTTCGCCGTGAAGAACTGGCGGCGCTGCTGGATCAGTGGATACCGACTACGACAACGCTTTGATCTGGCCCAGCAGGTGATCGAGTCCCTCACGCAGCTCGTTGAGCCGGTCAAGGTCCACCCCGCTGTCGCACAACAGCCGCTCCTTCAAAGGCCCGACCTGTTCACGCAGCGCCTGCCCTTGCAGCGTGAGGCTCAGATGGACCTCACGCTCGTCCCGGGCCGAGCGCTGACGCTGGACCAGCTCAAGTTGCTCCAGACGCTTGAGCAGCGGCGTCAGCGTCCCGGAGTCCAGCGCCAGCCGCTCACCCAGCGCCTTGACCGTTGGTTGCTCCGGCGCGACTTGCTGCCATTCCCACAGCACCAGCATCGCCAGATATTGCGGGTAAGTCAGGCCGAGCTGATCGAGCATCGGCTTGTAGCCACGGATCACCGCCCGCGACGCGGCATACAACTTGAAGCACAGCTGACTGTCGAGCTTCAGCGAATCGGCGGACAGGCTGTTCATTTGAGCAACGCTTCGATCTCGCGGCTCAGATCCTGCGGCTTGGTGGCCGGGGCGAAGCGCTTGACCAACTGGCCGTCCTTGCCGATCAGGAACTTGGTGAAATTCCACTTGATGCCCTGGGAGCCCAGCACGCCCGGCGCGCGTTTCTTCAATTGCACAAACAGCGGGTGCGCACCGGTCCCGTTGACTTCGATCTTCTTGAACAGCGGGAAGCTGACGCCGTAGTTCAGTTCGCAGAACTCACTGATGGCGCCCTCGTTGCCCGGCTCCTGCTTGCCGAACTGGTTGCACGGGAAGCCCAGCACCACCAGGCCCTGATCCTTGTAGGTCTGCCACAGCTCCTCAAGGCCTTTGTACTGCGGCGTGAAACCGCATTTGCTGGCGGTATTGACCACCAGCACCGCCTTGCCGGCGAAATCGGCGAGGGTCTTTTGCTCGCCCTTGATGGTGGTGCACGGAATGTTCAGCAGGTTATCGCTCATGGTGCGCACTCTTGAGAAATGGGTAGACGGCAAAAATAGCGAGCAATTGAATTGTGTGCAATTTAATTATCCGAAAGGCGACCCGAGGATCGCCCGTATCGGTTACTCGCGCGGCACCAGGTCCAGGCACACCGAGTTGATGCAATAACGCAAGCCGGTCGGCGGCGGGCCGTCAGGGAAGACGTGGCCCAGGTGCGCATCGCATTTGGCGCATTTCACTTCGGTGCGGATCATGCCGTGGCTGGTGTCACGGATTTCGGTCATGGCGCTGTCGCCGATCGGCGCGTAGAAGCTTGGCCAGCCGCAACCGGAATCGAATTTGGTCCTGGAATCAAACAACGGCTCGTTGCAGCAGACGCAGTGATAGACACCGTCAGTCTTGGTGGCGTTGTATTTACCGGAGAACGGTCGCTCGGTGGCACTGAGACGACACACGTTGTATTGCTCGGGGTCGAGCATCGCCCGCCATTCTTCCAGGGTCTTTTCAATCTTTTCCATCATCACACCTCAGCGGCTGAAAAAGCCCGATCTGTACCTTTTCCACGGATCGGGCGGCACGTATGATTGCGCCTCGTCACACGCCAGTCTGGCAGCGGGTTCCTGCGCATTCAAACGGATTGTTGGAAACCGCCGCTCGAGACACTTGCCTGTGTGAAGACGCAGGATTCCCAGCACGGTTGTCCACCCGCCGCCTGGATCGTTCATTTTCGGGATCACATCGCCATGCAGTTCAGCAAATCGAACAAGCTCGCCAACGTCTGCTACGACATTCGCGGCCCGGTGCTCAAGCACGCCAAACGACTGGAAGAGGAAGGCCATCGCATCCTCAAGCTGAACATCGGCAACCCGGCACCCTTTGGTTTCGAAGCGCCGGATGAAATTCTCCAGGATGTGATCCGCAACCTGCCGACCGCCCAGGGCTACAGCGATTCCAAAGGCCTGTTCAGCGCGCGCAAGGCGGTGATGCAGTACTACCAGCAGAAGCAGGTCGAAGGTGTCGGCATCGAAGACATTTACCTGGGCAACGGCGTGTCCGAGCTGATCGTGATGTCGCTGCAGGCGCTGCTCAACAACGGCGACGAAGTGCTGGTGCCGGCGCCGGACTACCCGCTGTGGACCGCTGCCGTGAGCCTGGCCGGCGGTAACGCGGTGCATTACCTGTGCGACGAGGGTGCCGACTGGTTCCCGGATCTGGCCGACATCAAGGCCAAGATCACCCCGAACACCAAGGCGATGGTGATCATCAACCCGAACAACCCGACCGGCGCGGTGTATTCGAAGGAAGTACTGCTGGGCATGCTGGAACTGGCCCGTCAGCACAACCTGGTGGTGTTCTCCGACGAAATCTACGACAAGATCCTCTACGACGACGCCGTGCACATCTGCACCGCTTCGCTGGCCCCGGACCTGCTGTGCCTGACCTTCAACGGTCTGTCCAAGTCGTATCGCGTGGCCGGTTTCCGCTCCGGCTGGATCGCCATTTCCGGTCCGAAACACAACGCTCACAGCTACATCGAAGGCATCGACATGCTGGCCAACATGCGCCTGTGCGCCAACGTGCCGAGCCAGCATGCGATCCAGACCGCCCTGGGTGGCTATCAGAGCATCAACGATCTGGTTCTGCCGCAAGGCCGGTTGCTGGAACAACGCAACCGTACCTGGGAACTGCTCAACGACATTCCCGGCGTGAGCTGCGTGAAGCCGATGGGTGCGCTGTACGCGTTCCCGAAGATCGACCCGAAAGTCTGTCCGATCCACAACGACGAGAAATTCGTGCTCGACCTGCTGCTCTCCGAGAAGCTGCTGGTGGTGCAAGGCACGGCGTTCAACTGGCCGTGGCCTGACCACTTCCGCGTGGTCACGCTGCCGCGGGTCGATGACCTGGACATGGCCATCGGTCGCATTGGCAACTTCCTCAAGTCGTACCGCCAGTAACCGGCGCTCAGTGCGCAACGGCCCGAACGTTGCGCACTGTCTGATTCAGCAACACTTCTGCTGCTCCCCTCCTCCAGCACCTTCTACACTTGCGAGTCATACGAATCATGCGTGCCTGACGCAATGAGACCGGGTGCCGCGTGCCTGTCATCCATAGCGGATTCGGCAGTGGGAAATATCCCATGTCCGACGAATCCGGTGTAGGACACAGTTTGAAATAGTCACTCGGTTGAATCGCCAGGTGCCGCACCTTATATACCCCGCAGTACGCTACATCTTTAGCTTGAGGAGACTTCTACAACCATGATGCGCATCCTGCTGTTTTTGGCCACTAACCTGGCGGTCGTGCTGATAGCCAGCATCACCCTGAGCCTTTTCGGCTTCAACGGGTTCATGGCGGCCAACGGGGTTGATCTCAACCTCAGTCAGCTGCTGGTTTTCTGTGCAGTCTTTGGTTTTGCCGGTTCCCTGTTCTCGCTGTTCATCTCCAAGTGGATGGCGAAAATGAGCACCAGCACCCAGATCATCACCCAGCCACGTACTCGTCACGAGCAGTGGCTGCTGCAAACCGTCGAGCAACTGTCCCGGGAAGCCGGGATCAAGATGCCCGAAGTCGGTATTTTCCCGGCCTATGAAGCGAACGCCTTCGCCACCGGCTGGAACAAGAACGACGCACTGGTCGCGGTCAGCCAGGGCTTGCTCGAGCGTTTCAAGGAAGATGAAGTGCGGGCCGTGCTGGCCCACGAGATCGGCCACGTGGCCAACGGCGACATGGTCACCCTGGCGCTGATACAGGGCGTGGTGAACACCTTCGTGATGTTCTTCGCGCGGATCATCGGCAACTTCGTCGACAAGGTGATTTTCAAGAACGAAGAAGGCCAGGGCATGGCCTATTACATCGCGACCATTTTCGCCGAACTGGTATTGGGCATTCTGGCCAGCGCAATCGTGATGTGGTTCTCGCGCAAACGCGAGTTCCGTGCCGATGATGCCGGCGCCCGCCTGGCCGGTACGGGGGCGATGATCAACGCCTTGCAACGCTTGCGCGCCGAACAGGGCCTGCCGGTGCACATGCCTGACACCCTGAATGCCTTCGGCATCAACGGCGGTATCAAACAGGGGTTTGCTCGCATGTTCATGAGCCACCCGCCGCTGGAAGATCGTATCGACGCCCTGCGTCGTCGCGGCTGATCAGCCCCGCTCCAACAGAAAGGCCCGCAGCGATGCGGGCCTTTTTTGTTGTTCTGTTACTGAGGAGTCAGGCGGTACACCCGCTCTTCCAGCCGTGTCACACCCGCCTGCAGGAACTTCCCGCTTTCGCTCAGTACGTCCTGTTCTTCCAGCGCCTGCACCGCCCAGTCGCCACCGAGCAGCTGCTGCACCTCGGCATCTGTCACCGCAAACGGCGGCCCGGACATCCGAGCCTGATCGTAATCCAGCGTGATCAGCAAACCACGCAGCCCCGTCGGCAGGATGCTCAACAAATGCGCCGCATAGCGCTCACGCATTGGCGCCGGCAAGGCGATCAGCGCCGCACGGTCATACAACGCCGTACAATCGGCCACATCGTTCGCAGACAAGGCGAAGAAATCCCCGCACCACAACTCGATCGCGCCGGCCCGATAAACCTTGAAGCTGCCCTCTTCACTGATCTGCGGCTGCAATTGCTGCTCACGGAAGAAGTCTTCCACGGCCTTCTCCGACAGCTCGACGCCGAGCACCCGATGCCCACGCCCGGCAAGCCACAGCAGATCCAGGCTTTTCCCACACAACGGCACCAGCACACGCGCCTGCGCCGGGATGGCCAGATCGGGCCAGTGCCGCTGCAAATACGGGTTCACCTCCGGCTGGTGAAAGCCGATCTGGTTCGATTCCCACTTTTTGTGCCAAAACTCCGACTGCATGCATCCTCCAAAGAATTCGATCAAAAGGCGTTAAAACTTATATTGGAATTAGATCAATGAACTGACTGAAGATGAACCATCTTAACGCTCAGGAACCTTTCCATGTTTCCCAGCCTGTTTATCTCCCATGGCTCGCCCATGCTGGCACTTGAGCCCGGCGCCAGCGGCCCGGCCCTGGCGCGGTTGGCGGCCGAACTGCCACGCCCGAAAGCCATCGTCATCGTATCCGCCCACTGGGAAAGCCATGAGCTGCTGGTCAGCGGCCATCCGCAACCGGAAACCTGGCACGACTTCGGCGGTTTCCCCCGCGCGCTGTTTGAAGTGCAGTATCCGGCCCCGGGCGATCCGCAACTCGCCCGTAGGGTTGCCGATCTGCTGACCGCCAACGACCTGCCGGCACGCCTCGATCCACAACGACCGTTCGATCACGGTGTGTGGGTGCCGCTGTCGCTGATGTACCCGCAGGCTGACATCCCGGTGGTGCAGGTTTCCCTACCGAGTCGTGGCGGTCCGGCGCTACAGAACCGCGTCGGCCAGGCGCTGGCCAGGCTGCGCGAACAGGGCATTCTGTTGATCGGCTCCGGCAGCATCACCCACAACCTGCGAGAACTGGACTGGCACGCCGGCCCGGAGAGCGTCGAACCGTGGGCGCGGGACTTCCGTGACTGGATAGTCGACAAGCTGGCCGCCAACGACGAAGCCGCCCTGCACGATTACCGTCAGCAGGCACCGAACGCAGTACGCAACCATCCAAGCGACGAGCACCTGTTGCCGCTGTACTTCGCCCGAGGTGCCGGCGGTGATTTCAGCATTGCCCATCAAGGCTTCACCATGGGCGCACTGGGCATGGACATCTACCGCTTCGGCTGATGCCCAAATCGCAGGCATAAAAAATCCCCGAACCAGTCGGGGATTTTTTATGTTCGATCAATCAGCCCAGAGGCGGATCAATCTTCGCGGTAGCGACGCAGCTTCAACTGCTTACCGGCAACGCGAGTGTCCTTCAGCTTGGTCAGGAGTTTGTCCAGACCATCTTCCGGCAGCTCGACGAGGCTGAAGCTGTCACGCACCTGAATGCGACCGATGGCTTCACGTGCCAGACCACCTTCGTTGAGGATGGCGCCCAGCAGGTTTTTCGCCGCGATACCGTCACGCGCGCCCAGCGCGGTACGGCAACGGGCACGGCCTTCGCCCAAAGGCATCGGAGCACGACGCTCACGATCACCACGGTCCGGACGATCACCGGAACGCTCAGGACGGTCGCCACGCGGTGCGCTGTTCGGCACCAGTGGACGTTCCTTCTCGATCGCTGCCAGGTTCAGCGCCTGACCATTGGTGGCCTTGCGCAGCAGAGCGGCAGCCAGGGCGCGTGGGGTGCAACCGATGTCGGCGGTCAGGCGATCCAGCAGATCACCGTGAGTCGATTCGGCGTCAGCCACCAGCGGCGACAGGCTGTTGGTCAGCTTCTTGATGCGGGCATCAAGAACGGCCTGGGCGTCCGGCAGACGCACTTCGGCAACTTTCTGACCGGTTACACGCTCGATTACCTGCAGCATGCGGCGCTCACGTGGCGTCACCAGCAGCAGCGCGCGGCCTTCGCGACCGGCGCGGCCGGTACGGCCGATACGGTGCACGTAGGATTCCGGATCGTACGGCATGTCCACGTTGAACACGTGGGTGATGCGCGGAACGTCCAGACCACGGGCGGCAACGTCGGTCGCTACAACGATGTCCAGACGGCCATCTTTCAGCGAGTCGATCACGCGCTCACGCTGGTTCTGGGCGATGTCGCCGTTCAACGCGGCGGCTTTGTAGCCTTTGGCGTCGAGGGCGCTGGCCAGATCCAGGGTCGCTTGCTTGGTGCGCACGAACATGATCAGAGCGTCGAAATCTTCCACTTCCAGCAAGCTGAGAACGGCAGAGGTCTTCTGGTCAGCGTGAACCAACAAGTGAGCCTGTTCGATCGCGGTAACGGTCTGGGTCTTGCTCTGGATCTTCACGTGCTTTGGATCGCGCAGGTGACGCTCGGCGATGGCACGGATCGATTGCGGCAGGGTCGCCGAGAACAATACGGTCTGACGGGTTTCCGGCATGGCCTTGAAGATGACTTCGAGGTCGTCCATGAAGCCCAGTTTGAGCATTTCGTCTGCTTCGTCGAGAACCAGGTGGTTCACGGTCTGCAGCACTTTTTCGTCGCGACGCAGGTGGTCGCACAGACGGCCCGGAGTGGCGACAACGATCTGTGCGCCATTACGGATTGCTTTCAATTGTGGGCCCATCGGCGCGCCGCCGTAGACAGCCACAACAGTTACGCCCGGCATTTGCTTGGCGTAGGTTTCGAAAGCGGTTGCAACTTGTAGCGCCAACTCACGAGTTGGGGCCAGGATCAGAGCTTGCGGCTCGCGCTTGGACGGATCGATGCGGTGCAGGATAGGCAGGGCAAAGGCAGCGGTTTTACCGGTACCGGTTTGCGCCTGACCAATCATATCGTGACCGGCGAGGATGATCGGGATCGACTGCTGCTGAATGGCCGAAGGCTCTTCATAGCCGGTAGCGACTACTGCAGCGACAATATTGGGATGAAGTTCAAGAGCGGCGAAGCCGCCGATTTCCTGGGTCATGGGTCTGCCTCTAAGTGCATCCGCAAAGACCCATGCTCCAAAGCTGCACATGCCGTGTTGAGACTCAAGAGTCGCCCTGGCAGCTTTGTCGGCGGGGATTTGCGAAAACGAATGAATGAAAAAGAATCGTCAAGGAAGAGCCCGCAGTGCGGACGTGCAGCCGAAGCTGACTTCGGGGAATTGCGCTACCTAAACGCGGCCCGGTTAAAGGCCGGCGCGCACTATACCGGAATTTGCCCAAAAAGGGAGCTTTTTTTATCGGAGAAATACAGTTGTCACCGCTGTGTAATGGGGTTTTGCGGATAATCGGGCAAAGGTCTATTTTTCAAACACCCCGGCCCTGCGGGCGATGGCGCTTAAACGATTCACCGATGTGCGGCATCTGGTCGCTGCACCCTTTCTTCCCCTGCGAGGAAACACCCATGAATCAGCCCTGCCCCGGCCGCGTGAGCCGTGCGCGTCACGGCCACGTGCATTTGATCGGTCTGGACCGCGTCGCCAAGCGCAATGCCTTCGACCTCGACCTGCTCAACGACCTGGCCCTGGCCTACGGCGAATTCGAGGCCGACAGCGACGCACGGGTGGCGGTGGTGTTCGGGCATGGCGAGCATTTCACCGCCGGGCTTGATCTGGTGAATGCCAGTTCCGCTCTCGCTCAAGGCTGGCAAGTGCCGCCCGGCGGCTGCGATCCATGGGGCGTGTTCGTCGGGCCACGGGTCAGCAAACCGGTGATTGTTGCCGCGCAGGGTTATTGCCTGACCATCGGCATCGAGCTGATGCTCGCCGCCGACATCAACCTGTGCGCGAGCAACACCCGCTTCGCGCAGATGGAAGTGCAGCGCGGGATCTTTCCGTTCGGCGGCGCGACGTTACGCTTTCATCAGATCGCCGGTTGGGGCAACGCGATGCGCTGGCTGCTGACCGGCGACGAATTCGATGCCCACGATGCGTTGCGCCTGGGTCTGGTGCAAGAGGTCATGGCCAGCGAGGATCTGCTGCCGCGCGCCATCGAACTGGCCGAACGGATTGCCCGGCAGGCGCCGCTGGGCGTGCAGGCGACGCTGATGTCGGCGCGTCAGGCACGCTATGAAGGCGAAACTGCGGCGGCTAAGAGCTTGCCGCCGCTGGTAAAGAAGTTGCTGGCCACCGAAGATGCCAAGGAAGGTGTGCGCTCGCTGGTGGAGCGCAGACCGGGGATTTTCAAAGGCCTTTGAAGATCAGGTTGCCGGACGGATGCAGTTGATCAACGACTGCAACGAGTAGCCCAGCTTCGGCGCCAGCGCTTCAGCTCGTGCCGTCAGCGCCTGCATGTCCAGCGCCTGATCGAGATCTGCCGGCACGATCAGAATCACATTGCCCTCCTTCACCGGCAGCTCCCAGTAATGCCGGTGATAGAGCCCGCGCAACAGCGCCGCGCCCAACGGTTTGCCGTCGTCGGTGGCCCATTGGTTGATCACCAGCCAGCCACCGGGATTCAGACGTTTCTGACAGTCCCCGAGGAAATTCCACGCAAGGTGCCCGGCGCCGGGGCCGACATCGGTGTACAGGTCGACGAAGATCAGATCCGCCGGTTCAGCGGTCGGCAGCAGTTCGAGGGCATCGCCGACGCGGATGTACAGCCGTGGATCGTCATCCAGCCCGAGGTATTCGATGGCCAGACGCGGCACGTCCGGGCGCAGCTCGATGGCTTCGACGTCTTCCAGCGGCAGGAACTTGAGGCAGGCCTGGGTCAGCGTGCCCGCGCCCAGGCCGAGGAACAGCGCGCTCTCCGGCTGCTCATGGCACAACGCGCCGATCAGCATCGCCCGGGTGTAGTCGTACTCCAGCCAGCTCGGGTCGGCGGTAAACACACAGCTTTGCTCGATCGCATCGCCGAACTCCAGAAAGCGGTAGTCGGCCACTTCCAGCACGCGAATCACGCCGAACTCATCCTGTACCTCGGCGAGCAACAGCTCGACGCGCTCCTCAGTCATTTCGTCTCCTGGTGGTCACCGGGCGCGGTGACGCGATGGCACCGCTGCGGTGCCGTGGCAAAGCGGCGATTGTCGGCGAAGCGGCGGGAGCAGGTCACGCACTAATTGCTGCTAACATGGCCGTCCGTGCGTAGAACCTTAGAGACCGTGATGAGCCAACCCTGGAGCCCTGACAGCTGGCGCGCCCTGCCGATCCAGCAACAACCCCAATACCCCGACGCCGCGCATCTGCGCCAGGTCGAGCAGACGCTGGCCAGCTATCCGCCGCTGGTGTTTGCCGGCGAAGCGCGCGAGCTGCGCCGTCAGTTTGCCGAAGTCACCCAGGGCCGGGCGTTCCTGCTGCAGGGCGGCGACTGCGCCGAAAGCTTCGCCGAGTTCTCCGCCGCGAAGATTCGCGACACCTTCAAAGTGCTGCTGCAAATGGCAATCGTCATGACCTTCGCCGCCGGTTGCCCGGTGGTCAAGGTCGGGCGCATGGCCGGCCAGTTCGCCAAGCCGCGCTCGGCCAACGACGAGACCATCGACGGCGTGACCCTGCCGGCCTACCGGGGCGACATCGTCAACGGCATCGGTTTCGACGCCGCCAGCCGCGTACCGGACCCGGAGCGTCTGCTGCAGTCCTATCACCAGTCCACCGCCACCCTCAACCTGCTGCGCGCCTTCGCCCAGGGCGGTTTTGCCGACCTGCATCAGGTGCACAAGTGGAACCTCGATTTCATCGCCAACTCGGCGCTGGCGGAGAAGTACAGCCACCTCGCCGACCGCATCGATGAAACCCTGGCCTTCATGCGCGCCTGCGGCATGGACAGCTCGCCGCAACTGCGCGAGACCAGTTTCTTCACCGCCCACGAAGCGCTGCTGCTGAACTACGAAGAAGCCTTCGTACGCCGCGACAGCCTGACCAACGATTACTACGATTGCTCGGCGCATATGCTGTGGATCGGCGACCGCACCCGTCAGCTCGACGGCGCCCACGTCGAATTCCTGCGCGGGGTGAACAACCCGATCGGAGTGAAAGTCGGCCCGAGCATGAATCCCGACGACCTGATCCGCCTGATCGACGTGCTCAACCCGGACAACGATCCTGGCCGTCTGAACCTGATTGCGCGGATGGGCGCGAACAAGGTCGGCGATCACCTGCCGGCGCTGATCCGTGCGGTGCAGCGTGAAGGCAAGCAGGTGCTGTGGAGCTCCGACCCGATGCACGGCAACACCATCAAGGCCAGCAGCGGTTACAAGACTCGCGACTTCGCGCAGATTCTTGGTGAGGTGAAGCAGTTCTTCCAGGTTCATGAAGCGGAAGGCAGCTACGCCGGCGGCATCCACATCGAGATGACCGGGCAGAACGTCACCGAGTGCATCGGTGGCGCGCGGCCGATCACTGAAGATGGTTTGTCGGATCGCTATCACACCCACTGCGATCCGCGGATGAATGCCGATCAGTCGCTGGAACTGGCGTTCTTGATCGCAGAAACGCTGAAACAGGTCAAACGCTAAATCGCGAGGGCGCTGGCTCAGTCAATTTGAGCCAGCGCCATCCGGAGCCGCCCGGCACTTTCCCGCTGACAATTGAGCTGCACCCGCGCGAGCCCCAACCAGTCCGCCATGCGCCGCAGGTTCAGCGCCAGGGCCAGCATCCCTGCCTCGTCCAGCCCCGTTTCTTCCTCGTGCACCGCGTGCACAGCCAACCGCCCCGCCGCCCGTTCGGCGCGCAGGTCAACTCGCGCAGCGATCCGTTCGTTGTGCAGGAACGGCAGCACGTAATAGCCGTAGACACGTTTGTCCTGCGGCGTGTAGATCTCCAGCCGATAGCGAAAATCGAACAGCCGCTCGGTCCGGCTGCGCTCCCAGATCAGTGAATCGAAAGGTGACAGCAGCGCGCTGGCTTCGACTTTTCGAGGGATTTTCGGCTCGGGCAGGCAATAAGCGATCTGCCGCCATCCGGCGACTTCGCAAGTCAGCAGCTGCCCGTCCTCGACCAGTTCAGCCAGACGCGGGCGGGCATCGGAAGGATTCAGTCGGAAGTAATCACGCAGGTCTTTTTCCGTGCCGACACCGAGCGCCTGCGCTGCATGCAGCAGCAAACCGCGCTGCGACTCAGCCTCATCGGGCAATGGCTGTTGCAGCACGGAAGCCGGAATCACCCGTTCCGGCAAGTCATACAATCGCTCGAAACCACGGCGTCCGGCGACGGTGACTTCGCCAGCGGCAAACAGCCATTCCAGTGCGTGCTTTTCCGCGCTCCAGTCCCACCACGGCCCGGCCTTTTCCTCGCGGGTCGACAGACTGCCGGCGCCCAGTGCACCCTGCTCCTCGACCGACGCCAGTACCCGGCGAATGGTGTCCTGCTGCTCGCGGCCGAACCGCGCCAGTTGTTGATAGATGTCTTCACCGCGCCTGGCCCGCTGCATGCGCCAGCCCATCAGCGGGTACATCGACAGCGGCAGCAACGACGCCTCATGGCCCCAGTATTCGAACAGCGAACGACGTCGCCCCGAACTCCAGGCAGCCTGGTCGAGCAAGTCAGCAGAGTAGGAACCAAGACGGGAAAACAGCGGCAGGTAGTGCGAGCGCACCACGGCGTTGACGGAGTCGATCTGCAACAGACCGAGGCGTTCGATCAGCCGGTTGAGGTGCATGGCCTTGACAGCCGGCGGCTGGCGCCCGTGAAACCCTTGGGCAGCCAGTGCCAGACGTCGAGCCTGTTTAAGGGAAAAGGACAATGTCGCGGGCATGTGTACCTCCATGTCTGCTCGCAACCTACCTCACCTGAAAGTGGTTTGTGTAGCAATGGCCTCATCATTTATGCATCGGATCGTCCCAGAACGGCCGCACCGACTCATGTTCGACATCGGCACGGCTGACCCCGATGTCCTTGAGCGCTTCGTCGCTCAGGCTGGCGAGCAGCTCGCGCTCACGGTGCAATTCGTACCACCGGCTAAACTTGTGCAACAGATCGGAAACGATATGGCCGGAAAATTTTTCTTCGCCTGCGTACTCTCTTTGACCTTTCATCGTGTTGCCTCCTTTTTGGGATGGCTCAAGTCTCCCGCCACAGCTACGATCAATCCAACGAATGTTTCTGATGGCATGCATCACGGAGATTCATCAATTGTCGGCATATCCCAGTATCGATACCGATGTCCTGCGCACCTTTGTCGCAATTGCCGATCAGGGCGGTTTTACCCGCGCCGGCGAAATGGTCAACCGCACCCAATCGGCCGTGAGCATGCAGATGAAGCGTCTGGAAGAGGACGTATTGCAGCGGCAGTTGTTCGAGCGCGACGGGCGTCAGGTGCGCCTGACCGCTGAAGGCCAGGTGTTGCTTGGCTATGCGCGGCGCATCCTGAAACTGCACAGCGAAGTGTTCAACACCCTGCGCGAGCCACACATGGTCGGCACAGTGCGGATCGGCACGCCGGACGATTACGTGATGCGCTTTCTGCCGGGGATTCTGTCGCGTTTTGCGCAGTTCTATCCGCTGATCCAGATCGAAGTGCATTGCGAGTCGACCAAACAATTGCTGCAGCGCACCGACTTGGATCTGTCGATCGTCACCCGCGAGCCGGGCAACGAGATTGGCCAGTTGCTGCGCAAGGAGCGCTTCGTGTGGGCCGAGGCGCAGAATTTCAGCGCCCACGAGCAGACGCCGCTACCACTGGCGATGTTCAACAGTGATTGCTTCTGCCGCCTGTGGGCGTGCAATGCACTGGATGCGATGGGCCGCGAATACCGGATTGCTTACAACAGCACCAGCCTGTCGGCATTGATGGCGGTGGTGAGCGCAGGTCTGGCGATCACCGCGCAACTGGAAAGCCTGATTACCCCCGACATGCGGATTCTTGGAGATGCCGAAAATCTGCCGCTGCTGCCCGAGGCCAGCATCATGCTGATCCGCAACCTCAACAACCCCTCGCCGATCACCGAATGCCTGGCCGAGCACATCGTTGAAGGCTTCAAACTTTAAAGGCGAGCATCACCGCACACAGCACCAGAAACCCGCAAAACAGCCCGCGCAGGAGTTTTTCCGGCATCGCGTGGGCCACTTTCACGCCCCAGCTGATGCTGGCCAGACCGCCGATGGCCAGCGGCAGGCCGATCATCCAGTCCACTTCGTGGTGCACCGCGTACGTCACCAGCGTGACGCCGGTGCTCGGCAGTGCCAGCGCCAGCGAAAGCCCCTGAGCGACCACTTGAGTAGTGCCGAACAGACTGGTCAGCACCGGCGTCGCCACCACCGCCCCGCCGACACCAAACAAACCACCCATGGCGCCTGACGCCGCGCCGAGCACGCCCAGCCACGGCCATGAATAACGCATCTCGGAGGTGGCCGCCGGACGCGCACCAAACATGCGCACCAGGTTGTAAGCCGACAGCACCACAAGGAACGCGACAAACCCGATGCGCATGGTCTGCGCGTCGATGCCCACGGCCCAGATCGAGCCGATCCACGCGAAACAGAATCCCATCACCGCCAGCGGCAACGCATGCCGGAGTTCGATGCGGTTACGCTGGTGATAACGCCACAGCGCCAGCATCACGTTCGGCACCACCATCACCAGCGCCGTGCCTTGGGCGATCTGCTGATCGAGCCCAAACCACACGCCCAGCAGCGGAATGGCGATCAAGCCGCCGCCGATGCCGAAAATCCCACCCAGAGTGCCAAGGGCGGCGCCAAACAACAGGTACAGCAAAAACTCGATCACAGCAGAATTCCTCAAACGTCAGTCGACTCATCCTACGCAGTCGGCGCTGGCACGGAAACGCACAGCAACGCACAATGGCTGTGCTAAATCCGCATAGGCACTGAGCTGATTCATGAATCCCAATCAATTGACCGAACAACTGGGGCTGTTTCTCGATGTACTCGAGAGCGGCAGCTTTTCTGCGGCTTCGCGCCGGCATCCGCTGACGCCCTCCGCCGTTGCCCGGCGTATCGACAGTCTGGAAAGCGCGGTCGGCAGCCAGTTGTTCATCCGCAGCACTCACGCGGTGCGCGCCACGCCGGCAGGTCTGGCGTTTGCCGAACGGGCGCGGCGGATTGTGGCGGAGTTGCAACTTGCCCGGGCTGAAGCGGTGTCCCTGAGCAGCGCGCCGGAGGGACTGATTCGGGTGGATGCGCCAGCAGCGTTCGGGCGTCGGCATCTGGCGCCGGTGATTGCCGATTTTCTGGTGCTGTACTCGGGGCTGGATGTGCAACTGCATCTGATCGACAGCTTCGTCGACATGGACGGTTCAAACCTGGGCAAGGTCGATCTGGTGCTGCGCGCCGGGCAAATGGCTGACACCCGGTTGGTGGCCACACCGTTGGCGAGCATGGTCCGCATCGCCTGCGCGAGCCCCGACTATCTCAAGCGCCGCGGTGTGCCGAGCGAACCCGCGCAATTGAGCGAACACGACGGCCTCGACTGGGACGGCCTCGCCCCGCCCTTCGCCTGGCGCTTCGAACAGAACGGGCAGATGCAACTGCACCGCCCGGCGCGGGTGCGCATGAGCGCCAACAACGCCGAGGCGCTGGTGTGCGGCGCGCTGGCGGGACTCGGGATCGCGCATCTACCGACCTGGCTGGCCAGCGAATACCTGTTGCGCGGCGAGTTGCTGCCGCTGTTCTGTGAAAACGGCCTGCCAAAACCGGAAAGCACCGGCATCTATGCGCTGCGACTGGAGCAACAGGCCAGCTCCCGCAGCCGCCTGCTGCTGGAATACCTCAAAACCCGGTTCAGCCCCGTGCCGCCGTGGGATCTGGCCCTGCAACGTGAGCTGGGCCGGCACTGACCGATTCGCCACCGGGCACAATTGTCTGGCGCATTAAAGATTCGAGCGCTAGATTCATCTGCATCACCGTTCAAGGCACTGACATGACCACCGACCGCAACACCTCCGATCACTGCGAAGACCTGCTGCTCGACAATCAGGCCTGCTTCGCCCTGCATTCCACTTCGCTGATGATGACCAAGGTCTACAAGCCGCTGTTGCAAGCGCTTGGCCTGACGTATCCGCAATACCTGGCGATGATGGTGCTGTGGGAGAAGGATGGTTTGACCGTCGGAGAAATCAGCACGCGCCTGCTGACCGATCCGGGCTCGCTGACCCCGTTGCTCAAGCGGCTGGAAGGTGAAGGTTTGCTCAGCCGGACCCGCAGTCGTGAGGATGAGCGTGTGGTGATCGTTGAACTGACTGCCCAGGGACGCGCCTTGAAAGACAGGGCCCGGACCGTTCCACAATGCATCCTGGGGGCCAGTGGCTTCACGCTGGAGCGCCTGCAAAACCTGCAAGCCGAGTTGCAGGCCTTGCGTGGTCATTTGCAGGATAGCCTCACTTAAAACTCCCCCTTTTCCTGTGGGCGCAGCCTTGCGCCTGCAGGCGCATCGCCCCTTCCCCGCTTATCACCGAAAAATTTTTCATCTCGTTTTACATTCAAAAAATCCTTCAATATCAAAAGCTTGAGATCACGCCACTCCCAATCCAAGCGCGAATTCCTGCTTTCTTCAAAAATTTATCTTGCGCACTAAATATTCGCGCAGTACATTTACTTCGCACCTAGTTAGCGCGCAAACAATTAGCGCAACAAACCACACTTTATGAGGCTCACATCATGCAAACTCTCTACACCGCAATCGCAACTTCCACTGGCGGCCGTGACGGTCGTGCAATCTCCAGTGACAACGTCCTCGACGTCAAACTGGCCACCCCGAAAGAACTCGGCGGTGCCGGCGGCGCAGCCACCAACCCTGAGCAACTGTTCGCCGCCGGCTACTCGGCCTGCTTCATCGGCGCCCTGAAATTCGTCGCCAGTCAGACCAAACGCAAAATCCCGGACGACGCCTCGATCACCGCTCACGTCGGCATCGGCCAGATCCCTGGCGGTTTCGGTCTGGACATCGACCTGCACATCAGTCTGCCGGGCCTGGAACAGGCTGACGCACAAAGCCTGGTCGACGCGGCTCACCAGGTCTGCCCGTACTCCAACGCCACTCGCGGCAACGTCGATGTGCGTCTGCACGTCACCGTGTAATCACTGACACTCAGGCCCGTACAGGAAATGAACATGAACACTTTCAGCAAAGTCTTGACCGGTACTCTTCTCGCCCTGTCCATCCACAGCGCATTCGCCGGGGAGGTTGAACACAACACCCAGGCGTTCCTTGATGTGCTGAATGCCGGCACCGGCAAACCGATGGAGCAAATGACGCCCAAGGATGCCCGCGCCGTGCTGACGGGCGCGCAGTCCGGGGTCAAACTGACGCTGCCCAAAGCGGACGTCAGCGAGAAAACCATCCAGGTCGATGGCCAACCGTTGAGCCTGACCATCGTCCGGCCGGCCGGGGTCAAGGGCGAGCTGCCGGTGTTCATGTTCTTCCACGGCGGCGGCTGGGTGCTGGGAGATTTCCCGACCCACGAACGTCTGGTGCGGGATCTGGTGGTCGGCTCGGGGGCGGCGGCGGTGTTCGTCAACTACACCCCTTCGCCGGAAGCGCATTACCCGGTGGCGATCAACCAGGCTTATGCCGCTACCAAATGGGTGGCCGAACACGGCAAAGAAATCAACGTCGACGGCAAGCGTCTGGCGGTGGCGGGCAACAGCGTCGGCGGCAACATGGCGGCAGTCGTGGCCCTGATGGCCAAAGACAAAGGCACGCCAGCGATCAAATTCCAGGTGCTGCTGTGGCCGGTGACCGATGCCAATTTCGATACCGGTTCGTATAACCAGTACGCCGAGGGGCACTTCCTCACTCGCAACATGATGAAGTGGTTCTGGGACAACTACACCACTGACGCCAACCAGCGAAACGAGATCTACGCCTCACCGTTGCGGGCCACCACTGCGCAGTTGAAAGGTCTGCCGCCTGCGCTGGTCCAGACTGCGGGGGCCGATGTGCTGCGTGACGAGGGTGAAGCCTACGCCCGCAAACTCGACGAAGCCGGCGTGCCGGTGACCTCGGTGCGCTACAACGGCATGATCCACGACTACGGTTTGCTCAACGTGGTCAGCCAGGTGCCGGCGGTGCGCTCGGCGATGCTGCAGGCCTCGGAAGAACTGAAGCAGCACCTGAAGAAGTAATTTTCATCAGGCATAAAAAAGCCCGACTCAATGGTCGGGCTTTTTCTTTCCGCAAAAAGCAGTGCTTATTTGGCACGGCCTTTGTAGGAACCGCCTTCGCGGGTATCGATCTCGATCATGTCGCCGATTTCGATGAAGTCAGCAACCGACAGCTCGGTACCGTTCTTCAGTTTGGCAGGCTTCATCACCTTGCCGGAAGTGTCGCCGCGAGCGGAACCTTCGGTGTAGTCAACCTGACGCACGATGGTGGTCGGCAGCTCTACGGAAACCAGACGGCCTTCGAAGAATACGGCTTCGCAAACGTCGGTCATGCCTTCTTCCACGAATGGCAGAACGCTTTCGATGTCTTCGGCGTTCAGCTCGTACATGGTGTAGTCGGTGGTGTCCATGAACGTGTAGGAGTCACCGCTGATGAAGGACAGGGTCGCTTCTTTGCGGTCCAGGATCACGTCGTCCAGCTTGTCGTCCGCACCGTAAACGGTTTCGGTCTTGTAACCGGTCAGCAGGTTCTTCAGCTTGGTCTTCATGATCGCGCTGTTACGGCCCGACTTGGTGAATTCAGCTTTCTGAACCAGCCAAGGATCGTTGTCGATACGGATCACGGTACCGGGTTTGAGTTCTTTACCAGTTTTCATTGCGAATATCCGAATTTGGATGGGATTTACAAAAATCTAGGCCGCGTATCATATCCAATTTCGGTAAAACTGTACCAGCGCCGTCGCAAGATCGGCCTGCAAGGCTTGTTCCAGACACCACGCGCGGGAATTTTCCTGCAGTTCGGGCCAGTGTTTACGGGCCTCAAGCCAGTGGTCGCCGATAGGCTGGCCGGCACTCCAAGCGCGCCAGAGACCGTTCATCGCCTCGGCGGCAGCGGGCGAAAGGCGTTTTGTGTAAAGCGTAAGGAAGGCATCGAGCTTGTCGAGGTGGATGTCTTCGTCCTGCTGATAGATGTGCCACAGCATCGGCCGCCCCGCCCACTGCGCCCGAACAAACGAGTCCTCGCCACGCACCGCATTGAAATCGCAACACCAGAGCAATTGATCGTATTGATCCTGACGGACGAACGGCAGCACCTGCACTGTCAGCGACTGACGAACGTGCATTGCACCGACCGCCAGCGACTCGACTCCGAGCCAACGGGCGACATCGCCGAGAATCCGGCCTTCCGGCACCAGCAGATGGGTAGGCGTAGCGTCCGCCGCGAGCACATCCAGCCAACTGGCGAGTCCGGCATTCTCGTAGGCAAACAGCGAAATCAGCTGCGCACCGGGCGCAGGAGCTATTCCCAGAGCGTGCAGGAATTGTCGCTGCGCCTCGGGATTCTGTTGAAACTGCTGACGCCGCTCCAGTAAACCGCTCTCACGCAGCAAGCCGCCGGTCCCCGGCTGAAATCCCGGAAAGAAAAAGTACTTCTGCACCGACTTGTACTTCACCGACGGCAGACCGTGGCAGCCAGTCACCCAGTCTTCAGCGCTGAGATAGTCGAGGTTCATCCACAACGGCGACTGTTCCCGTGCGGCCATGGCGTCCATGTAAATGCTCGGCAACTGGCAGGCAAAAGCCGCGATCACCACGTCGGCCGCTGCTGATTCCTGCCACTCAGCCGGCCAGTGCCGGACTTCGACGCCCTGCTGCCATTGCTGATCGAGGCCGATGTCGATTTCCGGGCAAATGCGTTCGAAAGCGCGCAGGTCATCGACCCACAATCGCACCGTCATTGCCTGCTCGCTGACCAGTTGCCGGGCCAGACGCCAGGTCACGCCGATGTCGCCGTAGTTATCGACGACCGTACAAAAAATGTCCCAGCGGGTGTTCAGTGGCGGCATTCAAGGCTCCCGTTGGCAAAAGCGCCGATTGTCCGCATAAATGTCTTCGCGCAGAAGAGCCGACGGCAATTAATCTTCGTGCGACAATCGCTGCTCGCCCGCATACATCCGCCAGGAGGCAGCCATGCCCTATCGTCCCAACCCGCGTCGCCCGTTACCTGTTCAGCTTAGCGCGCTGCAATTGACTGGCAGCATTGCCCTGGGTCTGTGGCTGGGTTTCCTGGCCATTGCACTGACTTGCTGGCTCGCCTCGCTGTTGTTCAGCCGTCAATTGCAGCCGGTGGCGGAAGCGGTGCAACAACTGAGCAAGCCTCCGGTAGCCGCCCAGCCGCAGCCAGAACCTGAGCCACAAAACCGCCTGTTCGAACAGTACGAAGAAAACCTGCGCAAGAACGAACAGCAGGCACGCCTGGACCAGGCCCGTGGCAGCACACGTAATCTGTCGAACCCCAAATGCCAGTTCTGGCTGCAACAGGATCAGACGGCCCCCAGCGAAAAGAGCCGCGCCAACGTCCTGCAATTCTGCGATTGATCATGAATAAACAGACGGTTCACCAACTGATTCTCGACAAGCTGCGCGTCGATCTCGACATCGCCGAGCGCGCGGCGCAAACCGCCTACGAAACCGCGACCCACGAAGAGAACATCGCCGAAAACAAGTACGACACTCTGGGCCTCGAGGCGTCGTATCTGGCGGCGGGCCAGGCGAAACGGGTCGAGGAAATTCGTCAGTCACTGGCGCTGTGCCAGAACCTGACGCTGCGCGCGTATGACGATCAACGCGGGATTGAGATCGGCGCCCTGCTCGGTCTGGAAGACGAAAAGGGTCGCGAGCAATGGCTGTTTCTGGCGCCGGATGCGGCGGGTCTGAAAGTCGATGTGGTGGGTCAGCCGATTACCGTCATCACCCCGCGCTCGCCGCTGGGCAAAAGCCTGCTGGGCAAGTTCGAGGGTGACGAGGTGGAGATTCTGGTAGCAGGCACCCGGCAACAGTTTGCTGTCACCGAGGTGCTGTAGACGGGGACTTAGTGGACGGGCAGTTCGACACCATCGAAAAGCTCTTCCAGTTCCTGCTTGTTGTGGCACTGAATGGCCTTGGCCATGACTTCGCGGGTCAGGTGCGGCGCGAACTTCTCGATGAAGTCGCACATGAAGCCGCGCAGGAAGGTGCCGCGACGGAAACCGATCTTGGTCACGCTGGACTCGAACAGTTCGCTGGCATCGAGCACCACCAGATCGTTATCCAGTTTGGTGTCGACCGCCATTTTCGCCACGATGCCAACACCCAGGCCCAGACGTACGTAGGTTTTGATCACGTCGGCGTCGGCAGCAGTGAAAACCACTTTCGGCGTCAGGCCGCGATGGCTGAAGGCTTCGTCAAGTTTCGAACGGCCGGTGAAACCGAACACGTAAGTCACGATCGGGTATTCGGCCAGCGCTTCGAGGGTCAGCTTCGGCAGTTTGGTCAGCGGGTGGCCCTGAGGCACGACCACGCAACGGTTCCAGCGATAGCACGGCATCATCACCAGATCGCCGAACAGCTCCAGCGCTTCGGTGGCAATGGCGAAATCGACGGTGCCGTCAGCGGCCATCTCTGCGATCTGCATCGGCGAGCCCTGGTGCATGTGCAGCGCCACGTCCGGGTATTGCTTGATGAAATTGCTGATCACCGGCGGCAGCGCATAGCGTGCCTGGGTGTGAGTGGTGGCGATCGACAGGGTGCCCTTCTTCTCGTTGGAGAATTCCTGGGCGATCTGCTTGATGCTTTCGACCTTGCGCAGAATTTCACCGGCAGTGGTGATGATGCGCTCGCCGGCCGGCGTGACACGGGTCAGGTGCTTGCCGCTGCGGGCGAACACTTCGACGCCCAGTTCGTCTTCCAGCAGACGGATTTGTTTACTGATGCCCGGTTGCGAGGTGTAGAGGCTTTGGGCTGTAGCGGAAACGTTGAGGTCGTGGTGCGCCACTTCCCAGATGTAGCGCAGTTGTTGAAGCTTCATATGAATCCCTCAAAGCAGGTAGACGCCACGGGCATCAGCGACGGTATATAACTATATTAATGGTTTGAAGAATAAATCTAGAACTTTTTTATCAAAGTGCCATTATTCCTGCTTCAGCGATCCTCTCGACGCCGACGCTCCACCAGCGGCACCAGATAAACCGGCACCTTGGACAATTGCAGCAGCCGGGCCGCCGTTCGCCCCAAAGGTGTTTCCGCCCCGACCCCGTGGCTGTGACTTCCTACGATCAGCAAATCGACAGAGAGTTTCTGCACCTGATCGAGAATCACCTGTGACGGATCGCCCTGCAGCACCCGTACTGCGCGTATCCGCTGCAGGTCCTGCTCGCCCTCGTCCCCCAGTTCTTCGCGAAAACTGTCGAGCACCCGCTGCTCGATATTGGCAATGACCGTTTTCAGACCCTGACTGTGAAATTCGTTCAATGCCTGTTCGTCGAGATAGCTCTGCAACACCGATTCGGCAAACAGCCCCATGGGCTCCACCGCGTGCACCACGTACAGATCGGCATTGAACGTTCGCGCCATCGCCAGGGCATGCTGCATCACTAACGGTGCGTACAGACCGAGGTCAGTGGCATACAGCATCGAACGAATCATATGACCTCCTCGCGTGCCAACATGGCGGAGATTTGATTCAGCTTAGCAGTGCCTTGGCGAGTACGACGTGCGACGCAACGTCTTGAACCACGAGGGCTTTAGACCGCCGGTTCGTTGCTGATGCCATGAGGCACGTGACCGGTCGCCACGACTTCCCGGGCCAGCTCGCAGTGGCCGGCCTGATCGTCGAAAAACACGTCGGCGGCGAAGGCTTCGAGGAACGCCGATTTGGTCAGGCCGCCGAGGAACAGCGACTCGTCCAGACGAATGTCCCACTCGCGCAAGGTACGGATCACCCGCTCGTGGGCCGGAGCCGAGCGCGCGGTGACCAGTGCGGTGCGGATCGGGCACTCCTCATCGGAGAACTCGCGCTGCAACAGATTGAGCGCCGCGAGAAAGCCCTTGAACGGCCCGCCGCGCAACGGTTCGCGAGCGGATTCACGCTCCTTGGCCTGGAAGGCTTCGAGGCCACCGGATTGATAGACGCGCTCCGACTCGTCGGAAAACAGCACCGCATCACCGTCGAAGGCGATGCGCAATTCGTCGCTGGCCGCACGACTGGCGCCGCCGGACAGAATGGTCGCCGCCGCGAAACCGGCATCCAGCGCGGCGCGTACGTCTTCGGCATGGGTGGAGAGAAACAGGTCGCAACCGAAAGCCTTCAGGTACGGATAAGGACTGCGCCCGCCAACGAACGCCGCACGGGAGATCGCCAGGCCGTAGTGACCAATGGAGTTGAAAACGCGCAGGCCGGTGTCGGCGCTGTTGCGCGACACCAGAATCACCTCGACCCGGGCGCGGCCGAGGCGACTGTTGAGATTGAGTAGTTTTTCCACCAGCGGAAAGGCATCACCCGGCGCGAGGATTTCGTCTTCGTGTTCGATCTGATATTGCCGATAGGCTTCGACGCCGCTCGACAGGTAGACCTTGTGACTCTCACTGAGGTCGAACAGGGCACGGGACGAGATCGCCAGCACCAGTTTGTCATCGATGTTCTTGGCCATGCCTTTCCCCCAATGCGACCGGTTTAAACGTTGCGCCGGTCGATAAAGCTCAATGTGCGATACAACGATTCGATACGCGGCAACTCGCAGCCTGCCGCTTTTGCCGCCGCCAAAGGACTAGCGTAGATCGCCTCCAGCTCCAGCGGTCGCTTGTGCAGGAAATCGTGATACATGCTCGGCCAATAGTCGGGCATTTTCTCGGTCATCATGAACAGGTATTCGGCGTAACCGGGCGGCATGTCGTGGCCGCAGGCCTTGGCGCCCTGCACCACTTCAGCCATCAGTGCCTGAATCAATGCGCGACTGTCATTGTCGGCCATCAACGGCGTGGTGCCGGCGCCGAGCAATACCGAAAGCCCGTTATAGGGAATGTTCCACACCAGTTTCTGCCAGCGCGCCTGATGCAGGTTCGGCATCGCCTGGGAATCGAGACCGGCGGCCCTAAACAGACCGGCGCCCTCCTCGACGATTGCCATGCGCGCCGCGTCATCCGCTGCCGGGCCGCTGTGATAGCCGACGTTCACCGCCCCCAGCGCCTGGTGGGTGACCTGGCCCGGCCCTTCGCGGTGGACGCAGATCAGGCACAAGCCGCCCAGCAAATGCAGGGAGTCGGGCAGCAATGCCCGCAAGCTGTCTTCGACGTCGAGGCCGTTTTGCAATACCAGCACTTTCGCGCCGGGTTTCGCCGCCTGAATGATCGACGGCGCCAGCCCGGCATTGCTGGTGGTCTTGGCGCCGACCAGCAGCCAGTCGCAGGGCGGCATGTCTTCAGCCGACGAATAGGCCTGCACCGGGCTCAGCGTCAACGCACCATGCACGGCACTGTCCACCTGCAAGCCGCGTTCGGCGACTGCGGAAAATTCACTGCGCAACAGAAAGTGCACATCGAACCCGGCCCGGGCGAGCATCACCCCGTAAAACCCGCCGATGGCGCCGGTGCCAATGATCCCCACCACCGGTTTGTTCACTGCTCCCATTACGGCAACTCCTCTGCAATTCGACCCAGCGCCTGCGCCACGGCTGCGTTCAGCTCATCGGCATTCAGGCGCGTGTGTACCGCCCCAAAGAACTCGCCGTCGCGCACCACAAACAGCGCCGGCAAATGAAAGACCTGATAACGCTCGACCAGTCCGCCGTTGTCACCGGCATCGATCCAGCACACGCGATCGACGACCAGATCGAGCCCCGGCAACACTTCGCGGGCATAGCGGCAACTGGCGCAGCCGACGCTGGTGAAAATCACCAGCGAAACGCCGCTCATCGTCAGCAGCCGCTGGTCGGCGTCGAAATCGGTCAGCTGCGATTCGACCACTATACTGGGGGAAACAATGTCAAATGGCCGACACAGGGAGTCTGTGCTCATGGGACGGTTTATTCCTCATCCGGATGAAGTACCCGTTGAGTTGACCTTGCTCACACCGGAGTGTATTTCGCGTCAACGGCTGCACACTATCAGCCTCGGCGGCATCGCTTGCAATTACCACCGTGCCTGGCGCCATGGCACCGCATTGCAAGTGCGCATGCCCACCCTCAACGCCGACATCTGTTATCCGGGCTACGTGGCCTGGTGCCTGCGACGTAAAAAAGGCTATCTGGTGGGCATCGCCTTCACCGACGAACAGACGCTGTTCAGCGCCCGAATGGGTGAGCAGGTGTGTCAGATCGAACGCTATTGCCGACTCAACTACGCCCACGAAGACCTCCAGGATATTCAGGCCCTGGCCCTGCAATGGGTCGAACAACACGCCGACGAGTTCTCCCACGACACCGTTCGCAAGGCTTTCGCGCAGCCTGTGCTGGACTGAACAGTGACTTGCCCATTGTCTAGCAGGCGCCTAACGCGATAAGGTTCGGCTCCCCGACGCGCTTAAATCCGCTGTGCTCCGCCGCGCGGGGATCGCTGGCGGCCGGCACCCGTGACCTGACGAGTAAACGATGGCTGATTTACCGATCAACGACCTGAACGTCGCTTCCAACGAGACCCTGATCACTCCCGATCAGCTCAAGCGTGATATCCCTCTGAGCGACGCGGCCCTGCGCACCGTCACCAAGGGTCGCGAAGTCATCCGCAACATTCTCGATGGTACCGACCATCGTCTGTTCGTGGTGATCGGCCCCTGCTCGATCCACGACATCAAGGCTGCCCACGAATATGCCGATCGCCTGAAGGTGCTGGCGGCAGAAGTCTCGGACACCCTGTATCTGGTCATGCGCGTGTATTTCGAGAAGCCACGGACCACCGTCGGCTGGAAAGGCCTGATCAACGACCCGTACCTGGATGACTCGTTCAAGATCCAGGACGGTCTGCACATCGGTCGCCAGCTTCTGCTGGACCTGGCCGAGAAAGGCCTGCCGACCGCGACCGAAGCCCTCGACCCGATCTCCCCGCAGTATCTGCAGGACCTGATCAGCTGGTCGGCCATCGGCGCACGGACTACCGAATCCCAGACCCACCGCGAGATGGCTTCCGGCCTGTCCTCGGCGGTCGGCTTCAAGAACGGCACCGACGGCGGCCTGACCGTGGCGATCAACGCCTTGCAGTCGGTCTCCAGCCCGCACCGTTTCCTGGGCATCAACCAGGAAGGTGGCGTGTCGATCGTCACCACCAAGGGCAACGCCTACGGCCACGTGGTGCTGCGCGGCGGCAACGGTAAGCCGAACTACGATTCGGTGAGCGTCGCCCTGTGTGAGCAGGCGCTGAACAAGGCGAAGATCAAGCCGAACATCATGGTCGATTGCAGCCACGCCAACTCCAACAAGGATCCGGCCCTGCAACCGCTGGTGATGGAGAACGTCGCCAACCAGATCCTCGAAGGCAATCAGTCGATCATCGGCCTGATGGTCGAGAGTCATCTGAACTGGGGCTGCCAGGCGATCCCGAAAGACCTCGCCGACCTGCAATATGGCGTGTCGATCACTGATGCCTGCATCGACTGGTCCGCTACCGAAAACACCTTGCGCAGCATGCACGCCAAGCTCAAGGATGTACTGCCGAAACGTCAGCGCGGCTGACAGCCGTTTCGCAGGCATAAAAAACGCCGGGCATTGCCCGGCGTTTTTGTGTGTGCGGTGAGGTCAGTCAGATCTTGGCGGTGCGCCGCTGATGACGCTCCATGTAGCGCTCCACGTAGGAGCACGAAGGAATGACCGTGTAACCCATTTCATCGGCGTATTGCAGCGCCCGCTCGGTCAGGGCTGCCGCAATGCCTCGGCCACGCAGCGCGTTGGGCACGAAGGTGCGGTAGATATCCAGGGTCTGTTTCCCCAGATCCATGTAGGTCAGGTAGGCACGATGACCGTCCACATTGGTCTCGAACTGATGACCAGCCTGGTCATGGTGGATGGACAACGCCTCGCTCATCACTACTCCTCGCGGGTCTCGAATTCTGACCCCTACCTTACCGATGTTTTCCCGGCGAAGGAACATCTACGCCACCCCGTGCCTGATGGACACCGAGAAGAACTGCACCGATCTCGCGCAACCCGAGCACGTATCAAATAGTAGGCACCATTGGCGAAAATGCTCAAGGTACGCTCGTCATCGTGCGAATTGACGGGGCAGTTCCGGTGGACTCAGGGCCGGTTCGGGAGACGATCTTCCCGAGCCGAAAGGCTGAACATCGCCGGATGTTGAGACTTAAGACGAGCCGCCTGTTTTAAAGTCACCTCAACATGGACAAAGATATGCGAGGCGCTGCGCAAATTCGCAACAAAAGTGTGGACGAATCCATATAGACAGACTTTGGCCACTACCTGCAAAACAGCGCACGGCACCGGGAACTTTTTCTCATTAACTCGCTCATCTCGCGGCTTACAGCTGGATATTTTTTATACAGCGCAGTTAAAAGTTGCTCGAAAAAGAATCAACGCCTACAATTTTTTTTGCTTCTTGCCTTACGTCAGTTTACTTACTACAAGTAATGGGTAGTATGTACGCCGGCTATTTCCTCAATCGGAGGAGACAGCCACTTAATTGAAAGTCCTTGAAGGGGAACACGATGAACAACGTTCTGAAATTCTCTGCTCTGGCTCTGGCCGCAGTTCTGGCTACCGGTTGCAGCAGCGCATCGAAAGAAACCGAAGCACGTCTGACCGCTACTGAAGACGCAGCTGCTCGCGCCCAGGCTCGTGCAGATGAAGCTTACCGTAAAGCTGATGAAGCTCTGGCTGCTGCTCAAAAAGCACAACAGACCGCCGACGAAGCTAACGAGCGTGCTCTGCGCATGCTGGACAAAGCTAGCCGCAAGTAATAATCCTCCGGGATTGTTATCGAGCCGACCCATTTTTTGGGTCGGCTTTTTTGTGCCCGCTGTTTTCTACGGGCGACAAAAAACCCGCCGATGCAATAGCCTCGGCGGGTTCTGTCTTACAGCTTATTGCTGGAGGTCGATCGGTGCGCTGGAGACCATCGGCGCCGAAGTGTTCGGCGTGCCGATTTCAGTTGGCAGGCCATCTTCGGCCGCCACCACATCACGCACCACATCCCAGTTCATGCGCAGATTGTTGGTGATGTCTTCGCGCTTGAGCATCGCATTGATCACAGCGGTGTGCTTGTCGACTACCGACGGGTTGCCCTTGTCATCAATCGGCGTGTGCGCTTCCAGATAGACCTTGCCGCCACTGCGACCGAACTTGTAAGCATCGTTGATGATCCGCACCGACGTACCCACCGGCACCATGCTGGCCATTTCCAGCACGTTGTTGTTGAACATGCGGAAGCAACCGTGGCTGGTGCGCATGCCGATGCCGAACTTCTTGTTCGAACCGTGGATCAGGTAGCCTGGAGTCCCCAGGGTGAACTTGAACGGGCCCAGCGGGTTGTCGGGACCGGCGGGCACCACGTTCGGCAACGGATCGCCATCGGCGGCGTGCTCGGCCTTGATCGAGGCAGGCGGCGTCCAGGTCGGGTTCGGAGTCTTGGCAGTGATCGAGGTGTGGGCAATCGGCGAACCCCAGCCCTCACGACCAATTCCCAATGGGAAGGTGTACACCACGTTCCGGCCCTTCGGGTAGTAGTAGAGACGGTATTCGGCCAGGTTGATCACGATGCCTTCACGCGGCCCCGGCGGCAGGATGAAGCGGGTCGGCAAAACCACTTCGGTACCGGCACCCGGCAACCAGGCATCGACGCCCGGGTTGGCCGCGACCATCTCCGAATAACCCAGATCGTAGGTGGTGCCCAGATCGGCAAAAGTGTCTTCGTACTTGGCCTTGATCACCTGTACCTGGCCGATGATGTCCTCACCGGGTGGTGGCAGGGGAAACTCCAGTGCGGCAACGGGACCGGCCACACACAGGGCGGCAAGAGACAGGCAGCGGGTGACGGCAGGAAAACGCGGCAACATCCGGAGAATCCTTCGCAAGATCGACAAGGGTATAAGAGCGCGATTGTACACCGCGCCCAGGGAATTCGGGGAGATGCGCCGATAGACCGCGATATCGACGAAAAAGGACTCAGAGCTCGAAACGCAGCTCAGGCCAGATAGGCGAAGTGCCGCGCTTCTGCGATTCGAGGATTGCCCGGCACAGCGAGCACAGGCGCTGATCCTGGAACACCCGGCGATCCACGCTCGACCAGCGCGGTTGCGCCGGCAGCAGACTGCCGCACAGGGTGCGGTCCGCCGAACCACCGAGTTCCAGTTGACGGGTCACCAGATGCACCCGCACTTCCTGGCAGGCGAACAGATCCAGCTGTTCGTCAGGCTCGATCAGTTGGTAGGCGAACAGGGACCAGGCAGGACGCGGCATCGGGGGCTCCAAATAAGGGGGCGCCACATTAGCCGAAAGCCTGCCGCTAGAAAAGCCTCATAGCAGCGGTTTTAGCGTCGGCCAGACATTTTCCAGCAACTTGCCCTGAGCCCCGGCCGCCGGGTGCAGACCGTCGGCCTGCATCAGGTCCGGATGCCCGCCCACGCCGTCGAGGAAAAACGGCACCAGCGGGATTTTCTTCTCCTCGGCGAGTTTGCCGTAGACCTCGGCAAAGGCATCGGTATAGCGCTTGCCGTAGTTGGGTGGCAATTGCATGCCGAGCAACAGCACCTTGGCACCACTTTGGCGAGAGCTGTCGATCATCGAAGCAAGATTTTGTTGCAATTGCGTCGGCGGCATTCCGCGCAGGCCATCGTTGCCGCCCAATTCGAGGATCACCAGTTCCGGCTTGTGCTCTGCAAGCAGCGCCGGCAGCCGCGCCTGGCCTCCGGCGCTGGTGTCGCCACTGATGGACGCATTGACCACCTTATCGTCAAAACCTTCGGTCTTGAGCCGCTGTTCAAGCAACGACACCCACCCAAGCCGGGTATCCAGTCCGAAACCCGCGCTGATACTATCGCCAACGATCAGGACTGTACCCGCCGCTGCGTTCTGGGCCATGCACATCAAGGCCAGGCCAGCACTCAAAAACCACACACGCATCGGATTCTCCATGGGCGCAAGCATTCTCACCGCGAAGAACCTTAGCAAAGTGGTTCCCAGCGCGGAAGGTGAACTGACCATCCTGCACGAACTCAGCCTGGAACTGAACAAGGGCGACAGCCTGGCCATCGTCGGCGCGTCCGGTTCCGGTAAATCCACCCTGCTCGGCCTGCTCGCCGGCCTTGATCTGCCAAGCAGCGGCGAAGTGACGCTCGCCGGGCAAGGCCTGAGCAATCTCGATGAAGACCAGCGCGCGCGCATTCGCGCCGAGCACGTGGGTTTCGTCTTTCAATCGTTCCAGTTGCTCGACAGCCTCAACGCGCTGGAAAACGTCATGTTGCCGCTGGAGCTCGACGGCCGCAAAGACGCCCGAAGTCGCGCCACCGAACTGCTGCAACGGGTCGGCCTCGGCCAGCGCCTGACTCACTCGCCACGTCAGCTCTCCGGTGGAGAACAACAGCGCGTGGCGATTGCCCGGGCCTTCGCCGCCGAGCCGGACGTGCTGTTCGCCGACGAACCCACCGGCAACCTAGACAGTCACACCGGCGAGCGCATCAGCGACTTGCTGTTCGAATTGAACAAGGAACGCGGCACCACCCTGGTGCTGGTGACCCACGACGAACGCCTGGCCCATCGTTGCCGGCGCCTGATCCGTCTTGAAGCCGGCCTGTTGGTCGCCCCTCTGGAGCCTTGATGGCACGTCTGCCGCTGTTGCGTCTGTTCAGTCTCGCCCTGCGCCAACTGCTGCGCGATGCCCGCGCCGGTGAACTGCGGGTGCTGTTTTTCGCCTTGGTGGTGGCGGTCGCGGCGAGTACCGCGATCGGCTATTTCGGCGCCCGCCTCAACGGCGCGATGATGCTGCGCGCCACCGAGTTTCTCGGGGCCGACCTGTCGCTCGAAGGCAGCTCGCCGGCTCGTCCGGAACAAATCCGGAGCGGCACCGAGCTGCGCCTGGATCATGCACAGGTGGTGGAGTTTTCCAGCGTCATCGCCACGGACAACGGCATTCAGCTCTCCAGTATCAAAGCCGTCGACCGCGCCTATCCGCTGCGCGGCGAACTGAAAAGCGCTCCCGCCCCTTACGCGACAGAGGAGGCCGGAGGCGAGCCGCAGCCCGGTGAAGCCTGGGTCGAAGCGCGCCTGCTGACGGCGCTGGACTTGAAGATCGGCGACAGCATCGACGTCGGCATGAAGACGTTGAAACTGACGCGAGTGCTGACTTACGAACCGGATCGCGCCGGTAACTTCTACAGCCTGACGCCACGGGTGCTGATCAACCTCGACGACCTCGCCGCCACCGGCGTGGTGCAACCCGGCAGCCGGGTAAGTTACCGCGAACTGTGGCGCGGTGAGCCGCAGGCGCTGGAAACCTATCGCCAACTGATCAAACCGGGCCTCGCCGCCAACCAGCGGATTCAGGATGCCCGCGACGGCAACCGACAGATCGGCGGCGCACTGGGCAAGGCCGAACGTTATCTGAACATGGCCAGTCTGGTCGCCGTGCTTCTGGCCGGGGTGGCGGTGGCGTTGTCGGCCAACCGCTTCGCCAGTCGCCGCTTCGATGCCAGCGCCCTGCTGCGTTGCCTGGGTCTGTCACGCCGGGAAACCCTGGTGCTGTTCAGTCTGCAACTGACGGTGCTCGGCCTGCTCGCCAGCCTCGGCGGCGCCCTGCTCGGCTGGCTCGCACAATTGGGCTTGTTCGCGCTGCTGCATGATCTGCTACCGACCGACGTACCGCCGGGTGGCTTGCTGCCGGCACTGGCCGGCATCGGCACCGGGCTGGTGGCGCTGGCCGGTTTCGCCCTGCCACCGCTCGCCGCACTGGGCCGCGTGCCGCCGTTGCGGGTATTGCGTCGGGACATG
Organism: Pseudomonas sp. GW456-12-1-14-TSB6; assembly: GCF_059424205.1. NCBI lineage: Bacteria > Pseudomonadati > Pseudomonadota > Gammaproteobacteria > Pseudomonadales > Pseudomonadaceae > Pseudomonas > Pseudomonas sp. GW456-12-1-14-TSB6. Next base: position 120,120 of record NZ_JBWKZE010000015.1, read on the forward strand.
CTGCCGATTCCATCGAGCACCTGGATGGTCTATGGCGCGGCACTCGGCGCGCTCGGGTTGATCATGTGGCGCCTGAGCCTGGATCTGCTGCTGACGTTCGCCCTGCTCGGCGGCGGTGTGGTCGCCGCGCTGGTACTCGGCGGCTTGCTGCTTTTGCTGCTGCAGAGTCTGCGTCGCCTGCTCGCACGCGCGTCTCTGCCGTGGCGCCTCGGGTTGGGTCAGTTGTTGCGCCATCCTTTGGCGGCAGCCGGCCAGTCACTGGCCTTCGGGCTGATCCTGCTGTCCATGGCGCTGATCGCCTTGCTGCGCGGCGAATTGCTCGACACCTGGCAGAACCAGTTGCCGAAAAACGCACCCAACTATTTCGCCCTGAACATCCTGCCGGCAGACAAACAGGCCTTCACAGATCACCTGATCAATGTCTCGGCCCAGGCCGCGCCGTTGTACCCGGTGGTGCCGGGACGCTTGATCAGCATCAATGGCGAAGCGGTGCAGCAGATTGTCAGCAAGGATTCGGCCGGCGACCGCGCGATCCAGCGCGACCTGAGCCTGACCTGGGCGGCCGATCTGCCGGCGGGCAACAAGATCACCGCCGGTTCGTGGTGGACCGGCCGGCCTTCGGACGATGTTCCGGGCGTCTCGGTGGAAGGCAAGGTGGCCGAAAGCCTCAAGCTCAAACTGGGCGATCACATGGTGTTCAGCGTCGGCGGGGTCAATCGTGAAGCGAAGGTCACCAGCCTGCGGGAGATCAACTGGGACAACTTCCAGCCGAACTTCTTCATGATCTTCCAGCCCGGCACTCTGAAGGATCTGCCGGCGACTTACCTGACCAGCTTCTATCTGGCGCCCGGTCACGATCAGCAGATCGTCGAGCTGTCGCGAACATTCCCGGCGGTGACCATCCTGCAGGTCGAAGCCTTGCTCGAACAGCTGCGCAGCATCCTCGCCCAGGTCACCCTGGCGGTGGAGTATGTGTTGTTGTTTGTATTGGCGGCGGGGATGGCGGTGCTGTTTTCCGGGTTGCAGGCAACGCTGGACGAACGCATTCGCCAGGGCGCACTGCTGCGTGCGCTGGGTGCCGAGCGCCAGTTGCTGATCAAGGCGCGACGAATCGAGTTCGGCTTGCTCGGAGCGGTCAGCGGGTTGCTCGCGGCGATCGGTTCGGAAGTGGTGAGTCTGGTGCTGTATCGCTTCGCCTTCGACCTGCCATGGCACCCCCATCCATGGTTGCTGCTGTTGCCGTTGATCGGCGCGGCGCTGATCGGTGGCGCTGGAGTGTTCGGCACGCGACGTGCGCTGAACGCCAGCCCGCTGACAGTGTTGCGCGAGGGTTGATAGACTCCAGCGATCTCCATCAAAAGAAGTTGCCATGAGCCGTTATCGCCCTCCCCGCACCGCCGGCACCGCGCTGATCACCCCCGAGGGTGAAGCGCGGATGCGCGCCGAATTCCATGAGCTGTGGCATGTGCGCCGTCCGCAGGTGACGCAGTCGGTCAGCGAAGCGGCGGCTCAGGGTGATCGTTCGGAAAATGCCGAGTACACCTACGGCAAGAAAATGCTGCGCGAGATCGACAGCCGCGTGCGCTTTCTCACCAAACGCCTTGAGGCGTTGAAAGTGGTCAGCGAAAAACCGAGTGACCCGAACAAGGTCTACTTTGGCGCCTGGGTGACCATCGAAGACGAGGACGGCAAACAGTCGCGCTATCGCATCGTCGGCCCGGACGAACTGGACTTGAAACTCGGCCTGATCAGCATCGACTCACCGCTGGCCCGCGCCCTGATCGGCAAGGCGCTGGATGCCGAAGTTCGGGTACAGACGCCAACCGGCGAACAGTTCGTCTACATCGTGGCGATCGAATATCCCTGACGCTCAGCGCCGGGTGATCAGGCCCTGGCGTGCGACGCGGGTCAGTTGGCGAATCATTTCCGGCGCCTCTTCATGGCTCGGGGCCTGAATGACGGCCAGATCGAAACTGTCATCGGCAAAACGCGCCAGCGACTCACCGTCTTCAACGAACTGGATCAGGAACGCGGCAGGACCACCGCTGCGACGTGGCCAGCCATCGAGATAACGCAACAGCGTCGGCTGATGTTTGCCGCCAAGCAGGATTTTCGGATTGCGCTGGGTGATATGTGCCGTGATCGGCGCGGGACGTGCTGGAGGGCGTAGTGCATTCATCGTGTCGTGTCTCTGCCTCAAAAGTCTGCATGGCAGGTGAGAGGCAACACCGAACCAGCGCTTTAGCGGTATTTCGAAGCCCTGTTCCGGCTTCTGACGGCAACTGAAGAATAGTCACCTGGCGCCCCGCAAGTAGCTGTTTAAATCGGCGCATGAGCGGCATCCTAGAGAACGTGACCGCCCAGTGTCAAGAATCAGCCGCAACAAAAAAGGCCCGCAGAATGCGGGCCTTTTGCTTGAGCCAGAGCGGTCAACCGGCGATGGCGCGATCCACCGAGAGCTTGCCGGCACCTTCGATCAGTACTGCCAGACTGCCGCCAAGCAGAGCCAGGGCAAACTCGTAACCGTTGTTGGCCATGAACAGTCCGTTGCTGATGTGTACGGTGAAGATCGCCACCAGCGACAGGAAGGTCAGACCCAACGCCGCCGGGCGAACCAGCAGGCCGATGATCAGCGCCAGACCAGCGAAGAACTCGGTACCGCCGGCCAGAGTGGCCATCAGGTAACCCGGGGTCAGGCCGATGCTTTCCATGTATTGCGCAGTGCCCGCCAGACCGTAGCCACCGAACAGGCCGAAGAGTTTCTGCGAGCCGTGGGCAGCGAAGATCACGCCGACGGCAATGCGCAGAATGGTCAGACCGTAGCCGGCGCGGGTGAACAGAACCTTGTTGATCAGAGAGCTCATGTTGCGTTTCCTTGTTGTCAGAAGTGCTTGTTGGTTGGCCGCTATATTAATCAGTTATTTTCATGTTAAAAGCGCAAAAATTCCGCCATAACAATCAACTTATTTGATCATTTGCGTGAGACAACTTTCTGCCCCCCGGGCTCCAACGACTCCCGCTCCCGGTCGAACGCCAAGTAATACTTGTTCACGCTATTAACATAGCTGACGGGGCCCATTCCCACCTGCTCCATGGCGATGCGCTCGACCTGAAAGAACCACTGGTTGGGATTCAGGCCGCGACGCCGCGCTTCGGCACGCATGCCTTGCACTCGCTCCGGACCAATGTTGTAGGCCGCCAGGGTGAACGCCATGCGCTCGCGCTCATTGAGTTTCGGACTGTTGAAGAACTTGCGGCGGATCATCGCCAGGTACTTGGCCCCGGCCTGCACATTCGCATCGAGATTCTGGATGTTGTTGACGCCAACCCGCTGTGCCGCCGACGGGGTGATCTGCATAAGCCCGGTCGGCCCGCTGCCGCTGCGCGCGTTGGGCTGCAGCGCCGATTCCTTGAAGGCCAGCGCCGCCAGGTTGAGCCAGTCCATGTTTTGCGCTTCGGCGTGCTTCTGCAGGGTCGGTCGCAGTTTTTCCAGACGCTGACGGTCAGCCTTGGCCAACGGATAGTGCACTTGATAGAGACGGCGGTAGATCCGCAGGAAGGCCGCATCTTCGTTCGCCGGCTTCTTGTAGCCGGTGAGGAAGCGGTCGATGCTCGCCCGCAACATCGACGCATCACGGCGCACGAACCAGTATTCCTCGCCCGGCTCGTTGATCATCACCTGCCGGTCGAAACGCAGCTTGGGCAGGATCTTGCCCCAACGCTCGGCAATCGGTTGCTCGACGATGGTCAGGTGGAAAATCCCGCCCTGAACCATCTCAAGCACATCCTCGACCGCCAGCGTTGGATCGACCCATTCGATCTTGATCGGCGCCAGTTTGTGCAGCGCCAGTTTCTGGTTGAGCTGGCTGACCGCCTCCCCCGCCGCACTGCCCGTGGGCAACGCCAGGGTTTTACCGGCCAGTTGCTCGACCTTGGTGTAGCGCTTTTCACCCTTGATGCCGACCAGCACCAGCGGCACGTTGCTGGCAATCGGCTCGCTGCTGGCGACTGCGTGGCCCGGTTGCAGCTCGAGCAGTTCGCCCGGCGCCACCAGATCGCCTTCGCCACGCTGCAACGCACCGAGCAATTGATCCTTGGCTTTGGGGATGATCTTGAGGGTGATTTCCTGGCCGTCGCGAGCGTGGCCGTTGAGGTATTGCTCGAAGGCGCGCAGCCGGTGGTATTCGATGCCGATGGCCTGGCCCTGGACTTCGCCGGAACTGTTGCGGCTCTGGTTGACCAGCACCCGCAAGACGCGGCTGCTGCGGATTTCGGTCAGGTCGCGAACCTTGGCGGCCGGCACGGCTTGCAGTGGTCCGGGCAGCCGCGCGACCGCCGTCATCGGCAACAGCAGCGAACCACACAGCAGGAGCAAAACCGAGGGACGAATCATCCACTCTCCGGAAAGAATACGGGGCGTTTCACCGCTGAGCGGTCGTAAAACACCGACGAAAACAGAGCGCCTGGAGCGCTGATAAAGTGCGAGAGACTGGCACAGTGATGGCAATTCTGCCAACCCGGCCTGCTACGCGGCCTCAACAGACAGCCATAAGCCGTTGTAGTTCTTGGCTTTTCTTATAAATCTACAGCTCTGATATGCTTTCCGGCCTTCGGCCCGAGGTAGCACCATGCAACTCATCGATATCGGCGTCAACCTGACCAACCCCAGTTTCGCCGACAAACACCAGGCCGTGCTCGACCGCGCCTACGCTGCCGGGGTCTGCCAACTGGTGCTGACCGGCACCAGTGTCGAGGGCAGCGAACAGGCGCTGGAGCTCTGCCAGCAACTGGATCCGGACGGCCAGCGACTGTTTGCCACCGCCGGCATTCACCCGCATTCGGCCAGCGACTGGAACGCCGACAGCGCACGGCGTCTGCGCAGTCTGCTGCTGGAATCGAACGTGGTGGCGGTGGGCGAATGCGGACTGGATTTCAACCGCGATTTCTCGCCGCGCCCGCAGCAGGAAAAAGTCCTCGAAGAACATCTGGCGCTGGCCGCCGAACTGCAATTGCCGGTGTTCCTGCACGAGCGTGATGCGAGCCAGCGCCTGCTGGAAATCCTCCGTGACTTCCGCGACCGATTGCCTGCCGCCGTGGTGCATTGCTTCACCGGCGAGCAGAAAGCCTTGTTCAGCTACCTCGATCTGGACCTGCACATCGGCATCACCGGCTGGATCTGTGACGAGCGTCGCGGCACCCATTTGCATCCGCTTGTGAAGGAGATCAAGCGCGGTCGCCTGATGCTGGAAAGCGATGCGCCGTATCTGCTGCCACGCACACTGCGGCCAAAGCCGAAGAACGGGCGCAACGAGCCGGCGTATCTGACCGAAGTGCTGCGTGAGGTTGCGCTGCATCGAGGCGAAACCGAGGAAGATCTGGCGGCCCACACCACCGCCTGCGCGCGGGCGTTCTACGGTTTACCTACCCTGCCCTGAAAGAGGCAGATGCATCGGTTGTTGATGCACATCAAGAACCGGGCACCTGGGTAGCGGCACAATAATGGCACCTTGCCAAAACTGTTTCCGCTATCAGAGAAGACCTCCATGGGTGCCTGGCTTAGCAATATCTCGCTGAAATACAAATTCTGGGCGGTCAACGCGGTCGCCTTTGTCACCACCCTGTTGCTGGTGCTGTACGCCGTGCAACTCGAACAACAGGCCCGCAGCCACGCCGCGCAAACCTCGGCCCAGGCCCAGGCGCAATTGCTCAAGGCCTGGCCGGCCGGGCAGCCGCTGCCCAAATCCGATCAGGTACTGACCTTCAAACGGGGTGAAGCGCCGCGCCTCAACGATCAGCCACTGCTGGAAATCACCGACAGCAGCGGCTGGATCGAGATCAGTCACTTGCCGTTGTTCGGCGAAAACCCGCTGCTCGGCGCCGAGGTCTTCAGCCGCGCCGATGGCCAGCAAGTCGCCGTGATCGCCTACGCCCCCAGCCTCAGCCAGGTGTTCAGCGAGCGATTCGCCAACTACGCAGTGGCGGTGTTCATCCTGATGCTGGCAATGCTAGGTGCCTCGCAATTGCTGATCCGCTTTCTGCTCAGCCAGCTCAACACTCTCAAGGACGTGATGCTGCACGTGGAGAAAACCGGCGACCTCGCCGCCCGGGTGCCACTGGCCTGCAAGGATGAAGTCGGGCAGATGGCCAACGCGTTCAATGCGATGCAGGCCGGTTATCAGCGAGTGGTGACCACCGTGGCCAACACTGCGCGGCAACTGGACGTCGGCGCCGCGCGACTGGCGTCGAGCATGAACGAGGTGCGTCACGGCATGCTCGGCCAGCAGAGCGAAACCGATCAGGCCGCCACGGCGATCAACGAAATGACCGCCACCGTCTACCACATCGCCCAGCACGCCGGCGCCACACGCGACCTGTCGCAGACCGCCGACGGCCTGGCCGGCAGCGGCCAGCAAGTGGTGACCCGCGTCCAGCATTCGATTGCCGGCCTGTCCAGCGGCGTGCAGCAGACTGCCGAGATGATCCAGCGCCTGGCCGAGGACAGCCAGAAGATCAACGGCGTGGTCAGCGTGATCCACAGCATCGCCGAGCAGACCAATCTGCTGGCGCTCAATGCCGCCATCGAAGCGGCCCGTGCCGGGGAAATGGGTCGCGGGTTCGCGGTGGTCGCCGATGAAGTGCGCAACCTCGCCAAACGCGTACAGACCTCCACCGATGAAATCACCACCATGGTCTCGGCATTGCAGGCGGGCACCCGCGATGCGGTGGACTTCATGCAGGAGAGTTCGTACAAGGCCGACGACTGCGTGCAGCAGGCGCAAGAGGCGGGAGAAGCGCTCGCGGAAATTACCGGAGCGGTGGCGCAAATGCGCGAGAGCAACACGCAGATTGCAGTGGCGGCGGAGCAGCAGAGCCAGGTGGCTGAAGAGATGAACCGCGCGGTGGTGAGCATTCGCGATGTGACCGAGAACACCGTGCAACAGACCGTGGATTCGGCGACTACCAGTAACGAGTTAGCGACGCTGGCCGGGGAACTGAACAAGGCGATCGGCCAATTGAAGCTCTAGGAGACAACATCAAGATTGGCCATTGTCCCTATCACTTCAATAGCCAACCTTGATTCGCCGCCCTCGCTGCCCGGGCCTATTCTTCAACCATGTACTGAACATGGATCGAGGAGCAGCAACATGGGCAAACGTCACCCCAACCTTCCCGCGTGGCAATGGCGCGCGTACCCGAACAACCATCAGCACCCAACCAATCTGGTGCTGCACCTGATTGCCGTGCCGCTGTTCATCGTTGCGTTTCTGTTGATCGTCTCAGGTGTGTTCAGCCTGAGTCTGGCCAGCGTTGCGATCGGCGTGATCGGCATCATCGCGGCGCTGGGTCTGCAGCGTCACGGTCACAGCCTGGAGGCGCAAGCCTCCGAGCCGTTCAGTGATCGCAAGGACGCTGTCTCGCGGCTGCTGGTCGAGCAGTTTCTGACGTTTCCGCGGTTCTTCCTCAGTGGCGGCTGGTATCGCGCCTGGCGTGAACGCCATCGCCGCCATTAAGTCAGGCGAAGATCGTCACCGTCTGCCGACTCATGGCAATCAGTTCACCCTTCGCGCTCCACAGCTTGGCGGCGACGTGACCGTAACCGTCAGCCGCATACTCGATGTCCGCCAGATACTGGCACCAGTCCAGCGTGCTCAAATCCCGTAACGGCTGAACGAATTCAATGGTCCAGGTCAGGGTGCTGCCCGGTGCCGGTTTCTTCAGGTACGGCAACAGCGCGGGTGGCCAGGCATCGACCAGCGCCAGCAGGTGCGCCTCGTTGACCGGCTCTTCTTTCACATCCCCACGCAAACGCACCCAGCCGCCCATCAGCCGCGATTGAGTGCCGGTGAACGGCATGCCGCCGACACTCCAGCGCATCGCCAGATGACGCATGAACTCGGGGGTTACGCCTTTGATGTACGGCAGCTCCTGGCAGTCGTCCCAGTGTTTCATCTCCGGTGCGGGATAGGCTTCAACCGCCACTTCCGACGACCGCGAAGCCCCGAAGCTGCCTTGCACCATCGTCACCACCTGACCGTTCTGCACGGCGCGCCCCAGCACCTGGCTGACCGCTTTGCCTTCGCGCAGCACCTCGACTTCAAAGCTCACTGGCACTTCGGGCTCCACCGGGCCGACGAAAGTGATCGCCAGCGAACGCACCGGCCGATCGGCAGGCACCCTGGTTCGCATCACTTCAAATTGCAGCGCGGCCACCAAGCCGCCAAAACTGGCCCGGCCCTGCCCCCACTCCGCCGGAATCGTGACCTCCGGTTGACGACGGACAGCATCGATCAGATCGCAAAAGCGCATGGAAACCTCGGACACGAAAAAGGGAATGACCGGATCTTAACCAGCGCGGCAGAGCGGCGCAGCGTCCATTCCGGTCAAAGAGACTGACAGATAAGACAGCGGTGCTGCGCGCCAGCGGGTTTCAGGACTTGAAGCAGGCCGCGCTGAGCTTATCCAGCACCCGGTCGGCCTTGATTTCGGCCTTGGCCATGGTTGCCTGCCACGTGGCGACGCAGGGTTGCAGATCCTGCTCCAGTTCGGCGCGTGCCAGCCATTGCCAGCAATCGTGCCAGTCACCGAGGGCGCCTTGTGCGGATTTCAATCGGGGTAATGCGGCTTCGGGCAAACGATCCAGTTCAGGATAGGCCTCGATGCCGTAACGCACACGCTTGATCAGCAGGCGCAGGCGATGGCGGTCGTGGGCCGGGTCGTGCAGCGCCACGTCGAGGTGCTTCCATTGTTTGCCCAGACGTTTTTCGATGCGCTTGTCCAGGCGCTTGAGCAATCCCTGGCGCTGGGACGCACGCAGAAAACGTGGAAAGGCATCGAGGATCATCAGCAGCGAAGCCACTTCGGCGCTGGCCGCCAGCGTCGGGTACGCCTCGGCCATTTGCGCCATCCGGCGCTGTGCAGCTTCCGGCTGATCATGCTTGATCAGCCAGGCCGCCAGCACCTCGCGGTCGCGCCACGGCGTGGTCAGTTGCCCGACGCTGGCCGCCGCGCTTTCCAGTTGTTCGACACCGGGCAAGCCGCGTAACGGTCGCAACAGACTGCGCAAGCGCCGCACGGTGGTGCGCAGGTCGTGCAGCGCTTCAGGGGCGGTCCGCGCGGTCAGACGCGCCTGACAGGCCAGCAGCCGCACTTCCAGGCTCAGGACATGGGCCACCAGCCGATCAACCAACGCAGACATCGCTTGCTCCTGAATTCAATGACTTTGCACGAGTGTGCGCCGGCGCAAGCGACCTGCCCTTGCGCTACGTCAGCAGCTTAGCGCCCGGCGCGGGACTCGCGAATGTAGAAACGTGCTTTTTCGGCTTTCTTGGTGCAGCCTTCGAAGCCTTCGAATTGCTGCTGGGTCTTGGCCGCCGTCAACAGCGACAGCGCCTTGGAATAGCTGACGGTGCCGGCAAAACCTTCGGCCTTGGCCAGATCCAGTTCATGCCACGCCGCGTCGAGTTGGCTGCCGCAGCTGTCACGATAAGCGGTCTTGCCGGCGCAACCGGCCAATGCCAGTGCCATCAACGGCACACAGATCCAGGCTTTCATCACTCACACCTCAAAGATAGGTCAACAGTCGTGCAGGTAAGACGGTGCGCCAGCGAAAAAGTGCCTTGTGCCCCGCCATTGCGCCGCATTGCAAAAGATAACGCCGACGGGTCATGAAGTATCGAAAAAACGACGCCATCGCCGCCCCGAACGACCCCGGCGATTGAAGCCCGGCCCTCGATGGGTGCATTGTGCAACCTTGTCGGGAGGAAGTTTGATGAAAAAGCGTGTCGCGCTGGTGCTGGGCTCCGGTGGCGCCCGGGGCTATGCCCATATCGGGGTCATTGAAGAGATCGAACGACGGGGCTATGACATCAGTTGTATTGCCGGCTGTTCAATGGGGGCCGTGGTCGGTGGAATCTACGCCGCCGGCAAGCTCGACGAGTACCGCAACTGGATCGAAAGCCTGGATTACCTCGACGTGCTGCGCCTGGTGGACGTCAGCTTCCGCCTCGGTGCGATCCGTGGCGAAAAAGTCTTCGGCCAGATCCGCAAGATCGTCGGCGAGATCAACATCGAAGACCTGCGCATTCCCTACACCGCCGTAGCCGCCGACCTCACCAACCAACAGGAAATCTGGTTCCAGGAAGGCTGCCTGCATCAGGCCATGCGAGCTTCGGCGGCGATTCCCAGCCTGTTCACCCCGGTGATGCAGGGCAACCGGATGCTGGTGGACGGCGGCATTCTCAACCCGTTGCCGATCGTGCCGGTGGTGTCGAGCCATTGCGATCTGATCATCGCGGTCAATCTCAACTCGACCAACCAGCGCCATTACAAACTGCCGGTGATCCAGCGCCCTGCCGCGTTCCGTACGCGCTTCGACAGCCTGATCACTTCGCTGGGTTCAAAGATGCCGTTCCGCCGCAAGCAGGCCGAGCAACTGCTGATGCTGGAACAGGAAGCGCTGCGTGCCGAAGCGGCGGAGATCAATCCATGGGTCGAAGGCGCTGAACCGGAAGCCCAGCAACCGGCCGCCGCGCCTGAGCGCGACGGCGCACCGAAATCCGCCACCGGATCATTCATCGTCGATAACGTCGGGCCGGCTTCATTGCTTGATCTGATCAACCAGAGTTTCGAGGTGATGCAGACCTCGCTGGCGCAGTACAAGATCGCCGGATATCCGCCGGACATACTGATCAACGTGCCGAAGCGGGTGTGCCGGTTCTTCGAGTTCTACAAGGCGCCGGAACTGATCGCGCTGGGTCGCGAGATTGCCCGGGATACGCTGGATCGCTACGAGAGCGAGCAGAACTAAAGACTGCTCTCGCTCAACAAGCGATAACCGACGCCGGCCTCGGTCACGATAAAGCGTGGCCGGGTCGGATCGTCTGCCAGCTTCTGCCGCAAATGCCCGACCACGATCCGCAGGTAGTGGCTGTCCTCGGTGTGAGTCGGGCCCCAGATGTCCTTGAGCAATTGCTGCTGGGTGATTACCCGCCCCGGATGCCGCGCCAGTTGCGCCAGCACTGCGTATTCCTTGCGGGTCAGGGCAACTTCAACGCCGTCCAGCAGCACCCGGCGATACGCCAGGTCCACGGTCAGCGGGCCGAAATTCAACGCGGCCTGCTGCGCCTCGCCTGCCGGTGCCTGACGCAGCAACGCGCGTACCCGGGCGAGAAATTCCTGAATGCCGAACGGCTTGGTCACGTAGTCATTGGCGCCGCCATCCAGTGCCTGGACTTTCTGCCCTTCGCTGGCGCGCACCGACAGCACCAGCACCGGCGCCGTGGCCCATTCGCGAAACTCCCGCAGCACTTGCTGGCCGTCCATGTCCGGCAGGCCGAGGTCGAGTACCAGCAGGTCCGGTTTGTTCAGCGCCGCCTGGGCCAGGCCCTCGGCGCCGGTGCCGGCCTCCAGCACTTTGTAGCCCTGGGAAGCGAGGCTGATGCGCAGAAACTTGCGGATCTGCGGTTCGTCATCGATGACCAAAATGGTCGCGGTCTGGCTCATGAGTTCACATCAACACAAAAGAGTGGCAAGAGAGTAGCGCAGCGCGGATCAGGCTTCACCGTCCATCCCCGGTTGCGTCTGCAACGGCAGGTGCAAGGTGATACAGGTGCCGCGCCCGTCGATGCCGTCGCCGACACTGATCCGCCCGCCATGGGCGCCGACCATGCCCTGACAGATCGCCAGCCCGAGGCCGGTGCCCTGCCCGCCCCGATCACCCCGGGCGGCGGTGTAGAACATGTCGAAAATCTTCGCTCGCTCATCCACCGGAATCCCCGGCCCTTCGTCGCTGACCGAGAAAAACACTTCGCTGTCATCCGCCCCGGCGCGCAGTTGCAAACGACCGTGGGATGGCGAGAAGCGTGCGGCGTTTTCCAGCACGTTGACCAGCGCCTGCTCGATCAACGCGGCATGCACGTACAACAGCGGCAACTCGGCCGGTACATCGGTGCTCACTTGCAACGACGACAACACCGCCCTCAGACGATTGAGCGCACTGCCGACGATGTCCGCCGGCGACACCCAGTCCCGCGCCAGCTTCAGGGCGCCGTGGCCGAGACGGGTCATGTCCAGCAGGTTCTGGATGTAGCGGTCGAGACGCTCGGCTTCATCGCGGGTGCCTTCGAGCAGCTCGCGGCGATCCTCCAGCGGGATCGCTTCGCCGAGGGCCAGCAGGCTGTCGATGCTGCCGCGCATCGAGGTCAACGGGGTGCGCAGATCGTGGGACACCGAAGCCAGCAAGGCACTGCGCAGTTGTTCGGTTTCGCCGTGCAGGCGCGCAGCTTCCAGGTCATCGGCCAGTTGTGCCCGGGCCAATGCCTGAGCCAACGGCTGGCTCAACGCGGTCAACAAACGCCGGCGTTGGCCGCTCAAGGTCTGGCCCTCTTTGGCACACACACCGAGCAGCGCCAGCGGCCCGTCTTCCACCGACAGCGGCCACCACCACCAGCGCCCGAACGGCAACGTGCCGGTGCCCATGCCCGCCGGCTGATCGTGTTGCCAGGCCCAGTCGGCGGCGGCGCGTTCGGATTCAGTGAATTGCAGCGGCCCGCCGGTTTCGACTTTCCAGCCGCCCTGCCCGTCGCGATTGAGCAGGCACAGTTGCAGATCGCTCCAGCCATTGAGGTGTTGGGCTGCGGCGCTGACCACGGCCTGACGGTCGGTGGCGGCGGTGAGTTTGCGCGACAGGTCGAGCAGCTCGGTGGTTTCTTCCTGGGTATCGCGCAGCGCCTGCAATTGCCGCCGCTGACGCGCCGCGAGGTTGCCGGTGAGCGCCGCCATCAGCAGGAAGAACAGCAACGTCAGCACGTCTTCTTCGCGCTGGATGCTGAAGGAAAAATTCGGCGGGATGAACAAAAAGTCGTAGGTCAAAAACGACAGCGCCGCACAGGCCAGCGCCGGGCCGAGACTGCTGCGCACCGCCACCAGAAGCACTGCCGCAAGGAACACCAGCGAGATGTTCGGCAACGGCAACACGCTGGACACCGCCCACGCCAGCGCACTGGCCAACAGCGTGGCGACCAGCGCCAGCGCATAGTCGAACCACACCAGCGTCGGCGCTACACGCGGGCGCGGTTGATGCTGTTCCTGATCACTGTCCAGCACGTTGATTTCCAGACCATGGGCCTGACGCAGCAAACGCGCCGCCAGCCCACCACCGAACAGGCGCCTGCGCAGACGCGGCCGGGACTGGCCGACCAGCACCAGACTCGCCCGACGTTCAGCGGCATGCTGAATCAGGGTTTTCGCCACTTCACCGGCCCGTAGCAACACCACTTCGCCGCCGAGGCGTTCGGCCAGTTGCTGGGCGCTTTGCAGGCGCAGGCGCGATTGCTCGTCACGCACGCTGCCGTTGTCGACGTGCACCAGACTCCACGGCAAATGCCGACGCTGAGCGACGCGGCTGGCGTGTCGCACCAGCCGTTCGGCCTGGGCATCGCCATCGACCCCGACCAGCAAGCGCCCACGCACCGCCGGCGCGGCCTGACCGAGCTGGCGATAGCCCTGAGCGAGATCGTTATCGACCTGCGCGGCAGCGGTCTGCATCGCCAGTTCGCGCAGGGCGGTGAGGTTGGTCTGGGTGAAAAATGCATCGATCGCGGCGCGCGCCTGCTCAGGCACGTAGACCTTGCCTTCGCGCAGGCGCTCGAGCAGTTCGCGGGGCGGCAGATCGATCAGCAGCAGTTCGTAAGCCTCTTGCAGCACCCAGTCCGGCAGGGTTTCGCGTACCTGCACACCGGTGATGCCACGCACCTGATCGTTGAGGCTTTCCAGGTGCTGGACGTTGACCGTGGTGTACACGTCGATGCCGGCGGCGAGCAGTTCCTGAATGTCCTGCCAGCGTTTGGCGTGGCGACTGCCGGGAGCGTTGCTGTGGGCGAGTTCGTCGACCAGCACAAGCTTCGGCTTGGCGGCGAGCAGGCCATCGAGGTCCATTTCTTCGAGCGTCACACCGCGGTATTCCGAGCGCACCAACGGCAATTGCGGCAGGCCACCGAGCAGCGCTTCGGTTTCGGCGCGGCCGTGGGTTTCGACCACGCCGGCGATGACTTTCACGCCCTGACGCAGTTGGCTGTGAGCTGCCTGCAACATCGCGTAGGTCTTGCCCACGCCTGGCGCTGCGCCGAGGAAAACCTTGAGCCGGCCGCGTCCATCGCGGGGCAGTTCTGCTAACAGCGCGTCGGCGCGGCCGGAGTCACTCATGCTTGAAGCTCTCTCTTCCTGATGTCATCGCGATTCATAGCTTTTCCAGCGCCATGTTCAACGCCAGCACATTCACCACCGGCGGGCCCACCAACGGCTGTTCGATGTGCGCGTCGAGCAGTTGCTGCAAAGTCGCTACCGGCACATTCCGCGCGGCCGCAACACGCGCCAGTTGATAGGCAATCGCCGCCGGTGGCAAGTGCGGATCGAGACCGCTGCCGGAGGTGGTCAGCAGCGCCAGCGGCACCGGGCCCTGACCGGGCACCTGCAGCTTGTTGGCGTCATCGATCACCCGAGTGGCCAGCGCCGGATTGCTTGGCGACAGGTTGCTCGCACTGCTCGACACGGTTGCAAAGGCACCGGCTGATGGACGTGAATGGAACCAGGCATCGCCGACAAAATCCTGAGCGATCAGGGACGAGCCGCGCACCTTGCCTTCGGCATCGCGCACCAGGCTGCCGTTGGCCTGCTCGGGGAAGGCGACCTGGGCAACGCCGGTCACCACCAGTGGATAGGCAACGCCGGTGACCAGGGTCATCAGCACCAGCAGGCTCAGGGCCGGACGTAACAGTGTGGACATTTCAAAATCCTCGAATTCGTGCTTGAAGCGGTGTGCCCGGCACACCGCTGTTCAGGTTCAAACCAGATGCAACGCCGTCAACAGCATGTCGATCGCCTTGATCCCCACGAACGGCACCAGAATCCCGCCCAGGCCATAGATCAGCAGATTGCGACGCAGCAGCGCCGCCGCGCTCGCCGCCTGCACCCGCACACCACGCAGGGCCAACGGAATCAGCACCACGATGATCAAAGCGTTGAACACGATGGCCGACAGGATCGCGCTCTGCGGACTGTTCAACTGCATGATGTTCAGCACGCCGAGCTGCGGGTAGATCGCGGCAAACAGCGCCGGCAGGATCGCGAAATACTTGGCCACGTCGTTGGCGATGGAAAAGGTCGTCAGCGCGCCACGGGTCACCAGCAATTCCTTGCCGATCTGCACCACGTCCAGCAACTTGGTCGGGTCGCTGTCGAGGTCGACCATGTTGGCCGCCTCACGCGCGGCTTGTGTGCCGTCGTTCATCGCCATGCCGACGTCAGCCTGGGCCAGCGCCGGGGCGTCGTTGGCGCCGTCACCACACATCGCGACCAGACGACCGTCGTTCTGCTCGTGACGGATGCGCGCCAGTTTCTTCTCTGGCGTCGCTTCGGCCAGTACGTCATCGACGCCCGCTTCAGCGGCAATCGCGGCAGCGGTCAGCGGGTTGTCGCCAGTCACCATCACCGTGCGAATCCCCAGTTTGCGCAGCTCGGCGAAACGCTCGCGGATGCCTGGCTTGACCACGTCTTTCAGGTGGATGGCACCGAGCAGCTTGCCGTCGGCGCAGACCAGCAACGGGGTGCCGCCGCTCTGGGCGATTTTGTCGATTTCCCGGGACAGCGCCGGGGCCAGATCCTTGCGTTGCTGACCAAGGAAGGCCAGCAGCGAATCCACCGCGCCCTTGCGGAATACACGGCCCTGGTAGTCCACACCGGACAAGCGGGTTTCCGCACTGAACGGCACGGCAGTCAGGGTTTCCGGCGAAGGTTCCGGCTGCGGATTGGAGCCGCGCAGGTACTCGACGATGGACTTGCCTTCAGCGGTTTCGTCAGCCAGCGAGGCGAACAGCGCGCCTTCGGCCAGTTCACGGGCATTCACGCCCGGCGCCGCATACACCGCGCTGCAACGACGGTTGCCGAAAGTGATGGTGCCGGTCTTGTCCAGCAGCAACACGTGCACGTCACCCGCTGCTTCCACCGCACGGCCGGACTTGGCGATCACGTTCAGACGCACCAGACGATCCATCCCGGCGATACCGATGGCCGACAGCAGCCCGCCAATGGTGGTCGGAATCAGCGTGACCAATAACGCCACCAGGAACACCAGCGGCAGGCTGCCGTTGGCGAAGTGGGCGAACGGCTGCAGGGTCACGACCACCAGCAGGAAGATCAGGGTCAGGCCGATCAGCAGGATGTCCAGTGCCACTTCGTTCGGGGTCTTCTGGCGTTTGGCGCCTTCGACCAGCGCGATCATGCGGTCGAGGGTCGATTCACCGGGGTTGGCAGTGATCTTCACCAGCAGCCAGTCGGACACCAGCCGGGTGTTGCCGGTGACGGCGGAACGATCGCCACCGGACTCGCGAATCACTGGCGCCGATTCACCGGTGATCGCCGCTTCGTTGACCGCCGCGATGCCTTCGATGACCTCGCCGTCACCGGGGATCATCTCCCCCGCTTCGACGCGCACCACATCGCCCTTGCGCAGGCTGGTGGCCGGCACGACCTGGAAGCTGCCGTTGGCGAGTTTGCGTCGGGCGCTGAGGCCTTCGCTGCCAGCCTTGAGGCTGTCGGCGCGGGCCTTGCCGCGACCTTCGGCCAGCGCTTCGGCGAAGTTGGCGAACAGCACGGTGAACCACAGCCACAGGGCGATTTGCGCAGCAACGAAGGTCGGCACGCTGCTGTCGGGAATGAAGCACAGCACGGTGGTCAGGATCGCTGTCAGTTCGACCACCAGCATCACTGGCGAGCGCTGCAACTGGCGCGGGTCGAGCTTGACGAACGCTTGCACCAGCGCCGGGCGCCACAGGGCGCTGATCGCGGTTTTCGGAGCTTCAGCCGACTTGGCAGCTGCCGCTGGTTTTGAAGCTGGAACATGCATATTCATGATGGATTCCTTAGAAGCCCATGCTCAGGTGTTCGGCAATCGGGCCGAGCGCCAGGGTCGGCAAGAAGGTCAGGCCGCCCACCAGCAAAATGGTCACGGTCAGCAGGGTCACGAAAAGCGGGCCGTGGGTCGGGAAGCTGTTCTGGCCGATCGGTGCGGTTTTCTTCATCGCCAGGCTGCCGGCCAAAGCCAGTACCGGGAGGATGTAACCGAAACGGCCGATCAACATGCCCAGGCCGAGCATCAGGTTGTGGAACGCAGTGTTGGCGCCGAAGCCGCCGAACGCCGAGCCGTTGTTGGCACTGGCCGAGGTGTAGGCGTAGAGCAACTGGCTGAAACCGTGCGGGCCGGGGTTGCTCACCGCCGCCACCGGGCCCGGCAGGCTCGCGGCAATCGCGCCGAGCACCAGCACGCCGACCGGCATCACCAGCAGAGTGACGACCAGCAGTTGCACTTCACGG
Organism: Pseudomonas sp. GW456-12-1-14-TSB6; assembly: GCF_059424205.1. Taxonomy (NCBI): domain Bacteria; kingdom Pseudomonadati; phylum Pseudomonadota; class Gammaproteobacteria; order Pseudomonadales; family Pseudomonadaceae; genus Pseudomonas; species Pseudomonas sp. GW456-12-1-14-TSB6. The sequence goes on from NZ_JBWKZE010000015.1 coordinate 137,487, forward strand.
GCCTGGAGTTTCTTGCCGAGGTATTCCGGGGTGCGGCCGATCATCAGGCCGGCGAGGAACACCGCGATCAGCACGTTCAGCAACATGCCGTAGAGCCCCGCGCCGACGCCGCCGAAGATCACTTCGCCGACCATCATGTTGACCAGCGCGACCATGCCGCTGAGCGGGTTGAGGCTGTCATGCATGCCGTTGACCGAACCGTTCGACGCCGCGGTGGTGGTCACCGACCAGAGCACGGTGGCGGTGGTGCCGAAGCGCGCTTCCTTGCCTTCCAGCGGCGCGGTCTGTTCGACGGCGACGTTGTTCAGCGCCGGGTTCGGCTGGTATTCAGCCCACAGTGAAGTAGCGCCGCCGATGATGAACAGCGCGAGCATGCAACCGATGATGGCGCGGCTCTGACGCAGGTCCTTCACGTAATGGCCGAAGGTGAAAACCAGCGCCACCGGGATCAGGATGATCGACGCAACTTCGAACAGGTTGCTCCAGGCGGTCGGGTTCTCGAACGGATGCGCCGAGTTGACGCCGAAGAAACCACCGCCGTTGGTGCCCAGTTGCTTGATCGCAATCTGGCTGGCGGCCGGGCCGAGCGGGATCACCTGATCAACGCCCTGCATCGTCACTGCATTCACATATTGGGCGAAGGTCTGCGGCACGCCCTGCCACACCAGGTACAGCGCCAGCAGCAGGCACAGCGGCAGCAGGCCGTAGAGGGTGGCGCGGGTCATGTCGACCCAGAAGTTGCCGAGGGTTTTGGTGGACTTGCGCCCGATGCCACGGCACAGCGCAACCAGTACGGCGAGGCCGGTGGCGGCGCTGACGAAGTTCTGCACGGTGAGGCCGACCATCTGGCTCAGGTAGCTGAGCGACGCTTCGCCGCTGTAGGCCTGCCAGTTGGTGTTGGTCATGAAACTGACGGCGGTGTTGAACGCGAGGGTCCACTCCTGACCCGGCAGGTTTTGCGGGTTCAGCGGCAGGTGATCCTGGAACAGCAGGATCGCGAACAGCAGCAGAAAACCGGCGAGGTTGAACGCCAGCAGCGCCAGCGTGTACTTCTGCCAGCTCTGTTCGTCCTGCGGATTGACCCCGGCGATGCGGTAACAGCCGCGCTCGACCGGGCCGAGAATCGGCGTCAGCCAGGTGCGCTGGCCCTCCATCACCTTGTAGTAGAAGCGCCCGAGGAACGGCGCCGGCAGCAAGACCACCGCGAAGAAAGCGAGGATCAGCCAATAGTCATAACTGTGCATAGCCGCTCCTAAGTCCGATCCGCGCGCAACAGCGCAACCAACAGATAAATGAACAGCCCCACTGCCAGCAGCAGTGACACCCCGTCCAGAACGCTCATGGAAGATCTCCGTGTTACGGCGTATTGCCGCGTGTGGAGGCATTGTCGGAAAGGAGGCTGTAAAGGAACGAGAGCGAGGGTGTGGGCGGGGCATAAAGAAAGCGTAAAGAGTGGGTTTATGCCTTCTTTACGACTGTATCCGGCTGGCGGCGCACCTGACTGGCGCACGCAAATGTGGCCATCGAGCCGCGAACATCCCCGATACGACAGCTTTCATCCCATTACGACCCGCCAATACAAAATGGCACGCCCACTGCACACGCCCTTCCCCGAGCTTTCCAAACCGTTCAGGGAGCAAACGCATGAACACACAACTCAAACCCACACTGGGCACGTTGCACCTGTGGGGCATCGCGGTGGGGCTGGTGATTTCCGGGGAGTACTTCGGCTGGAGTTACGGCTGGGGCGTCGCGGGAACCCTGGGTTTCCTGGTGACTTCGTTCATGGTCGCGACCATGTACACCTGTTTCATCTTCAGCTTCACCGAACTGACCACGGCGATCCCCCACGCGGGCGGGCCGTTTGCCTACAGTCGCCGCGCCTTCGGTGAAAAAGGCGGATTGATCGCCGGACTGGCGACGCTGATCGAGTTCGTCTTCGCCCCGCCGGCGATTGCCTTGGCGATTGGTGCGTACCTGAACGTGCAGTTTCCGGCCCTCGATCCGAAACACGCGGCGGTCGGCGCGTACATCGTCTTCATGGGTCTGAACATTCTTGGCGTGAAACTGGCCGCGACCTTCGAGTTGATCGTCTGCGTCCTGGCCGTCGCCGAGCTATTGGTGTTCATGGGCGTGGTCGCCCCGGCGTTCAGCTTCAGCAACTTCGCCCTCAACGGCTGGGCCGGTTCGGACATCTTCGGCGCTCCGGCGATTGCCGGGATGTTCGCGGCGATTCCGTTTGCGATCTGGTTTTTCCTCGCCATCGAAGGCGCAGCCATGGCGGCCGAAGAAGCCAAGGACCCGAAACGCACGATTCCCAAGGCCTACATCAGTGGCATTCTGACGTTGGTGTTGCTGGCCATGGGCGTGATGTTCTTTGCAGGCGGCGTCGGCGACTGGCGCACCCTGTCGAACATCAACGACCCGCTGCCTCAGGCAATGAAAGCGGTGGTCGGTGACAACTCCGGCTGGCTGCACATGCTGGTGTGGATCGGTCTGTTCGGGCTGGTGGCGAGTTTCCACGGGATCATTCTTGGCTACTCACGGCAGTTCTTCGCCCTCGCCCGCGCCGGTTATCTGCCCGCCTCGCTGGCGAAACTGTCGCGCTTCCAGACCCCGCACCGGGCGATCATCGCCGGCGGCGTGATTGGCATCGCGGCGATCTACAGCGACGGCCTGATCAACCTCGGCGGCATGACCCTCACTGCCGCGATGATCACCATGGCGGTGTTCGGCGCGATCGTGATGTACATCATGAGCATGCTCAGCCTGTTCAAACTGCGTAAATCCGAACCGAATCTGGAGCGCACCTTCCGTGCGCCGTGCTATCCGCTGATTCCGCTGATTGCATTGGCGCTGGCCGTGGTGTGCCTGGTTGCGATGGCCTGGTTCAATGCGCTGATCGGGCTGATCTTTCTCGGCTTCATGGCGGTCGGTTTCGGCTACTTCCTGTTGACCGGCCAATTGCGCGCCAACGCTCCGGCAGACGCCATGCTCACCGGACTGTAAACCGCGACGGGCATAACCGGCCTAGAATGGAACCACTGCGAATGCACTTCGCTCAAAGTGGTACGCAGCGTCGCACGGCGAAACCCTCGCCCGTCGACCTGCCTTTAAGGAGAGCCGTTATGCCCTGGTATGCCTGGTTGATTCTGGTCGTTGCAATCGGCTCGATCGTCGGCGGTCTGATGATGTTGCGTGACACCGCCAACAAGGTCGAACTGACCGATGAACAACGCAAGCGCGTTGCTGAACGCAATGCCGAAGCGGACATCAAGGACGCGCAGGACCGCTGAACGAAAAACCCCGCCTGAATCGGCGGGGTTTGTTTTTTGTCGCGATTATTTTTCCCAGTCGGCCTTGGCGATGTGCAAGCCATGCAGGCCTTTGTACGCCGCACGTTCCGGCTGGCTCCAGCCTTCCAGCAGCGCATCGTCCAGACGATAGATTTCCACCCCGAGCGGGCGGCATACCGTCAGCGGATCCTGCGCGTCCGGCCCCCACATCGCCAGTGACAGATCACCACCGGGACAGGTCGACAACGCGCACAGCAAGTCAATTTCGGCGAAGAACTCCAGGTAATCGCCCTTCTGCGCCGGGCAGGCCTTCATGAAATACAGGTCATCGTGATTCAGACCGGTGCACTGGAAGATGTTCAGCACGTCATGCACATCGAACTCGGTCAGGCCATGGGGCAACACGGCGCGGGTCAGGTTGGAATGGCAGTGATGATGGAAATCCTCGCCGGTGAGCATTTTGTTCACATAGGGATCGCAGCGCGTGCCGAGCAAATCGTGCAGGCGCCCGCCGTGCTCGTCGATGCCATAGTCGGCCAGGCTGTCATCGGTGATGGTCACCAGCGGTCGCAGAAAAGGCAGGTTCGACCAGAGGCGGTCATGAGTGCTGACATGCGCGCCCTGCAGTTGCCGGGTGCGGGCCGCCCACATCCGTTCGCGCGGATCGTGTGCGTTCCACACATTGAAATCGCCCACTTGGGGCCCGACCGGTGTGGTGACACGAAACACATGCCCCGCCGGCACGTGCCAGGCACGGCCGGTGCGGATCGGCACCTCGAATTGCTCGATCAGCGTACGCCCGTCCTTGCGGTCGCGAATCCGTTCGTAGAAAGGTGTATTGACCTGCAACGCCGCGCCTTTGCTGACCTGATAGGCGGCCGGGTAGTCTTTGTACATGATTCTCCTGCTCCTCAAGTGATGGCAACTTTGCAAGCTGCAACCACTATCCGTGCCAACCGCTGATGGGTGTTACGAACATGTCGGAGTCACCGGCCGTTTTTTTAGAAGTAGAAGTACAGTCACCATTCAATTTGCATTGGTTAAGATGGCGATCTTGTTGCGGAGAGTTTAAATGCGTTACTCGCAGGATCATAAAGCCCAGACCCATCAGCGCATTATCAAGGAAGCGTCCGAGCGGTTTCGCAAGGACGGCATTGGTGCGACCGGCCTGCAACCTTTGATGAGGGCACTGGGACTGACCCACGGCGGCTTTTATTCGCATTTCAAATCCAAGGACGACCTGGTCGAGAAAGCCCTGCAAGCCGCCGGCGATCAGGTCGCAGGCTTGTGCGAAGAGTTGTTCGCCCAGGAAAAACCGCTGGAAGCCTTCATCGATACGTATCTCTCCGAGTGGCACCAGACCTCTCCGCATGAAGGCTGTCCGCTGCTGACCATTTCTTCGGAACTGGGATTGCGCGGACAACCCAGCCCGACCAGCGATCTCGTGCTCAAGGCGCGTCTGGATCAGATCCAGAACACCCTCGAAGGCGAGAACGCGGCCGAGCGCAGCATCGTCATCATGGCGACACTGGCGGGCGCGCTCCTGCTCTCACGCAGCGTCGCGGATGCCGGGTTTGCCCAACAGATCCTCGACGTCACCCGCGAACACCTCAAACGCTCGGAAGACTAAGCCTGCCAGCGCTTGAACAGCACGCTGGCATTGACCCCACCGAAGCCGAACCCGTTGGACAACGCATACTCGATCGGCATCGACCGCGCCTGACCGTGGACGATATCCACGCCTTCGCTGGCCGGATCGGGATTTTCCAGATTAAGGGTGGGCGGAACGATCTGATCGCGGATCGCCAACAGCGTGAAGATCGCTTCCAGACCTCCCGCCGCACCCAGCAAATGCCCCGTCGCGGATTTGGTCGAGGTCACGGCGATCCTGTTTTGCACACCAAATACTGATTTGATTGCGGCCAGTTCACCGAGGTCGCCCACCGGTGTCGAGGTCGCATGTGCGTTCAGATGCTGCACCTGATCCGGCGCGATACCGGCCTGGGCCAACGCCAATTCCATTGCCCGCCGTGCACCGCTGCCGTCTTCCGGCCCGGCGGTCAGGTGATAGGCGTCGGCGCTGGTGCCATATCCGACCAGTTCGGCCAATGGCTGTGCCCCCCGTGCCAATGCGTGCTCCAGGGACTCGATCACCAGCAGCCCGGCGCCTTCACCCATCACAAAACCGTCGCGCCCGCTGTCGAACGGGCGTGAGGCGCGCTCAGGCGTGTCGTTGTAGGCGCTGGACAAGGCCCGCGCCGCCGCGAAACCGGCAAGGCTGACCCGGTCGATGCAGGCTTCCGCACCGCCGCACACCGCAATGTCGGCCTCACCGGCACGAATCAACCGGGCCGCATCACCGATCGCCTGCACGCCAGCAGCACACGCGGTGACCGGCGCACCTAGCGGGCCCTTCAGACCGTGCTGGATCGAGACATGGCCCGCCGCGAGATTGACCAGAAACGAAGGGATAGTGAACGGCGACAAGCGTCGCGGGCCACGGCTGTCGGTGGTGCGCACAGCATCGGCGATTGCACCAAAGCCACCGACACCGGAACCGATGAGGGTCGCCGTGCGCTCCTGAGCGTGGGCGTCAGACGGATGCCAGTCGGCCTGTTCAAGCGCCTGACGAGCGGCTTCCATTGCAAACAGAATGAAACGATCCATCTTCTTCTGTTCTTTGGGCGGCGTCGCCCGATCCGGATCGAAACCGGCTTCGGCATCCTCCTCCATCGTCGGCACCACGCCGCCGACCCGGGTCGGCAGATCGGCGATGACCGCGTCCGGCAGGTTTCGCAATCCCGAACGCCCGGCCAGCAAGCGCTGCCAGACCACTTCGACGCTGCTTCCCAAGGGCGATACCAGGCCCATACCCGTGACAACTACTCGACGCTGATCCATATCGGGTTGACCTCTCTCGACTTGATTTACTTGTAACGACTGGCGGCCGAGCTATGGGACAGATTGGGCGCCATCACATGACGCGCGGCGACGAAGGCTTGCCATTCCCCGGCATCGGGCAGCGAAGGAATCGTGACGAGCTCGCCCTGATCCAGACCGGACAACGCGGCATCGACCATCTCGCCCGCCTCCATGACCATTTCCGCCGGAATATTGGTGGCATCCAGACCCGAACGCTCCCAGATTTCGGTGCGCGTCACTCCGGGCAGAACCGCCTGCACCTTGACACCAGTGCCTTCGAGTTCCGCATTCAGCGTTTGGGAGAGGCTCAATACATAAGCCTTGCTGGCACTGTAGGTGGCATTGAAACGCTCAGGAAACAGGGCAACCACCGATGCAATGTTGATGATCGTGCCGCGCCCGGCGCTGGTGAAAGCAGCGGCGGCGGCCGAAGCCAGTCGGGTCAGGGTCGTGACATTCAGCTGGATCAGCTTCTCCAGTTCATCGGGATCGGCGTTGGCCAGCAATCCGTTGGACGCTACGCCAGCATTGTTGACCAGTAGCGTGATGCTGGAATCGCTGCGCAGACGCTGCTCAAGCTTGATCACATCATCCTTTTGCGTCAGATCGGCCTTGAGCACTTCAACTTCAACGCCATGGACGTCTCGCAGTTTGCTCGCAGCCGATTCCAGACGCGCCTTGTCACGAGCGACCAGCAGCAGATCGAAACCACGCGCCGCCAGTCTCTCGGCGTACACCGCACCAATACCGGAAGAAGCGCCCGTGACCAGCGCCGTACCTTGGGATTTCGGGGAATTCATGACGATACTCCTGGGATGCGTGAGGAATGAACGACCGCTGAAAAGCAGAAGGCTTCAGTGGCGACTGAAATTATTATAGGCATAATCTCAAGCCAATATGACAGCCATAATTTTCTATTTCCCGACGGAAAGGCTGTCGCCCTCCTGTGTTGTGCTCCACCTGGAAGCAAAAAGGGCCGGTCAATGACCGGCCCCTTGGCGTTGAACAATCAGCTTAGTTCACTTCCAGCTTGTCGCGATTGCGATCCAGGATCGCCTTGCCGATACCCTTCACTTCGAGCAGTTCATCCACGGACGCAAACGGCCCATTTGTTTCACGATAAGCAACAATCGCTTTCGCCTTGGCCTCGCCCACGCCTGCCAATTCCTTTTGCAGAGTGGCCGCGTCGGCACCGTTCAGATCGACCTTCTGATTTTCAGAAGTGGCTGACGCGTCCATCACCACGGCTGCCTTGTTCGCTTCTGAAGAAGCCAGAGGCGCAGCAATGGCAGCAATAGAGGCGCTGGTCAGCAGGGCAAAAATCAGGGAGTAGAAATATCCGGTACGCATAAGTGACGCTCCATCATCAATTGAGAAAGCAGCTTTTCCGAAGCTGCTCTCCAAACTTAGGCGATGATCGGGACAAGTCAAAAATGCGTCCGTTACAGGATGTGAAACAATCAGGGTTCGAGACGGCGCTGCTGGTGAATCCAGTCGACGATCTCGCCGTCGGGGGTATAGCCGCTGACGGTTTCGCGCAGGAGTTGGCGGACTCGAGAGTAATCATCCGCATCGACAGCAGCGAGCAGCTCTTCCAACCGGGATTTAAGAACATCCCAAGGCAAGTGGTCCTCATTGGCCGTCATGATCATCGGATGCGGCGTCGCGGCAACATTATCGCCAATCAGCAGTTCTTCATAGAGCTTTTCACCGGGACGCAATCCCGTGAACTCGATGGAAATATCGCCCTGCGGATTGCGCTCGGAACGAATGCTCAATCCGGACAGATGAATCATTTTCTCGGCCAGTTCCACGATTCTTACCGGCTCCCCCATATCCAGCACGAACACATCGCCGCCCTGCCCCATGGAGCCCGCCTGAATCACCAGTTGGGCGGCTTCCGGGATCGTCATGAAGTAGCGGGTGATTTTCGGGTGGGTGACCGTCAGCGGACCGCCGGACTTGATCTGACTGTGAAACAGCGGGATCACCGAACCGGACGAGCCCAGCACGTTGCCGAAACGGACCATGGTGAAACGGGTCTTGTTGACTCGGGAAACATTAGCCTTGTCACCAAACAGTACAGGAGCGACTTCACGACTTAGTGCCTGAAGAATCAACTCAGCAAGACGCTTGGTACTCCCCATCACATTGGTTGGGCGTACGGCCTTGTCAGTTGATATAAGTACAAAGTTTGAGACCCCCGACTGCAGCGCCGCTTGAGCGGTATTTAATGTTCCGATGACATTATTCAGTACACCTTCGGCAATATTATGCTCGACCATCGGCACGTGCTTATAAGCCGCCGCATGATACACCGTGTCGATCTTCCAGGTTTTCATTACATCAAGAAGTTTGTTCTGATGGCGAATCGAGCCGAGTATTGGAAGTAATCGAACAGGTATTGATTCTCGACATCCGCGCTGTTCAAGCTCGGAAAGAATACTGTAGAGATTGAACTCGCTATGGTCGAACAGTAGTAGCGTGGTTGGACCCAGGGCAAATATCTGCCGACAGAGTTCGGATCCAATCGACCCTCCGGCCCCTGTAACCAAGACTGTCCTGCCCTTGATACAACCCTCCAGCAAGTCCGGCAGAGAAGGCACAGCATCGCGCCCAAGCAAGTCAGCAATATCGACCTCCTGGATATCCTCGACCCTGACTCGACCGCTAGCCAGATCAGTGAAATTCGGGACACTACGTACGTGAAGTGGAAAACCTTCCAGCAAGTTGAGAATTTCCCTGCGCCGGGCACGGGTAGACGATGGTAGCGCAAGGAGTATTTCCTGAGCGCCCGTCACATCTATCATCTGTTGGATATGTTTGGGTTTGTATACTTGCAGCCCCGAAATGGAGCGTTCGGCAATACTGGAATCGTCGTCGATGAAAGCGACCGGGCGCATGACTCGGCCCATACGAAGTGCTGCAACCAACTGATTACCTGCAACGCCTGCCCCGTAAATAGCGACCTTGGTAAGGCTATCTTCACGGTTGGCGAAGGGCACATGTTTTGCCGCAGTGAACCAATCCCCCATGAAGTAATGGCGCATGCACAGTCGCAACCCACCGATGATGACAAGACTTAACCACCAATAGTTAAAAATAATCGATCGGGGCACGACGGTTTCGTGATTACTGTACCAGTAGACGACCAGCGCAAGGATAAGAGACGAAAGGCTGACGGCTTTAATTATGACAATGAGCGCATCGTTGCCGAAGTATCGCATGACGGCTCGGTACATACCAAAACGAATGAACAGGGGGATTGCGACGACGGGAGCGCAGAGAAAAAGCCAGAGATGTACCTTGAGCGGGTTGACCATCTCGTCTATGCCCAGGCGCACGATGAACGCCAGCCAAAGCGCAACCCAAACCAGGATGATGTCTGTGAGAACCTGAATCAGTCTTTTTTGCCTGCGGGGCAACCCCAGCAAGAGAGCACGTGCTTTATCCATAAACCTCAACCGTCAAAGTCCCCGTCCATTGTACTTGCGCAAGCGAAAACGAACCTGCTTTTTTTGATTCCGTACATCAGAACCTGCCATATTGCCGGCCGAGCCTTCAAGCCAATTGCCATCACGCAACTCCGGCGGATGCGGGAAAGCCTTCGCACGCACGCCTGCAACTCGATTGCGCAGTACTGTTGTGAGACACTAGAGGTCTGGACACCGCGCCTGAACCAGCCCTCTCGAGATAGCCCCCTCCTACATCTCTCGTCGAGGAACAAGATTCCCAGCACCAGGCCAGGCGTGAAGCACGAAACCATCTTAAAGGTCACCAGCATGGCGAATAACCTAATCTTAATCACCGGCGGTGCCGGCTTCATCGGCTCCCATTTGACGGGCGCCCTTCTTGAAAGAGGCTATACGGTCAGAATTCTCGATGACCTGTCGACAGGCAAGCTCAGCAACCTGCCGAATTCGCCATCCAAGGTAGAATTCATCAAAGGTGACGTTGCCGACGCCGATGTGGTTAAACGTGCCGTTGCCGGCTGCCAGGCAGTCGTACATTTGGCAGCAGTAGCATCTGTGCAGGCATCAGTAGACGATCCGGTTCGCACCCATCAGAGCAACTTCATCGGAACTTTGAATGTTTGTGAAGCCATGCGCCAGGCCAACGTCAAACGTGTGGTGTTCGCGTCAAGCGCAGCCGTATACGGCAACAACGGTGAAGGACACCCGATCGATGAGGAAACTCCGAAGGCGCCATTGACACCCTACGCATCCGACAAACTGGCAAGCGAATACTATTTCGAGTTCTATGGACGCCAGCATGCTCTTGAGCCAGTTATTTTTCGCTTCTTCAATATATTCGGGCCTCGCCAGGATCCGTCCTCGCCATACTCCGGCGTTATCAGCATTTTCAGCGAACGTGCGCAGAAAGGTCTGCCAATCAACGTTTTCGGCGATGGTGAGCAAACCCGAGATTTTGTATACGTTGAAGATCTGGTCAAGATACTGGTTCAGGCGATTGAGTCCCCGACAGTTGAATCGGGAGCGACCAACGTCGGAATGAGCCAAACCACCAGTCTGAATCAGATTCTGGAAGCTTTGGCTGAAGTCGTCGGAAAACTGCCTCCAGTCAGCTATGCCGAGGCGCGCCCGGGTGATATTCGCCACTCCAGAGCCAACAACACACGCCTGACCAAAAGATTTGCACTACCTCAGCAGACCCCAATAAAAACTGGGCTGCACCGCTTGCTGCAACATCTTGCAGTAGAGTGATACCTCCCGACGGCGTGCTCTCGGTCAGGGCTTTCACGCCTTGGCCGAGCGCGGGTGCACTTCGAGCCTCCCCGCCCCAAAAATGACCTGCGCTCCCTTGATCGGAATGAGCGTCGCCAGAGATCCATCCTCCTTACCAGGGGTTATACGACTTAGTTCCAGAGTGATACAATCGCGCGTCTACGCTTGGGCTGAGCTCTTCCCTGGCTAAAGACGACCCTCGGCCCAGGCAAGAAATCTGCCCTTGTGGTTGTGCTTTGGGGAAAGGATCTGGAGGTAGGTGGTGGTGAGTCAATTGAATATATTACGTGTCAATAATGCTACGTCTTACCGAATCCAGTGGCGCCTGTTTACTTCGATGCCGACAAAGAGACTAGTGGGTTTCGATTATTCAAGCTCAAAAACATCTCCCCCAAAACAATACAGGCATCCGCACCAACAGTGCCTATCATTCTTTTAAAAATTATATTAAACCCTCCGCTAAATTTGAGGCTCCACCTCTTGCAACATGATAGCGGCTTTTCTCGGGGATAAAGTTGTACACACGTACAGTGGGTGAGCCTCTGTTGCTTTCTCGAAACGCACCGCACCCCAGGAATACAATCAGACCTGATAACACTGAATCGAAACAGGCAAGTCAACAAAATATTGGTACCTATCTCCGCAATGGAATGCCTGAAAATTCCAGTGACAGGTAGAGCAAGCCCTCCCAAAGGATTCAACCAGTGAGTGTAACGATGCAAAAGGCAACGCCGATCAACCCACACAGCAGGCATTCAGCTTCTCCACTCACATTGATATCGAGTTTGTGGCGTAACCGTACACTGGCTCTTCAATTGACGAAGCGGGAAGTCATCGGACGCTACCGTGGGTCTGTGCTTGGCCTGGCCTGGTCGTTCTTCAATCCCGTTCTGATGCTGCTAGTCTACACCTTCTTTTTCGCGGTAATTTTCAAATCAAGGTGGGGAACGGGTGGCACCGACAGCAAGACTGACTTCGCAGTCATTCTGTTCGTCGGGATGATCGTTCATGGACTATTTGCCGAAATTCTCAACCGGGCCCCCCGGTTGATCCTCGACAATGCCAACTACGTAAAAAAGGTTGTGTTTCCCATCGAAATACTACCTGCAGTCAGCATCGGTGTTGCGCTATTTCATGCCATCGTCAGTCTGTCCGTATTACTTATCGCCTTCTTTATTTTTAACGGTTTTATTCATTGGACCGCTATCTTTGCGCCAGTCGTGTTGCTTCCTTTGATTGTTCTTTCTCTAGGCGCAGCCTGGTTTCTGGCTTCACTGGGGGTGTATCTGCGGGATGTCGCTCAGACCATAGGCTTGTTTACGACGGTACTAATGTTTCTCTCCCCTGTTTTCTACCCTGCGACTTCTCTACCAGAAGCGGTTCGTCCGTGGCTGATGCTCAATCCATTGACATTTATTATTGAACAGGCACGTGAAGTAATGATCTGGGGAAGACTTCCAGACTTCCAGGGTTTGGCCATTTACATGCTATGCGCAGTTGTCATTGCCTGGTTGGGTTTCATTTGGTTCCAAAAAACAAAGAAGGGGTTTGCTGATGTCCTCTAATGACTTGGCAATTTCGGTTGCCGGTGTGTCAAAGGTTTACCATTTGTATGAAAAACCTCAGGACCGGCTGAAGCAAATACTCTGGAACAAATCGCCTGACCCAAAAGACGAATTCTGGGCCTTGAAAGATATCAATTTTGATGTCAAAAAGGGAGAAACTGTCGGAATTGTCGGACGCAATGGATCCGGGAAGTCTACGTTATTACAGATAATATGCGGAACACTTACCCCCTCCCATGGACATGTAACACGCGACGGACGACTTTCCGCGTTATTAGAACTAGGTTCGGGATTCAACCCCGAGTTTACCGGGCGCGAAAACGTCTATTTAAGCGCCAAGATACTCGGACTGACAAAAGAAGAAGTAGACAATCGATTCGATAAAATTGCCGGATTCGCGGACATCGGCCAGTTTATCGACAGCCCGGTCAAACACTATTCAAGTGGCATGTTTGCCAGGCTGGCATTCTCTGTCTCCGTTCACGTCGAGCCAGAGATCCTTATTGTCGATGAAATTCTTGCTGTAGGCGACGCAGCATTCCAGCGCCGCTGCCTTTCCAAGTTTTATGAAATCCGTGATCGTGGCTGCACTATATTGTTCGTATCTCATGATCAATATCAGGTGAAGTCCGCGTGCGAGCGGGCACTCTTTCTAAAGGAAGGACGCCAAGTAATGTTTGGCGCCGCCCCCAAAGTCATCGATCAGTACATGATTGAGATGGAAGCTCAAATTGCGCAAAACAATGCAGTAACCGTTCGCGCGGCAGATAAAGAAGCAAAAGAAACCTCAGCGTCGGACTCAACACTCTCAGAAAGTGCCAACGCCAGCGAGTCTGGAAACGACGCAGAAACGGCTGGTCAGCTATTCAAGATTACGGACGTGCGCCTGATCGATGCCGAAGGCAGCACCGTAAACACAGTAACAACGGGGCAGTCCATAAGCGTAAGCTTCGACTTCAAAGCAATGGTTGAAAACCCGCCAAAAGAAATCAGCTTCGTTTTCAACCTATATAGACACGATGGGACTTACTTGTGCGGTGCCACTACCTTGATGGATAAGATACCCGCTTATAATTCATCAAGTGCCGGGACTGTAACTATCAACTTTCCGGATTTCCCTCTGCTTAGCGGCCAGTACAAATGGCGGCTAGCCATCAATGATAATGTTGGCTTTATAACGTACGCAGAAGCAACAAACGCATGTTCGTTCCGAGTCGAGGACAATTTCAAAGCGGTTGGCATGCTTAGCCTCCCACGACACTGGAACTTTCAACCCAACGACTTCAACAGCATTTAAGACAGGCCCCAAATGGAACGGTTAGATATCAACTCAGCTCCAGAGAGAGCAAACATAGAAGCATCCATTCATTTCGCAAGGTATTCGGTCGCGACGCCTTTTGTGAAGAATAAGCGCGTGCTTGATATCGCCTCGGGAGAGGGTTATGGAAGTTATCTCCTAAAACAGTCAGGGGCCAGTGAGGTCGTAGGAGTCGACGTATTCGAAGACGCGGTGAACCGCTCAAACCAGTCATTTGGCGGACCTGGAATAAAATTCATTGCAGCCGACGCCACAAAGATAGAATCGCAGTTTCCAGAAAACTATTTTGATGTCGTTGTTTCACTTGAAACCATTGAACACATCAAGGACCCGATCGCCTACCTGCAATCGCTCAAGCGTGTCGCAAAAGAAGGCGCCACCATCATTATCAGTTGCCCTAATGACCACTGGTACTTTCCGGAAGATTACCAAAGAAACCCGTACCATCTCCGAAAGTACCGAATCGAAGAGTTCAAAGAACTGGCCTGCGGCGTATTGGGTGACAACGTAAACTGGAGTATCGGCACTGCCGTTATGGGGTTCGGTTCAACTTCTCTAGACATCGAGCACGACTACAATAACGTTCCAGACAGCTGGATGAAGTTTAATCATATCCAGGGAGCCTATCTTGTAAACGGCGGTGAGAAACCCGAGTTCAACGCAGAAAACTGCAGCTATTTTTTCGGAATTTGGAATGCACCTGAAATAACCAATGGTGCGGCAATTTTCCCTGTAAGCATGGATGCTTATGCCCGCATGATTCCTGCGATGGAAGGCACACTATCGATAGAAGAGCGCTTGAAACTGAGCGAGCTCGAATCGACGCTCGAACAATTCAAATCAGACCTGCGAAAAACAAGACTGAATTATCAAGCAACCCTGGGAGAAAACGAACTCGTCAAAGAGCGTATCCTCGCACTTCAAGCAGAACTTCAGTCTGCTTATGACGACAAGATGAGCATTGCCGCCGAACGAGATAATATGCGCATTGGGTATCATCGCTATATCCTCTTGGGCAATCTCGTCCCTAAACCTCTTCGAGCACTAATGAAGAGAGCATTCAAAATAGTTCGCGGGAATTCAATCTAATGAAAGGTCCTGAATTAGACATCATCCCAGGCCTTTCCCGCGGGCTTTATGTTTATGACAAGGCACATGCACTTCTCGCGAAAGACTGTTGGAAGGATGCTGGTCCTAATATAGGATCAAGTGGCGAGAATCTAACGATTTCATTCCTGTCAATGAACCGCTCTTCTCTATCGATCAAACTTCTAGAGTCGATTGAACGATTTTTGCCAAATTTCGCGGGCGAAATTTTAATTATTGACAACGGTTCGTCGGAGGAGGAAATCGAGTGCCTGCGTATTGCATGCAAAGCACTGAGTTTCCGTACTCGAATTGTGGAACTCGGTCAGAATTTTGGCGTTTCAGGGGGCCGAAATCGAACAATTCCACATGTAACAACAGAATGGCTGATGTGTCTTGACAATGACATCTATTTTACTTTCAACCCCTTGAAAGAAATCCAGAATGATCTCGCTGTTCTCGGCTGCCATTTCATGAGCCTTCCCCTCCTGGATCCGGATGGCGAAACAATTTTCGCCAGAGGTGGGCACGTTTACGTGTCATATGAGGAAGGCGAACTTCATATTGGAGCAGGTAGCGCGTCGCTACAAACCAAAGTAGAAAGCACTGTGGGTCAGCCGTTTCTTGGAACCTTTCTTTTCGGTGGTGCGTGTGTAATCAAGAAAGAAACATTTACTCGTCTTGGCGGGTATGATGAAGGCATGTTTGTCGGCTTCGAAGATATAGACTTTTCGGTCCGCCTTTTTCAGGAAGGCTATAAAGTAGGCTGTGCCTCCAGCTGTGCACTAGTACATGACCATCCAATGCCTGACTCAGACGCTGATCGCGATTACGAAAAAGAGCGATTCTCTCGCGGTGTTCTTCATAAATCCGCAATGCATCTTGAAGAGAAACATGGCTTCAAGATCTGGGGAGATGCGGTGGACCGATGGGTTGAAGCGCGACACCAGGAACTGGGATTGAATAAAGAAGAAGGACATATCTCTGCAATTGTTCACGCCCATACCGAGCATCATCAAAAAACAAAAATTGCACTGATTATCGACACTGACAATTGGGCGTTTGGAAATATTGCCCGACAGCTAGAGCGTTACTTGAGCTATAAGTTTGACTTTGTCGTGATACCAATGGATATCATTGACAACATCAACAAAGTATTCTTGCTTACAGAAGATTGCGATATTGTTCACTTCTTCTGGAGAGAGCACTTAACTCTGATTGGTACCCCATACTATAAAGGTTATGCCGAAAGCCTAGGAATACCCTACGAGCTATTCCACGAACGCTTCATCGCCTCAAAAATACTAAGCACCAGTGTGTATGATCATTTATTACTAGAAAAAAATGAATTGAGCGAGCGGGCCTATCTATTTAACAATGTGATAGATGGCTATACCGTGGGCTCCGAAAAGCTCAATCGAATCTACTGTTCCGTCGAAAACTATCCATTCCCAACAGAAGTCGTGGAGGATGGTGTGAATTTACATAAATTCCACCCCATCAATATCGAACGCCTTCAACATGTCAGCCAGCGAGAGCTCGTCGTCGGGTGGGTAGGGAACAGCAAATGGGCGGCCGAGCTAGAAGACTTCAAGGGCGTGAATACAATCCTGAAGCCTGCCATTGAGCAATTGCAACAGGAAGGTGTTCCTATCAGGGCCCTGTTCGCAGATCGTCAGGAGCGATTCATTCCTCATGACAAAATGCCAGATTACTATGCCCAGATAGATGTCTACGTATGCACTTCCAAAATTGAGGGCACTCCGAATCCTGTTTTAGAAGCCATGGCTTGCGGTGTGCCGGTAATCAGTACAGACGTCGGCATCGTGCCACAGGCATTCGGGGATCTGCAAAAAGGATTTATACTGCCAGAACGATCGGTAGAGGCCCTCAAGGCCAGCTTGCGAAAACTGGCTGAAAACCCGACACAACTGCTTCAGCTTTCCTCGGAGAACGTTGAACGAATCAAGGATTGGGACTGGTCCATAAAAGCAGAAAAATTCGGGCGCTACTTTGATGGGCTGATCGCGACCAATCAACACGGTAACGCGGATATGCTCAGCCAGGAAAAATGCTCCGGCTAGCACTCACAGAGCGCAGTTGGCTGAACGACAGCATTCGCTTCAGCCAACTACGACAAATCAAGCATTAGTGGTTTGGTTAATTCAATCGGAATTTATGCAGTGAAAAACTCCCCAGCGACGCCGAGTGATATCAGAGAAAATGGACTCAAGGAAACCTCTGATTCCTTCGAAATTTTCGGAGAGTTGGCCTACACCCTTTTATACTGGGTGTCGGAACTACATCGAAAACTGGTTGAACGTGGAGTCCAGCAAGTTTACTTCCTCTCCCGCGAGGGGCAGCCTCTAAAGAAGATGTTTGACAGTTACTGCCTTGTTTCGGGCAGTCTGATCCAGAGCAGATATCTGGAAGTTTCTCGTCGTGCAACTTTGCTTCCGTCACTGGATGCACTGAGCAGCGAGAAATTTACAACACTGTTCCGGCAGTACCGCTGCATGTCACTACTAGAGTTCCTCTCCAGTATTGGCCTAGAAGAAAATATTACAGAGCTGCTCGATGCGTTGGCGATCTCGGCCAAAGAGTCCGAGCAGCGGATTGACAACTTCCCAGAAAGCCAGTTGTTTTTAAAGCTGAAAAATTCACCAAAATTCAATAGTATTTTTGACGAACAACGAGAGTTACGTCGTAGCACATTTTGGAAGTACCTGTCCTCTTTGTCCGACAATAACGTGCCCGAAGAGTTAGTCGTGGTCGACGTGGGATGGAAAGGCACCATTCAGGACAATCTATTTGCACTGTTGACCAAGGAGCCCGCATCGTCGGTCAAAAAAGTTACCGGTTACTACATTGGCCTAGTCGCACCGGGAGGCGCCAGTTCAATGAACGTGAAACACGGACTTTTGTTTTCAGCCGTTGAGGGACGATCACCGCGCTTTCATGTATTTAATGAAAACCGCGCGCTATTCGAGATTATCCTGGCAGCGGATCATGGCTCAGCGGCAAGCTATCAAATCGATGCTGATGGAAAAGCATATGTCGTTCATGATGCTTTTCATGAACAGCATATGCTGGAGAGCCAGGTTTTTCCGGTTCAGCGACACATATTTGATCGTTTCAACCGATTGAAAGCCCGAAACTTTGATCTACACGACATCGCACGAAATCATGCACGCCTGGTTTTCCAGCCAACGCAGAACGAGCTCAACTGGTTTTCTTCCGTGTTTCACGTAGAAAACTATGGTGTATTTGAACGCTCCTCTTTTGCGAGCACATTCGAGAGTCCGAGGCTTTCTGACAGATTGAAATTTTTGGTCGCCGTCCTTCAACGTAAAGGGCGGGGACTGCTTGGTTTCTGGCCATGGAAGATGCTCAACGAGCGGGTTGGCCGCCCAATTGCCAACTTGTATGGACTAATCCGCTATTTACAGAAGTAATAGAAATTGAACGATAAAAGAATCTGTTTTCTCGTCGGCTCCATGGCTATCAGCGGTGGAACTTACGTCATCATTCAGCACGCAGCCTACCTTCGCAATCAAGGCTACGATGTGACGTTGGCGGTTCAGGAAGCCTTTAACGACACGACCTTATCCTGGCACGATGAAGCGCCGCGACTTCGTTGCCTGCCCATCGAGGAGGCTAAACGGGAGACCTTCGCTCTAGTTATCGCCACTTGGTGGAAAACTGCGTTCGAGCTTGGTAACTTCACCGCAGCGAGGTACGCCTATTTCGTGCAGTCCATTGAGTCAAGATTCTATCCTTCATCAGAAAAGCCCTTGAGAGCGCTGGTCGACGCTACTTATCACTTCCCCATCGAGTACGTCACTGAAGCGACGTGGATTCAGACGACCCTTACCGAGGATTTTGATAGACAGACAGCACTGGTGCGCAATGGCATTCGAAAGGATGTCTACTCGCTAAGTGGTGCCGCCAGCGCCCCGCGCCCTACTTCCAAGCAACCTAGAATACTAGTCGAAGGTCACTTCGGTGTATCGTTCAAAAATACCGCTTTGGGAGTACGGTTAGCCAAAGAAGCAGGTGCGCGGGATATCTGGGTTTTGACTGGGTCACCGATCAAATGGCTCCCGGGTGTATCGCGGATATTCTCTAGAGTTCCCATGGTCAAGACCGCTGAAATCTATCGTTCCTGCGACATTCTGATCAAACTGAGCACAGTTGAAGGCATGTTTGGTCCACCACTGGAAATTTTCCACTGCGGAGGGACAGCAGTCGTTTTCGATGTTTCGGGGCATGACGAATACATAGTAGATGGCAAGAATGCTGTGGTGATTCCTACCGGTAACACAGATGAAGTAGTCAGAACTCTCAAAAAACTGATCAATGATCGTTCCGAATTGTCACGCTTACAGGAAGCAGCGTACGAAACAGCAAACACCTGGCCTTCCTGGCAAGAGTCCTCTGCACAGTTCCGCGTTTGGGTGGATAAGGCCGCGGAAGGTCCGGCAATGGACAGATCGCAATTAGTCGAACTTACAAACAATGCATTTCAAAAGTACGCCGAACAAGAAAAAAGTCGTCTCAATACGAGTCGATGGATAGTTCGTCGTCACAAGCTGAGCGCATTAGCCGCCAAACTACCGCCGTCGTTCAAACTTCGGGTAAAACAATTTGAAGCCATTTTCGAAGTCCTCTTTGGCGGCCGGGAAGTTAGATGAATTATAAGCTAAAAACAGTCGACGTCTGGGACACATTGCTCAGAAGAGACTGTCACCCTGAATGCATTAAGCTGGCCACGGCAGCGCACGTTTACTTTCAATTGCTGGGTAAATTTAAACAGTCATACCCTGGATACTGGGAGATTTACAAAGCACGTATTTACACCGAACTTCGTCTCGCAAGAGCCGCCCGCGATGCCGGTCAAGACGAAGAGTACGAAATAGTTCAGGTATTTAAAGCGTGGTTGAAAGAAATTCTAGAATGTGAATTCGAAGATGAATTGGCTCAACGTTTTGCTGACTACGAACTATCGGTTGAAATGCTCCGTACCTTCAAAGATCCGGATATTGAAGATTTCCTAAAGCAATTTCCCGCCGAGAAGACAGTTTTTCTTTCGGACTTCTACATGAGTTCCGACATGCTGAAAAAACTACTGGAGCACAAAGGCCTCGGCCATTTATATGATGAAGGAATAAGCTCTTGTGACGTTGGCCTTAACAAGCGTTCAGGCGCATTGTTCCAGCACGCCCAGAACCTTTACGGCGCGTCCTCTCAAGAGCATGTCCACATTGGTGATCACCCTTGGTCGGACGTAGAGGCGCCCCAAAAAATGGGAATTGCAGGCACCTCATTTTTGCCTGACAAATCCCATGCAGCAAGAGAATACCGAGAAGGCTTGTTCGCATCCCGCGACACTCTATTTAAAAATCTTCGAGATCTCAGCATCCAAGCGGCCGAAATCCCCTCCCTTACACTGGGGAAAACAGAAACCGCAGCGCTTCGATTCGGAGTAGAGGCAGCACCTCTATTCTTGGGCTTCGTATTGTGGATCTCAGAACAAGCGCTTCTTCAGAACTTAGATCGTATATTTTTTCTGACTCGCGAAGGCGAGTTCTTTCTGCGTATATACAGAATACTGTTTCCGAACAACCAACTCTTTGGACATCAGTTACCTGTCGCTAGTGAACTCGAAGTCAGCCGCCTATCTACGTTCGCGGCGTCAATGCGCGATGTCTCAAATCAGGAGTTGAATAGAATTTGGCGCCTGAACCAATCCCAAAAAGTATCCGGACTATTCTCATCACTAGGTCTGGATCACACTGATTTTTCAGACCTTCTATCTGAGTTAGGACTAAGCCCTTCTGACGTCATTGACGACCCAGAGAATAACTCTTGTTTATCGAGGCTCATCAACTCTGAAACCTTCAGTAGTGCCGTCAAAAACAAGATCTCCGAACAACGGACTCTTCTAATCGAATACCTTAAGGATAGGGGTATAACCGACGGTGAGAACGTGGGAATAGTCGATATCGGATGGCGCGGAACAATCCAGGACAATCTTGCGAGAGTGGAAACCAAAACCCACTTTCACGGCATGTATCTGGGCTTGAGAAAAATGATCAACTCCCAACCACACAACACGTCGAAAAGTGCTTACGCCGCAGATGAACTACGTGATGCCGATACAGGAAAACTGTTTGAATCATTTGCCGTTCTAGAAATGCTGTGTACCTCTAATAAGGGAAGTACGGAAAAGTACATAAAGTCGCAGGGCTCGGTTATTGCTTATCGCAATGTATCTGAAGAAGAAAATAGTTCATACGACGAATTTTCCAGCTATTTTCAGGAGGGTGTTGCACTTGCGGCTCAGACATGGGCACCTTACCTGGAACGCTATGTAGTAGGTTCTTCAGACTTGTATGATTTAGCCGTTCGCGTATGGAAAAAAATCAGTGAAAACCCGGGCACTGAGTTGGCGAGGATATTTATCGAAACCCCCCAACATGATATTTTTGGCTTCGGTGATATATTCCAAAAAAACCAAGCACCGACACTCGGCACTATCATTCTGTCTCCCTTAAAAAAATCGGCGCGCCGAAAGGTTCTTGATTATATCCGCCGAGTTCAATGGACTTCTGGCGTAAAACAACTGGAAGGAATCAGTTTTATCCACAAGACAGCATTGCTAGTACTTTTCAAACTAGCAAATGCAATCAAGCGCTACAGAATGAAAACCAGAAAACGATAGAGCCTCGGAGAAAGATAAATTTACTCCGCACGAGTGTGATGCGGAGTAATACTTATCTCGCCACTTACCTCTCCGCTAGATATCATCACTCGCTCAAGCGCGACTCGCAATAATGATGCCGATCATGATAAGAGACACCCCGACAAAGTACTGCGTACTGAATCGTTCGCCGAATACCAAGTGACTACCGATGGGCACAAGAATAAATGCCAAAGCCATCACAGGGTAGATTCGACCCAGTTCAATTTTTTGCAGAATCCATACCCAAGCAATTGAAGTGATTGCATATAAGAGCATTGCGCTGAACAACGCGGTCAATGCGCGCACCGTAAATAGCGTGCCATCTACTGCCAGTGCGCTAGAGCTGACTTTGAAGAGTACTTGACCAATTGCCAAGCCCACGACACAAAGAATAGCTGCGATATATACCATATCAGACCTGACTTTCCGGCTTTTCAACGACAGCATGAAACGCTACAAAAAGATTCATATCAATCGAAGCAAATTTAAAAGGCCACCAAGACTCTTTGGCGTTGGGAAAGTAGTGGCGCATCAAAGCAACCAGATTATTGCATGAATTCACATGCTCTCTCGCCATCACATAATCGTAAGCGATATTTTGCGCAATAGCATTTCTGCGAGGCCCCAACGCCCTTCCAAAGCGCCAGGCAATACCTGGATCAGTAGGGATCAATATAGACAATACTCCTCCAGGCTTGAGTACTCTACGCCACTCTTTAAGCGCAAGATGAGGATAATAAATGTGTTCGAGTACGTGCGTGGCAATCAAGCGATCGTAGCTGTTATCCTCGGCATCGATGCTCCCTCCCTGCTGGACAGAGAACGTCAACCTTCCTTCATGTCGTGCCGATGCTTTCTGCGCCGCCACCGACAATGTCTTGGCGTCCATATCTGTTAATACATATTCATCAAAGTCATGCTGAACAAATGCGAGATGCTCGCCGGTACCGGCACCAACCTCAAGGACGCGCTCGAATTTCACTTTTTCGTTGTAAGGGCTCTCAGTCAGCTTATGGCTCGCTCGCATTACAAATGACTGCAACGGACTTTCATAGTTGCTGTTGTCATACACCTCAGCAAAACGGGCTCTATAATCGAGCCATTCTTTATCTTCATTCTGCATTATTTTTCTCCAATTTATTTGCCACTCGACTTTTACCACGATGAAACGGCCTATCTGGAACCGATCTAATATCATGGCCCAGGAATGCAAGAATCAAATGCATACCGACAATCAGTGGTAACGCCGACAACATTACGGTCCCTGCTGAGGACTGAAGGCCCGTCTCTATTGATTTTATCCAATTATAACTGCCAAACACTGCTCCAAATAGCAGCATCAAGCACCCAAATGGGAGTTCAATTGAAGCAACAGACATATCTCGTAAATAGTAATTATAGAAAATTCGTTTGAAGAAGTTCCTGACATGTTTCGCCAAAAACTCACCTACAATCGACGATATTTTCAGATTACTAATTTCATCGCCGTATTTTGCCTCCATCGGCACATCAACCACTACAGCGCGCAAGGTATTAAGCCTGAACAAAATATCCGTCTCAAAAAAGTATCTTTCGCTAATTTTGGACAAAGGTAAATGAAGAAGGACATCACGATGAATTGCAGTATAGCCATTGGTAGGATCAAATAGATTCCAATAGCCTGAAGACAATTTTGCCATAAAAGAAAGCACTGCATTCCCGAACAAGCGAGCCCTCGGCATTACCCTAACTTTCTCCAAATCAAAAAAGCGGTTACCTTTTGTGTAATCTGCCTCCCCAGACAGTATGGGCTCAACGAAATCCATTATCAAATCCGGGTCCATCTGCCCATCGCCGTCCAGCTTTACAATTACCTCCATGCCTTCAGCAATCGCTGCTTTGTAACCCGTCATGACCGCCCCCCCTACGCCAAGGTTACGTTCATGCTTCAAAACCTTGACACGAGGATCACTACAAAACTCTTCAACAAACAGGCCAGACTGCTCAGGGCAACTGTCATCAACAACGTAGATTCTCGAAATTTCCGGGCCAACTTTATTGATAACATCAAGAACATGCGCCCGTACTTTATAGCTTGGAATTACTACGGCGATATTATTTACAATGCTCATTTATCAACTCATTTTTCTTCTATACGGTTTCGACCGAAAGCCAATCCCAAGGCCATGAACAACACGAGAAGCGACATTACAACCGATGGCCAGACATATCGATAGTCCTGAGCCCCAATTAACGGTACTAGACTCAGTAAATTAGTCAACGACGGGACCATTATTAACCAGGCTGGCAGTTGGGTACGCAGGGAAACTATACAAATAGCAACCAACCCCAAAAGCACATACAGTGCAGGCCGGTTATAAATAGTGCTTTTCTGAACAAACGGTTGAATAGATGTGGTGATATATTCCTTTAAGGGACTTAATAGCGAATGTGGTTCCAGCATGAGCTCCCTGCGCTCGGGCATATCCGTTATTTCACCCGGCGAGATACTTAGCCACTCCTGATCTCGGCCACCAATACGCCATATTATTCCCGTCACACAGATCTGATGCTCCACAAAAACCAGTGGCTTAGCGAGTATTGTTTTCAATGCGAGAGCATTCAAGTCGGACGTACTCTGCGCAAATAACTTCCAGTGCTCTCTAAGCATTGGATGCCAGAAAATAGGCACCACACTTTCACAATTGTAACTATCACGCCAAACTTTTTCTGGAAGAAATTTTTCTAGCAACTGCTTTTCTGCAGGGCTCCATTGATAGTCAGCAGCCTGCATCGCACCTAGCACATGGACGGCGTTAATTGCGCGGTACTGCGGCAATATTGGCGAGACATTCAAAGCTGTTAAGAGAACGGACTTAAACACCAAGAAGACCGCGATCTGCGAAACCAATGTTGCCCCCACACTCAAGCGCGCTTTCCGAGTTCTCGCAAAACAAAACAGGATCAGAAAAAACAACAGGACGATCAGAATTCCATTGTGACGCATTGCGATAACAAACGCGCCTGTGACACCCATCCAAAACAAGGAACTGAACTTGAATGTAAACTTATATCTGACCTCCCTTGCAATCAATGCAGTGAGGACTATCAGACCTGCTGTGAATGGTACATCCTTCCAAAGCGTTGTAACAATGAGAAAGTTTGATGGAAACAGCGGAAACAGAACAGCGAATATGGCGACGAATCGAGGATTCGCCCCCCAGGCCAAGCTCTCCTTTAAAAATAGCCATGTCGCAGCAGCAAACACAACCAACTGCAAAATCGCAGCTGATTGAGGGAATGGAAAAACGCTGTAAGCCATCTTATAAAACAAGGATGATAAAATCGGGTGCGCGTCGTTGTATTCCCCTCTTACAATCTGCTGCCACTGATTGATAGAATCGGGTGACATTTGTGCTGGCCAATATGCAGCCAAGACCAGACCATAGATAAGAAAACTTGAGATCAAAACCCAAGCGTTCAGCAAGCCGTTACCGGACATAGTGCTTTTAACTGCTGATCGATAAGACAAAAGCAATGTAAGCGAAAAAAAACCGACAAAAGAAACCAACAAGGACAACGCAATGGAACTGAAATTATCCAATAGATCGATTTTCATTGGCGCGATCTCACTGAGATCAAGCTTTAGCACTCCCTGAGTAGGAGAATACAGATCAATCCGGCGTCCAGACTTCCCATATTTTACCTCCACTACTCCAGAGTACTCATGCGTAGAAAAGGTCAAATATTTTTCTGACTTTAATTTCAGAAATGATTGTATTGTAGCCGGTTGGTTTTGATAGGAAACCATAGCGCCTTCTCTGGATTCCCAGCCTGCATCCTGACGAACGACTTTTGCTTGAAGCCGTTTTGCGTCTGACTCAGGTATCCATACCTCTGTACCCTTTGAGTCTGGATTCCGCTCTCCAGTGGCCAAGATCGTTATATATTCAGATGTATCCGAAAAAAATGATACGGGTAGCATTACAACGCAAACTAGCGAAAAAAACGCTGAAACAACAGCTGCTCGCACCACGGAAATCGCAAACAATTAAACTCTCCTTAACGGGTAAAGCGCTGATGCCTCCAGGCACCGCAACTCAAATACCGGCCTCGCGCTGCGAACTGAACTTCTGAGGTTATAAAAAGAACCGACAGAGCATCAATCCTAAACAGCAGTTTCCTTACGCTCCAGGCTTCCACCCTTGAAGAATATGGCAAGTGCAATTAGCGGAAGATATGAAATAAAGACCCCCAAAACTGGATCCATCCATTGTTTGCCAACAATCAACGCCATTGGCCACAACCAAAACACATTGATAGCCGCGACACCAAAAGTTACCTTTTTGTGACTTTTCAACTGACGAGATGCAAACTGATAGGCGTGACTTCGGTGAGCTTCATATACCGCGTCCCCACGAACCAACCGTCTTAAAAGCGTCAACGTGGCATCTACTATGAAAACCCCCAGCATAATCAACCACACGAATAATAAAGCTGAGGAGGTCCACGCTGAATAGATAGAAAGTATCGCAAGGGTTACACCCAGGAAACCACTCCCTGCGTCTCCCATGAATATTCTTGCAGGAGGAAAATTCCACCAGCAGAATCCGGCCACTGCGAAGGCCAGAATTAATGGTGCCAAAATTAATGAATAGTTTCCGGTAATCCAGAATATCAATGACGCACCGAGACATGCACAAATCGCTTCTATGCTTGCTAGTCCGTCAATCCCGTCCATAAAGTTATAGAGATTCAACATCCACACTACATATATCAGTGCTATAAAATTCCCTAACCATCCAAGGTTAATAGCACTGCCAAATATGCTGATCGGGCCTAACCCGCCTAACCAATAAAGCCCCCACACCCCCCCAATAAAAT
>NZ_JBWKZE010000016.1:0-11431 GCF_059424205.1 Pseudomonas sp. GW456-12-1-14-TSB6
GGACGAGCCGTCGGTCGGGTTGGGCGTCAACCGTGTCGAATGGCGGCCGCCCGAGTCGACTACTCAGCAGATCGAACCCACCCTGCAAGGAGAATGATCATGGCTTACATCGATGTTTTCGTGGCTCCCGTGCCGAATGCCAACCGCGAACAGTACAAAAAACACTGCGAAATCGCCGCGAAGCTGTTCAAGGAATACGGCGCGCTGGAGGTGATTCAGGGCTGGGGCGATGACGTGCCGGACGGCAAGGTCACCTCATTCCCGATGGCCGTAAAACTCAAGGAAGGCGAAGTCGTATCGGCCGGTTGGCTGGTCTGGCCGGACAAGGCCACCCGCGACAGCGGCATGGCGAAAATGATGGAAGACCCGCGCATGCAGCCGGACGTCAATCCGATGCCGTTCGATGGGCAGCGGATGATCTTCGGTGGCTTCAAGGACATTCTTGAGCCTTGATGCCGCGTTGCCGGGTCACTCCGCCGACGGGGTGATCCGGCAGCCTTTGCGGTTGCGGATCTGCTCGTCCGTCGGCCGCTCGCGCACGAATTCGAAACGCGGCTCACCTTCGCTGTAATGCACCAGCCAGCCCCATTCCAGTTCGCTCTCATCCTGCCCGGGATTCGGCGGTCGGGCCCACCAGGGTTCTTTGCTGAGGATCTCGCGCATGACGTCCTCCGGTTGATGGCAATCGTTGAACTATAAACCCCATGCCGAGAGTCGCCAGAAACGGGCGTGTAGAATCCAGGGATCTCGACGAACGAAGGAGCGTGGCCATGACGGACGAAACGCGCGGGGATCAACCGTTCAAGCGGCTGTTTTTCGCTCTGGACTGCCCGCCGGCGCAGCGCAAGGCGATTGCCCAGTGGCGCAGCGAACTGGGGTTGCGCACCGGCAAACCGGTGCCGGCGGACAACTTTCACCTGACGCTGCTGTTTCTCGGCGCGGTGCCGTTGGCGCAGATTGGCGAAGTCTGTGAGGCGGCGGCGAAGGTGTGCACGCCGGGCGAGGCGCTGAGGATTTCACTGGATCGGTTGCAGGTCTGGCGACGCGCCGGAGTGTTGTCGCTGGCGCCGGAGCAGGCACCGCAGGCATTGCTGCGGCTGGTGTATGCGCTGGAGCAGGCGATGTTGCCGTTCGGTTTTGAAGAGGCGACGCGTGAGTATCGTCCGCATCTGACGCTGGCCCGGGACTATCGCGCGCCGGAACCGGAATCCGCCACGCCGCCGGAGTTCTTCCTGCGCGCTGAACGCTTTGCGCTGTTCGAATCCCACAAGGGCCGCTACCGCTCGCTGGCCGATTGGCCACTGATCTGAGCTCACAAAAAAAGGCGCCCGAGGGCGCCTGAATTCACCTGAACCGAGGAGAGCCAGGTGAGGCCGTTCAGAGCAGGGGGCAGCGGTGGTAAGGCGCTGCGTGAACGGAAACTTTCTAGACTGATCGCTGACTGTCTGATCGTTCCCACGCTCCGCGTGGGAATGCAGCCCGGGACGCTCCGCGTCCCTTCCGGAGCTGGAACGCGGAGCGTCCCTTGAGGCATTCCCACGCAGAGCGTGGGAACGATCATCGGTGGTGCCATTACTTGCCGAGTTTCACGCGGGTCCAGCCCCGGGTCATGATCCGTTGCGTGGCAATCGGCTGATCCGGCACCGCATACAGCGTGGCCATCACCGCTTGCGGCGGGTACGAGCCCGGGTCGTTGCGGATCGCTTCGTCCACCAGCGGCGTCGCGGCTTCGTTGGCGTTGCTGTAGCCGATGCTGTTGGTGACTTCGGCGATGATGTCCGGGCGCATCAGGAAGTTCATGAACAGGTAGGCGTTCTCGACGTTGGCGGCATCGCGCGGGATGGCGACCATGTCATAGAAACTGCCGGCGCCTTCCTTGGGAATGCTGTAGTCGATCTCGACCTTGTTGCCCGATTCCACCGCGCGGGCCTTGGCCTGCAACACGTCACCCGAGTAGCCGACGGCTACGCAGATGTTGCCGTTGGCCAGATCGGAGATGTACTTCGACGAATGGAAATACGCCACCGACGGCCGGATTTTCATGAACAGCGCTTCGGCTTCGGCGATGTGCTTCACGTCCTTGTCGTTCACCGGATAACCCAGGTAGTGCAGGGCGGCCGGGAGCATTTCGGTCGGCGAGTCGAGGAAACTGATGCCGCAGGCCTTCAGCTTCTCGGCATTCTCCGGTTTGAACAGCAGGTCCCAGGAATTGGTCGGCGCATTCTTGCCGAGCACTTCCTTGACCTTGTCCGGGTTGAAGCCGATGCCGATCGAGCCCCACATGTACGGGAACGCGTGGGCGTTGTCCGGATCACTGGCGGAGGCGTTTTTCAGCAGCACCGGGTTGAGGTTTTTCCAGTTTGGCAGCTTCGATTTATCCAGAGTCTGGTAGACCCCGGCCTTGATCTGCTTGGCCAGGAAACTGTTGGACGGCACCACGATGTCGTAGCCGGATTTGCCCGCGAGCAGACGTGCCTCAAGAGTTTCGTTGCTGTCGAACACATCGTAGGTCACGCGGATGCCGGTCTCGTCCTCGAACTTCTTGACGGTGTCCGGGGCGATGTAATCCGACCAGTTGTAAACGCGCAGCACCTTGTCGTTGGCCTGGGCGCCCGTGGCGATTGCGCCCAATAAGGACAGTGTCAGCAGAGTCCTGCCAAACATTTTCATCGGTGAAACTCCATTCTTTTTATTCAAAAGCTTTTAAGCCAAAGCGCAAAGCCGTAAAACGCGACGGCCCTAGGCCGTCGCTGCCACTCGTTGAGGTTGCTGCCACGATTCGTTGGCGGTCTGATCCATGGCTTCCTGAATCGCCCGCTTGCGGTTGGCTTCTGCCTTGCGGCCGAAGTACCAGACCAGGAAGGTCACCAGCGACACCGCCAGCAGAATCAGGCTGGCCACGGCGTTGATCTCGGGCTTAACGCCCAGACGCACCGCCGAGAACACTTCCATCGGCAGGGTGGTGGAACCTGGCCCCGACACGAAGCTCGCCAGCACCAGATCGTCCAGCGACAGGGCGAACGACATCATGCCGCCCGCTGCCAGCGACGGCGCGATCATCGGGATGGTGATCAGGAAAAACACCTTGAACGGTTTCGCGCCCAGATCCATCGCCGCTTCTTCGATCGACAGGTCCAGCTCGCGCAAGCGGGCGGAGACTACCACCGCCACATAAGCGGCACAAAACGTGGTGTGGGCGATCCAGATGGTGACGATGCCACGCTCCTGCGGCCAGCCGATCAGTTGCGCCATCGCCACGAACAGCAGCAACAGCGACAGACCGGTGATCACCTCAGGCATCACCAGCGGCGCGGTGACCAGACCACCGAACAGCGTACGACCCTTGAAGCGCGTTACGCGGGTCAGCACGAAAGCGGCGAGGGTGCCCAACGCTACGGCGGCAATCGCGGTGTAGCAGGCGATTTCCAGCGAGCGCACTACCGAGCCCATCAGTTGGGTGTTGTCGAGCAAACCGACATACCACTTCACCGACCAGCCGCCCCAGACCGTCACCAGTTTCGAGGCGTTGAACGAGTAAATCACCAGAATCAGCATCGGCAGATAAATGAACGTCAGGCCGAAGATCAACATGAACTTTGCAAAACCGAAGCGTTTCATCCCCGTGCCTCCATCTCTTTGGCCTGGCTGCGGTTGAACAGCAGAATCGGCACAATCAGGATCAACAGCATCACCACCGCCAGCGCGGACGCCACCGGCCAGTCGCGGTTATTGAAGAACTCTTGCCACAGCACGCGACCGATCATCAGGGTCTCCGGGCCGCCCAGCAGTTCCGGGATCACGAACTCGCCCACCACCGGAATGAACACCAGCATGCAGCCGGCGATGATGCCGTTTTTGGCCAGTGGCACGGTGATTTTCCAGAAGTTGTTGAAGTTGCTCGAACCCAGATCCTGCGCGGCTTCCAGCAGGCTGCCGTCGTGCTTCACCAGGTTGGCGTAGAGCGGCAGCACCATGAATGGCAGATACGCATACACGACCCCAATGTAGACGGCGGTGTTGGTGTTGAGGATCTCGATCGGGTGATCGGTGAGCCCGGTCCACATCAAAAATGCGTTGAGCAAACCGTTGTTGCTGAGGATGCCCATCCACGCGTAAACGCGGATCAGGATCGCGGTCCAGGTCGGCATCATGATCAACAGCAGCAGGACGTTTTGCGTTTCCTTGCCGGTCTTGGTGATCGCGTAGGCCATCGGGAAACCGATCACCAGACACATCAGCGTACTGAGCAGCGCCACCTTCAGCGAACCGAGGTAAGCCGACAGGTACAGCTCGTCTTCGCCGAGCAGGGTGTAGTTGCCGATGTTCAGGAACAGCTGGAATTTCTGTTCGGCGTAGGTGTAGATCTCCGAGTACGGCGGGATCGACAGCGCGGCTTCCGAGAAGCTGATCTTCATCACCAGAAAGAACGGCAGCATGAAGAACAGGAACAGCCAGATGAACGGGATGCCGATGACGAACTTTCGCCCGCTGGGCACCAGGCGCAGGAATTGCTGATTGAAGGTTCTCATGAGCGCAGTACCACGCCGCTGTCGTCTTCCCACCAGACGTAGACCTTGTCGTCCCAGGTCGGACGCGCGCCACGGCGTTCGGCGTTGGCCATGAACGACTGGACGATCTTGCCGCTCGGCAATTCGACGTAGAACACCGAGTGACCGCCGAGGTAGGCGATGTCATGCACCTTGCCTTCGGACCAGTTGTAGCGGGTCTCCGGCTTGATCGTGCTGACGAGCATTTTTTCCGGACGGATCGCGTAGGTGATCGACTTGTCCTGCACCGAAGTGCTGACGCCATGACCGACGTAGATCTTCTGCTGCAAGTCCGGGCTGTGGATGATCGCGTGACCTTCAAGGTCCTCGACCACGGTGCCGTCGAAGGCGTTCACGTTGCCGATGAATTCGCAGACCATGCGGCTGACCGGCGCTTCATAGATGTCGACCGGGCTGCCGATCTGGGCGATCCAGCCCAAGTGCATGATCGCGATGCGCTCGGCCATGGTCATGGCCTCTTCCTGGTCGTGGGTCACCATCACGCAAGTCACGCCGACGCGTTCGATAATCTCAACCAGTTCCAGCTGCATTTGCGAACGCAGCTTTTTATCCAGCGCGCCCATCGGTTCGTCGAGCAGCAACAGCTTCGGCCGCTTGGCCAGGGAGCGGGCGAGGGCCACGCGCTGACGCTGGCCGCCGGACAGCTGATGCGGGCGGCGTTTGGCGTATTGGGTCATGTGGACGAGGCGCAGCATTTCTTCGACGCGGGCGTCGATTTCGCTGGCCGGCAAACGGTCCTGCTTGAGGCCGAAGGCGATGTTCTGCGCAACAGTCATGTGCGGGAACAGGGCGTAGGACTGGAACATCATGTTGATCGGCCGCTCGTACGGCGGCATGTCGGTGATGTCGACACCGTCGAGCAGAATGCGTCCTTCAGTCGGCCGTTCGAAACCGGCGAGCATGCGCAGCAGGGTCGATTTGCCCGAGCCGGAGCCGCCGAGCAGGGCGAAGATTTCGCCCTGATGGATCTCCAGGGACACATCGTCCACCGCCGTGGTTTCGTCGAACTTCTTGGTGACTCGATCGACCTTCACCAGAACCTTTTTCGGTTGCTGATGACCTTCAAGAGCCTTCCTGTAAGTGCTGGAGGCGTTTGCCATGTGAAACTCCCAACAGGTTTCAGTCGCCGGGCCAACGCGGCCTGGCTTAAGAGTGGATTGCAGACCCGCACCGTGCGGGTTGTTCGGCGCCGCCGTCCTGGCTGCCGGGTGGTGCTTTTTGTTTTCGCGGTGTGTTGCTGATCGCGGATGACGGATGCGCAAGCGCGCAACCGCCGACCCCGCGGGGGGCAGTAAATGGTTTTGCAATCGTTGGGTGGCGTCAGCGCTGGTTGCGTCGCGCCGCACGCTGGCGGCAAGCCTCGCCGAATGCCTGGAAAATCCGCAGGTAGTTCGGGTTGTCCAGCACCTGCCATTCCGGGTGCCATTGCACGCCGAGGGCGAAGGTCGGGCTGTGCTCCACCGAGACCGCCTCGATCAGGCCATCCGGCGCCACGGCTTCGGCGCGCAGGCCGGGCGCGAGGCGGTCGATGCCCTGACTGTGAATCGAGTTGACCTGGAATTCACCCGGCAGCTCCAGCGCTTCGAACACGCCACCGGGCAGCACCGTCACGGCATGGGCCGGGGCGTATTGCACGGCGACGTCCGGGCTGTCGGCTTCGCGGTGATCGAGCATGCCCGGCAGCTCATGCACCTTCTGGTGCAGGCTGCCGCCGAACGCCACGTTCATTTCCTGGAAACCCCGGCAAATGCCGAGTACCGGAACGCCCGCCGCGATGGCTGCACGCAATAGAGGAAGGGTAGTGGCATCCCGCGCCGGATCGTGATCCGTGCCGGGAGCGCTGTCCGGGCCCTTATAGTGGAAAGGCTCCACGTTGGACGGCGAGCCGGTCAGCAACAGACCGTCGAGCTGACCCAGCAGGTCTTCGATTTCAGTCAGTTGGCCAAGGGAAGGAATGACGACGGGCAACCCCAGCGCCGCAACGCTGACAGCGCGAACGTACTTGTCGCCGCTGATGTGATAGGGGTGCAGGCCAATCTGTTTGACGCACGCAGTAACGCCGATCAATGGCTTGAATGCCATTTTTATTCACCTCGAAGTTTGACACTTGAACGAGCTTTTCCGGAGCTTAGCCTCGTTGATTTTAATTAACAACTCCCATGTAAAAAATTCTAAACGCCGTTCATCAAGTCTTCATCAAGACCGGGGCTCTGGCGCCTGCATTGGCACGAGAGTGTTAAAAAAAGCCCGAAAAATAAACGCTGGGCGGCTCTGTGTTCGCTATTGACTTCACTTTGCCGTTCGGGTTGACTGGCTCGGCGAAACAGCAGTGAACATAATAATTAACAGCTAAATAGGTGCATCATGTCGGTCCCTCTGCGTGCCGTTCAACTCAACGAAGCAAACGCATTCCTTAAGAAACATCCTGAGGTTTTGTACGTCGACCTTCTGATTGCAGACATGAACGGTGTGGTGCGCGGCAAGCGCATCGAGCGCACCAGTCTTCACAAGGTTTACGAGAAAGGCATCAACCTGCCGGCCTCGCTCTTTGCCCTCGACATCAATGGCTCCACGGTGGAAAGCACCGGCCTGGGCCTGGACATCGGCGACGCCGACCGCATCTGCTACCCGATCCCCGGCACCCTGAGCATCGAGCCCTGGCAGAAGCGTCCGACCGCGCAACTGCTGATGACCATGCACGAACTGGAAGGCGAGCCGTTCTTCGCCGACCCGCGTGAAGTGCTGGCCAACGTGGTGCGCAAGTTCGACGCACTGGGCCTGACCATCTGCGCCGCGTTCGAACTCGAGTTCTACCTGATCGACCAGGACAACGTGAACGGCCGTCCGCAATCGCCGCGTTCGCCGGTGTCGGGCAAGCGTCCGGTGTCGACCCAGGTCTACCTGATCGACGACCTCGACGAATACGTCGACTGCCTTCAGGACATTCTGGAAGGCGCGAAAGAGCAAGGCATTCCTGCCGACGCCATCGTCAAGGAAAGCGCCCCGGCGCAATTCGAAGTCAACCTGCACCACGTGTCCGACCCGATCAAGGCGTGCGACTACGCCGTCCTGCTCAAGCGTCTGGTGAAGAACATCGCCTACGACCACGAGATGGACACCACCTTCATGGCCAAGCCGTATCCGGGCCAGGCGGGCAACGGTCTGCACGTGCACATTTCGATCCTGGACAAAGAAGGCAACAACATCTTCGCCAGCGAGGATCCCGAGCAGAACGCCGCGCTACGCCACGCGATCGGCGGTGTGCTGGAGACCCTGCCTGCGCAAATGGCCTTCCTGTGCCCGAACGTCAACTCGTACCGCCGCTTCGGCGCGCAGTTCTACGTGCCGAACTCGCCGAGCTGGGGCATCGACAACCGCACCGTGGCCGTCCGCGTGCCGACCGGTTCGCCGGATGCCGTGCGCATCGAGCACCGTGTCGCCGGTGCCGACGCCAACCCGTACCTGCTCATGGCTTCGGTGCTGGCCGGTATCCACCACGGCCTGACCAACGAAATCGAGCCGGGCGCTCCGGTCGAAGGCAACAGCTACGAGCAGAACGAACAGAGCCTGCCGAACAACCTGCGCGACGCCCTGCGTGAGCTGGACGACAGCGAAGTCATGGCCCGCTACATCGACCCGATGTACATCGACGTGTTCGTCGCGTGCAAGGAAAGCGAGCTGGCCGAGTTCGAGAACTCGATCTCTGACCTTGAGTACAACTGGTATCTGCATACGGTGTAAGGCCTTCAAAAGCCCCTCACCCTAACCCTCCCGATACGTCGGACCGCCCGGAGGGAGAGGGGACTGACCGAGTTGTCTCGGGATTTCCGGCGACCTGACCGATCCAGTCGATTATGGATTCGGAAGAGATTTTTCAGGTCGGCGGAGCTCTCCAGCATCCCCCGGTCGGTCCCCTCTCCCCCCGGGAGAGGGCTAGGGTGAGGGCAGCCATCTCAAGCCGAACACACACACACCAGACACCCCCAAATTCCCCCGCGTCGAGCCACCACCATGACAACGACCCGCAACGACTGGGAACAACGCTTCCAGTCCCTGACCCTCGAATCCCGTGCCTTCATCAACGGCGAATACCGCCCGGCCATCAGCGGCGAAACCTTCGAATGCCTGAGCCCCGTCGACGGCCGTTTCCTGGCCTCCGTCGCCAGCACCGATGAAGCCGACGCCAACCTCGCCGTCGAAGCCGCGCGCCAATCCTTCAATTCTGGCGTGTGGGCGAACAAGGCCCCGGCCGAGCGCAAGCGCATCCTGATTCGCTTCGCCGATCTGATCCTGCAACACCAGGAAGAACTGGCGCTGCTCGAAACCCTCGACATGGGCAAACCGATCAGCGACTCGATGAGCATCGACATCCCGGCGACCGCCAACGCGATCCGCTGGAGCGCCGAAGCGATCGACAAGATCTACGACGAAGTCGCCGCCACCCCGCACGATCAACTCGGTCTGGTCACTCGCGAGCCGTCCGGCGTAGTTGCTGCGATCGTGCCGTGGAACTTCCCGCTGATCATGGCCAGCTGGAAATTCGCCCCGGCGCTGGCGGCAGGTAACTCGTTCATCCTCAAGCCTTCGGAAAAATCCCCGCTGACCGCGATCCGCATCGCGCAACTGGCGCTGGATGCCGGCATTCCGAAAGGCGTGTTCAACGTCCTGCCAGGCTTCGGTCACACCGTCGGCAAGGCGCTGGCGCTGCACATGGACGTCGATGTGCTGGCCTTCACCGGCTCCACCGCGATTGCCAAGCAACTGATGATTTATGCCGGCCAAAGCAACATGAAACGCGTCTGGCTCGAAGCCGGGGGCAAGAGCCCGAACGTGGTGTTTGCCGACGCACCGGACTTGCGCGCGGCAGCACAAGCGGCGGCCGGCGCCATTGCGTTCAACCAGGGCGAAGTCTGCACCGCCGGCTCGCGCCTGCTGGTGGAGCGTTCGATCCGCGAGCAATTCATCCCGCTGCTGGTGGAAGCGCTGCAAGCGTGGAAACCGGGGCACGCCCTGGATCCGGCGACCACCGTCGGCGCCGTGGTCGATCAGCGTCAACTGGACAACGTGCTGCGCTACATCAGCATCGGCCGCGAGCAGGGCGCCGAACTGATCGCCGGCGGCCGACGCACCCTCGAGGAAACCGGCGGCACTTACATCGAGCCGACGATTTTCGACGGCGTGACCAACGCCATGACCATCGCCAAGGAAGAAATCTTCGGCCCGGTGCTGTCGCTGATCACCTTCGACACCGTTGAAGAAGCACTGCACATCGCCAACGACAGCATCTTTGGCCTCGCTGCCGGGGTCTGGACCAGCAACCTGAGCAAGGCTCACACCTTCGCCCGTGGCCTGCGCGCCGGCAGCGTGTGGGTCAACCAGTACGACGGCGGTGACATGACCGCGCCGTTCGGTGGCTTCAAGCAGTCGGGCAACGGTCGCGACAAATCGCTGCACGCGTTCGACAAGTACACCGAGCTGAAAGCGACCTGGATCAAGCTCTAATTCTATTTACAACGGTGGACGCCGGTTTTTCCGGCGTCCCTCGGAGAACAATAATGAAACAACAACACGTCAACAGTTATTACGCCGCCACCCGCAACGAAGTCATCGACTTCCCGACGCTTGAAGAGTCGGTGGAGTGCGATGTCTGCATCATCGGCGCCGGCTACACCGGCCTTTCCTCGGCGCTGTTCCTGAGCGAAGCCGGCTACAAGGTGACGGTGCTGGAAGCGGCGAAAGTCGGCTATGGCGCCAGCGGTCGCAACGGCGGCCAACTGGTCAACTCCTACAGCCGCGACGTCGACGTGATCGAAGAGCGTTACGGCGACAAGACCGCCGAAATCCTCGGCAGCATGATCTTCGAAGGCGCCGACATCATTCGTTCGCGCATCAAGGAATACGACATCAAGTGCGACTACCGCCCGGGCGGCATCTTCGCAGCGATGAACAAGAAACAATTGAACGGCCTGGCCGAACAAAAACGCAGCTGGGAACGTTACGGCAATAAAAACCTGAAGATGCTCGACGCTGCGGACATCCGTCGCGAAGTCGGTTCCGACGCCTACGTCGGCGGTCTGCTGGACATGCAGGGCGGCCACATTCACCCGCTGAACCTGGCCCTCGGTGAAGCCGCGGCCATCGTGCGTCTGGGCGGCAAGATCTACGAGCAGTCCGCTGCCGTGGAAATCAAATACGGCGAGCCCAACGTCGTGCGCACCGCCAAAGGCCAGGTCCGCGCCAAGTACCTGCTGATCGCCGGCAACGCCTATCTGCCGCAAGGCCTCGACAATCGCGTGACGGCCAAGAGCATGCCGTGCGGCTCGCAGATCTGCGTCACCGAACCGTTGACCGAAAAACAGGCCCGCAGCCTGATCACCAACAACTACTGCGTCGAAGACTGCAACTACCTGCTCGACTACTACCGCCTCACCGCCGACAACCGTCTGCTCTACGGCGGCGGCGTGGTTTACGGCGCCCGTGAACCGGACGACATCGAAACCCTGATCCGCCCGAAGATCCTCAAGACCTTCCCGCAGCTCAAGGACGTGAAAATCGACTACCGCTGGACCGGCAACTTCCTGCTGACCATGTCACGCATGCCGCAATTCGGCCGCATCGAGAGAAACGCCTACTACATGCAGGGCTACAGCGGCCACGGCGTCACCTGCTCGCACCTGGCCGGCAAACTGATCTCGGAAATGATCCGCGGCGACGCCGAACGCTTCGACGCCTTCGCCTCCCTGCCACACATGCCGATGCTCGGCGGCCGCACCTTCTCCGCGCCGCTGACCGCTCTCGGCGCCGTGTACTACTCGCTGCGCGACCGTTTCGGCATCTGATTAACCTCGCCGGGGGGGGGGGGG